>CAZZVR010000105.1:0-12959 GCA_964657595.1 Burkholderia sp. PAMC 26561 | reverse complement strand
GGGGGAGGTTCCCCCATGGCCGCCCACCCCACCCGTGTGCGCCCGTCCGGGTCAGCGGTTCTCCGTTGACACGGGTCGCTGCCTCGGTATAGGCTGAATGAGCGTTTGTTTTTATGCGCCAGGAAAGCCCCCACCCCGTTGCGCTGATCACGGGTGCCGCCGCCGGCATCGGCCTCGCCACGGCGGAGCTGTTCGTCGAGCGCGGTCATCGCGTGGTGTTCGCCGACCGTGACCTGACTGGCGCGCAGCGCGCGGCGAGTCGGCACGACGGCCTGGCCGTTGCGGTGGACGTGACCGACACCGAGGCGGTCGGCGCGATGATCGCCGCGACGCTGTCGAACTACGGCCGTCTCGACGTGCTCGTCAACAACGCGGGCGTGCCGAGCTCCGGTGCATCCGCCGAGCTGAGCGACGCGGACTGGACGCGTGGCATCGACGTCAACCTCAATGGCGCGCTGCGCTGCACCCGCGCGGCGTATCCCGCGCTGGCCCGGGCGCGCGGGTCGGTGGTCATGATGAGCTCGGTCTCGGCGCTCGTCGGCATGCCCTCGCGGCTGGTCTACACGGCGGCCAAGGCGGCCCTGCTCGGTATGACCCGCGTGCTGGCGGTCGAGTGGGCACCGGACATCCGGGTGAACGCGGTTGCTCCCGGTTACGTGCAGACGGCCGGCTTTCACCAGCGCCAGGGCCCGGAGGCCGTGGCGCGCCTGTCCGCGCAGGTCCCGATGGCTCGCATGGTCGCGCCGGAGGAAGTTGCCGAGGCCGTCCACTTTCTGGCCGGTCCGCGGGCCAGCGCCATCACCGGTCAGTGCCTGGTGGTCGACGGCGGCCTCAGCATCGCCGCGGATTCCTGATGTCAGAGCTCAAGCGATAGAGGAGGGACGGTCCATGGCCATCGCCGAAACCGAGGACGTGCCGGCAATGCACAAGCACACGCCCGAGATCACCTCGGCCGAGCGAGCGCGGGTGCTCACCGCGGCTCGGGAGCTCGCGGTCGAGTTCGCCAAGCTGGGTCAGGAGATCGATGAGGATCGCCGGTTCCCCATGGAGACGGTGCCCATGTACAAGGACAGCGGTCTGGCCGGCATCGCGGTCCCCCGCCGGTTCGGTGGCTTGGGCGCCGATATCTGGACGGTGGCGTGCGTCGGCCGCGAGCTCGCGCGCGGAGATGCCTCCATCGCCCTCGCCTACAACATGCACCAGAGCATGGTCGGGATCTTCCGCAACACGAGCGCGATGACCGAGGAGTCCAAGGCCCGCATCCTGGGCCGGGTCGCCCAGGATCACGATCTGCTGTGTGGGCCCTTCAGCGAGGCGCGCGCCGGCCTCACCGGACTGGCCGACACGGTGGCGGTTCCGGTAGAGGGCGGCGGCTGGCGCCTCAGCGGCAAGAAGAACTGGGCGACGTTGATCGAGGCGTCGGACCTCATCGCCACCAACGCCACGATCACCGACGCCGACGGCAAGCTCCCCGCGGACCACCGCGAGCACGCCGCGCGGGAAACCACCTTCGTGATCGAGAAGACCGCGCCGGGGGTGAGCATCGACGCCACGTGGGACACGCTGGGAATGCGCGCGACCGGGAGCCACACGCTCGTGCTCGACGGGGTCTACGCCGCACCCGAGACCTCCGGGGGCAACTTCCGCGAGGGCCTGATCGGGGAGGCGGAGTGGGCCGCGGTCTGCTTCGGCGGCGTCTACCTGGGGCTGGCCGACCGCGCCTATGAGGAGACGCGAGCCGCGGTGCTGAAGAAGCACACCGGCGCCACGCTGTCAGCCCAGGACTCCGCCGCCGCCTCACTCGGGTACGTGCAGTACATCCTCGGGCGGATGCGGACCGAGATCGACATCACCGAGCGGGCGGTCGAGTCGACGGCCCGCCTGGCCATCGACCACGGTGACGCCGACTGGCCCGTGGCCAGTCGCAAGGCACGCTGGGACGTGGCCAAGGTCGCGGCCACCGAGACCGCGATCAGCATCACCGACCAGGGCCTGCGTCTGATCGGCGGGGCGTCGTTCCGGCGCGGGCACGTGCTCGAGCGCCTGTTCCGCGACGCACGGGCCGGGATCAACCACTCCTTCGGCACCGACCAGCTCTATGACTTCTACGGTCGCTGTGAGCTGGGTCTGATCCCCGGGGGTGCGCGGTGAGCGTGTCGGTCACCCAGGCCGTGCCCTTTGAGGTGGCGATTCCCCAGGCCGACCTCGACGACATGCTCACCCGGCTGCGCCATACGCGCTGGGCGCATGAGTTCGGGAACGAGGACTGGGCCTACGGCGTCAACCGGGCGTGGCTGCAGGACCTCGTCGGGTACTGGACCACCCAGTACGACTGGCGCGTGCACGAGGCGCGCATCAACGCCTACCCGAACTACATGGCTGAGATCGACGGCGTCCCCATCCACTTTCTGCACGTGCGTGGGGTCGGACCAAGCCCCAAGCCGCTCATCCTCAGCCACGGCTGGCCCTGGACCTTCTGGGACTGGGAGAAGGTCATCGGCCCGCTCACCGACCCCGGCGCCCACGGGGGGGACCCGGCGGACGCCTTCGACGTGGTCGTCCCGAGCCTGCCCGGCGCTGCATTCTCCATGCCGCTCACCACGACCGGGCTCGGCGCGCCCCAGATCGCCGATCTGTGGCACACGCTGATGACCGAGGTCCTCGGCTATGGGCGCTTCTGCGCCGCCGGCGGTGACTGGGGGTCCACCATCACCGGCTGGCTCGGCCACAGCTACCCCGACGAGGTGATCGGCGTGTGGCTGACGCTGCCCAACGTCCCGGGCGTTGCGCTGTGGGAGGTCACCCCGGAGGATTTCGGTCCCGACGAGGGGTGGATGCGCGAACGCAATGCGGCGATCCGCTCGACGATCGTCAGCCACTCCACGGTGCACCGGACCGACCCGCAGACGATCGCCTATGCCCTGGCGGACTCTCCGACCGGTACGGCTGCATACATCCTGGGCCGGCGCCGCGACTGGTCCGACAACGACGGGGATGTCTACGCGGTGTTTGACCGGGACTTCCTGTGCACCACCGCGTCGATCTACTGGCTGACCGGGTCGATCCCGTCCTCCATGCGCATCTACAAGGAGCACTACACCGACAACCAGCCGCCGGCCCCGCGTCATGACCGCAGCCCGGCCATCGAGGTGCCCACCGCGTTTGCGGTCTTCCCCAAGGAGCTGCTGCTGCTGCCGCGAGCGGTCGCCGCCCGGGCGACCAACCTGCAGCGCTGGACGGTCCAGCCGCGCGGCGGCCACTATCCACCTGCGGAGCAGCCCGAGCTCGTCATCGACGAGATCCAGTCGTTCTTCTCGGAGCTCAGCTGAGCATGGCGCCGCGGACGCCCCTGCCGGACGTCTCACTCGAGACGGTGGAACGTGAGGCCACGCGACTGTTCGCCGAGCAGGGCTACCCGGTGGTCGGCATGCGCGACATCGGTGACGCGGTGGGGCTGTTGCCGGGCAGCCTGTATGCGCGGATTTCCAGCAAGGAGGCCCTGCTCCAGCTGATCGTCGAGCACGGCGTGCAGAACTTCCTTCACGTGATCGAGCCGATCGCCACCGGTGACGGGTCACCCGCGGAGCGCATCCGGCATGTGGTGGTCGCCTTCGCCCGCACGCTGGACGCCACCTTCGCCCAGGCCCAGATCGCCTTCTATCAATGGATCTACCTGAGCCCCGAGGGCAAGGAGGCCGTCATCGCCCTGCGCCGCCATTACGAGCAGCTGTACGTGGACATGGTGGAGGACGGGATCGCGGCCAGTGAGTTCCGACGGGTGCCCCACGCGCGGGTGGCCGTGCACATCATGCTCGGAACAGTCCACTCGCTGTGTCACTGGTACTCGCCCGGCGGCGAACTGGACATCGACACGGTGGCGCAGATGGTGGCTGACTCGGTCCTCTCCGGCCTGTGCGCAGCTTGAGCGCGGTTGCAGCCGCTCCACAGCGAGACCATCGATTCTGCCTTCGTTGACTCAGCTCGAGAGCTGACCAACTGAATCCCTCAGAACTCGGTGACGCCGGCGTCCGGCGCGAGCTCGTGGGCGGTGATGTACCGGGATTCGTCGGAGGCGAGGAACAGCACCGTGTCAGCGACGTCCTCGGCCTCGGTGATGTCGACCGGGAGCATGTTCATGAACATCGCCCCGAGCCGGTCATAGCCGGCGATCGCCTCGCCCATGACCTTCTGCATATCCCCCGATCCCATAGGCGTGTTCACGCCGGTGGGATGGACGCTGTTGACCCGGATGTGGTGCTGCCCCAGCTCGGCGGCGAACGCCTTGGCCATGCCACGCACGGCGAACTTGCTGGTGGTGTAGGGCACCATGAACGGCTGCACCTTCAGACCGGCGGCGGAGCTGATGAGGATGATCGAACCGCCGCCCGCCTCGACCAGGTGGGGAGCACCGACCATGACCGTGTTCCAGACGCCGGTGATGTTCGTGCTGATGGTGTCCTCATAGATCTGTGGCGTGACTTTGTCCCACGCACGTGGAACGCAGATCCCGGCGTTGGCCACGATGACGTCAAGCCGGCCGAGGTGCTGGACCCCGTCATCGACGATGACCCGCAGCTTCTCGAGATCGCGGACGTCGACGATGGCCGAGACCGCGCGACGATCGGCCGCCTCGATGAGGCGGACCGTCTCCTGCAGATCTTCAGGGGTGGCTGAGTCATAGGCGACACTCGGCAGAGGTGCGCATACGTCGACCACGATCAGGTCGGCGCCCTCCTGGGCGAGACGGAGCGCGTCGGCGCGCCCCTGTCCGCGAGCCGCGCCGGTGACCAGCGCCACCTTTCCCTGCACTCGACCGCTCATGATGACTGCCTCCTCGCTCTCGTTCGATGCATGCACGATAAGCCAGCGGGGCGCGTCGCACCGCTCACGCGGTAGCCTTTTCCGTACTAACGCTTGTTTTTTGGCGGCCGGCCGAGCAGACGCGCTTCGGAGGGCCGCCGTGGACAGTTCGTCTTGGCCGCGTCCTGCGCGGCTCGAAAGAGGAGAGGCTCGCACGATGACCCCGAACAAGCAGGCCATCTGGGCGGCATTCTTCTGGCCGGGCGGTCACCACCACGCAGCCTGGCGCCTGGCCGACAGCACCGGCGATGACATGCACGAATTCGAGAATTACCGGCGGGCGGCTCAGGCGGCTGAGGCGGCCAAGCTCGACACCATCTTCCTCGGAGATCTGCTGGCGGTCTGGCCGCTGCCCTGGGAGCATCTCGCTCAGACCGCGCGCGCGGCGCGGCTCGAGCCGCTCACCCTGGCGGCCGCCCTGTCGCAGGTGACCAGGGAGATCGGCATCATTGCGACCGCGTCGACGAGCTTCACCGAGCCGTACAACATCGCGCGACAGTTCGGATCGCTCGATCACCTCACCCACGGTCGCATCGGATGGAACGTCGTCACCACCTTCACCGACGATTCCGCGAAGAACTTCGGACTCGACGCGTTGGCGCCGAAGACCGAGCGCTACGAGCGTGCCCAGGAATTCGTCGATCTGTGCAAGGCTCTGTGGGACTCCTACGAGGATGACGCGATCATCCGCGACAAGCAGAGTGGCCAGTACTTCGAACCCGCCAAGCTGCATCGCGTCGGTCACGCCGGCAAGCATTTCAAGGTGCTCGGGCCGATGAATATGGACCGCCCCCCGCAGGGCTACCCGGTCATCTGCCAGGCCGGCTCATCGCCTGAGGGCACGGCGTTCGCCGCCAAGAACGGCGAGCTGCTGTTCACGGTCGCCAGCAGCCTCGAGCGGTCCAAGGAGTACTACCAGACGATCAAGGCCGCAGCGTCTGACGCGGGGCGTGACCCTGATCACATCAAGGTGCTCGTCGGCCTCAATCCCGTCATCGGGCGCACGCAGGCCGAGGCTGAGGAGAAGTACGAGGAGATGCAGTCTCTCCTCGATGAGAACGTGACGCGGACCCTGGCCGAGCACTACTTCGGCATCGAACTGTCGCAGTACGCGATGGATGAACTGGTTCCCGACATCCAGCTCCCCGAGGTCGGCAACAGCATGCCGCGGGCTCACCAGGAGTTTCTGCTCCACAAGGCGCGGGACGAAGGCCTGACGATGCGCCAGCTGGTCAACGGCTTCAACGGACTGAACATCTACCCGGCGTCGGCTGAGGCGGCTGCGGATCAGTTCGAGGATTACTTCCGCAGCGACGCCTGTGATGGCTTCATCCTGCAGATCTCGCACATGCCCGAAGGGGTCGAGGACTTCTGCAACCTGGTGGCGCCGCTGCTCCGTGAACGCGGGATCCTGCGCTCAGAGTACTCGGGCGGTACGCTGCGCGAGAATCTCGGCCTACCCCGGCCGGCCAACCAGTTCGCCCGCGCCCCGGCCTCCCCGTGAACTGACCCGGCAACGTCGTGGGCGGCCTGATGGTCGGTGTGGCGGACGCCGCTGCCGGAGGTGTGCTCGAAACGGCAGAGCGCGAGGCCGCGCGATGGTTCGCCGAGTGGGGCTATCCCGTCGTCGATATGGGCGACATCGGCCCCCGCGGTGCTCTCTGGCCTGAGCTCGGGTTCATCAAAACGAGGCATCCGACAGACGGACCATCCGTTGCGCAGACCTGGGACAATCTCCCGCGTGTCCTCGAACTTCCGCCCGGGCCTGTTTGACGACACGGTCGCGATCGTGTCCGGAGGCGGATCGGGCATCGGTCGGGTGACCGCTCTGGAACTCGCCTCCCTCGGCGCTCAGGTGTACATCTGCGGGCGTAGGGCCGAGCCCATCGAGGAGACGGCCGGGATGGAGCCGCACGGCCGTATCCATCCGGTCGTCGCCGACATCCGCGAGGAGGACCACGTCGACCGCCTGGTCTCGACCGTGCTCGACGCCCAGGCGAAGATCGACGTGCTCGTGAACAACGCCGGTGGTCAGTTCTTCGCGCCGGCTGAGAACATCAGTCCCAAGGGCTTTCGCACGGTGATCCGCCTCAACGTCGAGGGAACGTGGCTGATGACTCATGCGGTCGCCACCCGCTCGATGATTCCCAACGGCGGCGGCAAGGTGATCTCGATCACGATCTCCCCGCACAATGGCCAGCCCGGGATGGCACATTCGACCGCCGCTCGGGCGGCAGTCGAGAACATGATGCGCGCATTGTCAGAGGAGTGGGCACGCTTCAACGTCAAGCTCAACTCCGTAGCGGCCGGGCAGATCGGCACCGAGGTGTTCTACTCCAAGTACCCAGCGGAAGTTGTTGCCTCGGCGATCAACAGCGTGCCGTTGCAACGGGTGGGAACGCCGGAGGAGATTGCCGCCGCAGTGGTCTACCTGGCGTCTCCGGCCGGGGACGGTATGTCGGGGGCTGTGCTGACGGTCGACGGGGCGCGGGACAACTGGATCGGACCGTTCCCGCCCAAGGAGATGGCTGGCGCTGATGGCGAACTCGTGACGGAGCGACGTGCCGGAAGCGCGACCGCCGGTGGCTGACGACCGGCGGCGCCGCGCACGCGTGCGATGAATCGTCCGCTCCTCCGTCCGCGGGGTTCGTCATCGGCGGCGCTCCAGGTGTCGAGCTGCCGACCTTGCTCCACGTGTCGGAGCTGCCGACCTTGCCGTAGATGGCGAGCCGCTCGGGAGACCCTCAGAGCAGCTTGTCGAGGGTGATCGGCAGGTCCCGGATGCGCCGTCCGGTGGCGTTGTAGACCGCGTTGGCGACCGCCCCGCCGACCCCGGTGATCCCGATCTCGCCGACCCCGCGAGCGCCCACCGGCGTATGCGGATCGGCGATGTCGGTCCACATCACCTCGATCTCCGGAACGTCCATGTGGACGGGCATGTGATATTCGGCGAAGCTCGGGTTCATCACCCGCCCGTTGCGCTCGTCGTAGTTGGTGTCCTCCATCAGGGCGAGCCCCAGGCCCATGATGATCCCGCCGCGGAACTGGCTGGCCGCGGTCTTGGCGTTGATGATCCGCCCGCAGTCGTAGGAGCCGAGGATGCGGGACACCCGCGGCTCCCCGGTCACCGCGTTGACGCGGACCTCGCAGAACACGGCGCCGAAGGAGTGCGTCGAGAACGCCTCCATCTCCGCCGGGTCCGCCCCCGTCGCGGTCAGGGTGAGCTCGTCACGCCCGGCCCGCGCCAGGATCCGCTCATAGCTCTCCCACCGGCTGGGGTCAGCCAGCTCACACAGCCCACCATCGCGCCCCCCGACCTCCTCGGGGCTGAGCCCGGCGAGCGGCGAGTCCTCCGCACACAGCGCCAGCAGCTGAGCCACGAGCCCCTGCTGCGCGGCGATCACCGCAGCGGCGATCGTCGCGGTCTGGTTGGAGCCGCCGGCCAGCATCGAACCCGGGAACCGCGAGTCGCCATGAACGACGCTGACCTGCTCCAGCGGCAATCCGAGCCGCTCGGCGGTGATGATGGTCTGGGTGGTCGAGGTGCCCATGCCCATGTCGCCGGCCGGGACCGCGACGGTCACGTGCCCGGTCCGGTCCAGGGTGACCCGGGCCGAGCCCGCCATCCGCAGGTACGGGTAGGTCGCGGTGGCACAGCCCAGCCCGATGAGCCATTCACCCTCCCGCCGGGCGCCGGGGGCACCGCGGCGGTCCCAGCCGAAGCGCGCTGCGCCGTCGCGGTAGGCCTTCACGAGGTGGCGGGAGGAGAAGGCCAGACCGCTGGAGGGGTCGACGTCCGGCTCGTTGGCCAGACGCAGCTCGATCGGGTCGACGCCGAGCGCCTCGGCGAGTTCGTCGACGGCCGACTCCAGCGCGAAGGTGCCCACCGACTCTCCGGGCGCGCGCATGAACGTGTTGGCGAGCATGTCCATGTCGGCCACGAGCTGCTCGGTCTTCATTGTCTGGGTCGCGTAGACGTGGCGGGCGGGAAAGGTGAACTGCTCGGCGAGGTTGTTGAACGGGGTCATCGCCGAGATCCCGGTATGGATGAGCGCGGTGAACCTTCCCTCGTCGTCGGCGCCGATCGCCACGCGCTGCTCGGTGTTGGTGCGTCCACCGACCAGGCGGTAGACCCCCTCGCGCGACAGGGCGATCCGCACCGGACGGTCCGCCAGCTTGGCCGCCGCGGCGGCGAGCAGGTGGTGGGCCCACATCGTCTTGCCGCCGAACCCGCCCCCGACGAACGGGGAGGTCACGTGGACCTGATCCTCGGTGATCCCGAACACCTGGGCGAAGGTCCAGGCGTGCAGGGACACGCCCTGGCTGGCGTCATGGACGGTGAGCTCGTCTCCGTCCCAGGCGAGGGTGAGCGCGTGGGGCTCGATGGCGTTGTGGTTGTGCCGCGGCGTGGTGTAGGTGCGGTCGACGGAGTGGGGTGCGTCGGCCAACGCGGCCTCGGCGTCACCCACGGTGACCTGCACCGGCTGCCCCACCAGGGTGTCGGGAATCCGCGGCTCGGTCTTGGCCTCGGCGAAGCTGCGGGGCGGGTGGGATGCGTAGGTGACCTGGATCAGTGACGCGGCGTAGTCGGCCTGCTCCTGGGTGTCGGCGAGCACCAGCGCCACCGGCTCGCCGTTCCAGTGGATGGAGTCGTCCTGCATCACCGGGAGGCTGGAGCCGAAGGCCGCCTGGGGGGCGGTGAAGAACACCGGGGGCGCCGCCATCTCCGGGGCGTTGTGATGGGTCATCACCAGCACGACGCCGTCGGCGGCCTCGGCGGCACGGGTGTCGAGAGAGGTGATCCGGCCCCGGGCGATGGTGCTGAAGCGCAACGCGGCGTACACCATCCCCTCCAGCACGTACTCGGCGGAGAACATCGCCTCGCCCTGGACCTTCTGTGGCCCGTCGAGGCGGGAGACCTGGGCGCCGATCAGACCGTGCTTGGTGGCGCCGACCGGGTCCGGGCCGGAGCTGGGCCAATCACCGGAGACGACGGGAACGGCGGCCGACGGTTCGTGGGTGCTCATCGACGGGCTCCTTCGGTCAGCTGCGCCAGGACGGCGACGATGGTGCGGTGGGTCAGTTGCACCTTGAACGCGTTGCCCGCCAGCGGCCGGGCGTCGGCGAGCTCGGCGTCGGCCGCGGCGGCGAACGCCGCGTCACCCGCCACCTGGCCCCGGAGCGTCTCCTCCGCCCGCCAGGCCCGCCAGGGTTTGGGTGCGACCCCCCCGAGGGCGATCCGCACATCCGACACCGTGTCACCGTCGAGCTCGATCGCCGCGGCGACCGACACGAGCGCGAACGCATAGCTCGCGCGGTCACGCACCTTGCGGTAGGTGGACGGTCCGTTCAGCGCCGGCGGGGGAAGCTCGATGGACGTGATCAGCTCGCCGGGCGCCAGCACCGTCTCGCGCTCGGGGTGGTCCCCGGGCAGCCGGTGCAGGTCAGTGAGTGCCAGCGAGCGCTCGCCGTCGGCTGAGCGCAGGTGCACCGTCGCGTCGAGGGCGACCAGGGCGACGCACATATCGGAGGGGTGGGTGGCCACGCACGCCTCCGAGGTGCCGAGGATCGCGTGGATGCGGTTGAAGCCCTCGAGCGCGTCACAGCCCTGTCCGGGGTCGCGCTTGTTGCAGCGTGATCCGTCGGTGTCGTAGAAGTAGGTGCAGCGGGTGCGCTGGAGCAGGTTGCCCCCGACGGTCGCCATGTTGCGGATCTGCGCTGACGCGCCGGCGACGGTCGCGCGGCTGAGCATCGGGTAGCGACTGCGGACGAGGGGGTGCTCGGCCACCGCGGTGTTCCGCGCGGCGGCACCGATCAGCAGCCCGCCGCCGGCGGTCTCGTCGATCGTCGTGGCAAGTCCGGTCACGTCGATCAGCGCCGTCGGGGATTCGACGGTCTCGCGCATCAGGTCCACCAGGTTGGTGCCCCCGCCGAGGTATTTGGCCTCCCGGTCGCCGGTCGCCTGCCCCACCGCGTCGGCGGCGTCCCGGGCGCGGGCGTAGGTGAGCTCGATCATGCCTCGGCCCCCGCGTAGACCGCGGCGATCGCGTCAACGATGCCGTTGTGGGCCCCGCAGCGACACAGGTTGCCGCTCATCCGCTCGCGCAGCTCGTCACCGCTGAGGGTGATCTCAGCGGACTCAAGATCCGCGGTGACGTGGCTCGGCACCCCGCGGGCCACCTCACTCGCCATGCCCACCGCGGAGCAGATCTGCCCCGGGGTGCAGTAGCCGCACTGGAACCCATCGTGCTCGATGAACGCCTGCTGGAGCGGGTGCAGCGCACCGTCGTTGGCCAGGCCCTCGATCGTCGTCACCTCGCGCCCGTCGTACTGGACCGCGAGCGCCAGGCAGGCGAGGACCCGCTCACCGTCGACGAGCACGGTGCAGGCACCGCAGGCTCCTTGGTTACAGCCCTTCTTGGTGCCGTGGAGCCCGAGGTGCTCGCGGAGGAAGTCCAGCAGAGACACCCGCGCGTCGGCCGGCGGATGGGCCTCTGAGCCATTGACACTGATCGGCAACTGATCCCCCTCGTCGGTGAAGTACCCCGGCGCGACCTTGCGTCGGCTGGGTCATTTCACCCTACTGCGTCAGGACCCCGGGCCGGCTGTGGATCGGACCGTGGGTGGCCCGCAGCGGTCGCGCCACACGCTCGGCGCGCCCGGCGATGATCTCGGCCAGGATCGAGACCGCGGTCTCCTCGGCGGTGCGGCTGCCGATGTCCAGCCCGCAGGGTGCGTGGAGGCGGGCCAGGTCGGCCTCAGAGACGCCGGCGGCGCGCAGCCGGGCGTCGCGGTCGGCGGTGGTGCGGCGGCTGCCCAGGGCGCCGATGTAGCCGGCGTCGGTGGCCAGTGCCTCGAGCACGGCCGGCTCGTCGTACTTCGGGTCGTGGCTGAACACGAGCACCGCGTCACGGGGGCCCAGCGTCACGCCGCGCATGAGCTCCTGGGGCCAGCCGACCTGGACCGCGGCGTCAGCGGAGAACCGCCGGGAGTGGATGAAGCGGTCCCGCGCATCACAGATCGTCACCTGATAGCCGATCCGCGCCGCGAAGGGCGCCATTGCGGCGGCGAAGTCCACCGCGCCGAAGATGATCATCCGGGGTGGCGGGGCATAGGCGCGCACGTGGACCCGGAGATCGTGTCCCATCGTCGCCCCGTCCTTCCCGAAGTGCCGCAGCGTGCTCTTGCCCTCCACCAGGAGACCGGCGGCCTCACGACCGACGCTGCGGTCGAGCAGGTCCGTCGCGCCCAGCGAGCCGGTGGGCTCCGCTGCGACGATCCCCAGGCGCGCTCCGGCGGATGCGCCGTCCAGCAGCACCGCCACCGCGGCGGGTCGTCCCGCCAGGTGCTCGGCCAACGCCGCCAGCTCGGTCTCACCCGCCGCGCCGCTCAGCTCCTGCAGGAAGATGTGCACGGTCCCGCCACAGGTCAACCCGACCGTGCCCGCCAACGCGTCGGAGATGCCGTAGGTCACGACGCCCGGGCCGCGCTCACCCGCCAGGATCGCCTCCGCCTCACTGACCACCGCCCCTTCGACGCAGCCACCGGTGAGCGACCCCTCGATCTCGCCCCGCTCGCCGACCAGCATCATCGCGCCGGGGGGCAGAGGTGCCGATCCCTCCACCTCGATCAGCAGCGCCTGCACGAACCGGCGCCGCTCACCCAGCCATTGAACCGCCGTGGCCTCGGTGGTGCTCGCCGCGTTCAGCCCCGCCATCTGAGCAGACGATATCCCTCCGGGACCGTGACCTGAGACACTGCGCTGATGCCCGGTCCGCTCGCAGGCCTCAAGGTGGTCGAGGTGGCCAGCATCGGCCCCGGCCCGTTCGCCGTGATGATGCTGGCCGACCTGGGAGCCGACGTGATCCGGCTCGAGCGCGCCGCCGGCGGCTCGTTCATCGGGGCGGGCACGTGGAACCTGACCAACCGCGGGCGTCCCTCGGTCGGCATCGATCTCAAACAGCCCGCTGCGGTCGAGCTGGCACTCGAGCTGACCGCCTCGGCCGACGTGCTCGTCGAGGGCTTCCGCCCCGGGGTGATGGAGCGCCTCGGGCTGGGGCCCGAGGCCGTGCACGCGCGGAACCCGCGGCTGGTCTACG
>CAZZVR010000104.1:12645-12966 GCA_964657595.1 Burkholderia sp. PAMC 26561 | reverse complement strand
CTCGACCTGGGTGCCGATCATGAACCCGGGCACGTCGGCGAGGAACAGCAGCGGGAGGTTGAACGCGTTGGCGACGTTGATGAAGTGCGCGGCCTTGTCGGAGGAGTCGACGAACAGCACGCCGCCCTTGTGCTTGGGCTGGCTGGCCACGATCGCGATCGCCCGCCCGTCGAGGCGAGCGAAGCCGACGATGATCTCCTTGGCCCAGCGCGCGTGGATCTCGTGAAAGGACCCGGCGTCGATGAGGTTGTCGATTGCCGCGTGCATGTCGAAGGGCTTGTTCTCATCCGCGGGAATCACCTCCACCAGGGGCTGCGTCGC
>CAZZVR010000104.1:0-12635 GCA_964657595.1 Burkholderia sp. PAMC 26561 | reverse complement strand
TGCCGGCGGTTGGCTCGGCAGCGACGGCGGGGAGCCCGCGTAGTTCGACGGCAGGTAGCTGAGGTAGCGCCGCGCCCAGGCGACCCCCTCGGCGTCGGAGGCCACGAGCGCGTGACCGACGCCGCTCTTGGCGGTGTGCATGCGGGCGCCGCCCATCTCCTCCAGGGTCACCGTCTCGCCGATCACCATCTCGGCCATGCGCGGCGAGCCCAGGTACATCGAGGCGTTGCCCTCGCGCATGATCACCACGTCACAGAAGGCCGGGACGTAGGCTCCGCCGGCCGCTGAGGGACCGAACAGGACGCACACCTGGGGCACCACGCCCGACAGGCGCACCTGATTGTGGAAGATGCGACCGGCGCCGCGGGGACCGGGGAACATCTGAACCTGCTGGTTGATGCGGGCGCCGGCGGAGTCGACCAGGTAGACCACCGGGCAGCGCAGCTTGGCCACCTTCTCCTGGAGGCGGAGGATCTTCTCCACCGCCTTGGCCGACCACGAGCCGGCCTTGACCGTCGGGTCGTTGGCCACCAGAGCCACCGGGCGCCCGTCGACCTGACCGATCCCGGTGACCACGCCGGCGCTGGCCTCGCCCTCGCGGTCGTGATCGGCCAGCCGGCCGTCCTCGGCAAAGGAACCCGGGTCGAGGAGCTGGGCGATCCGCTCCCGGACCGGCAGTTTGCCCTGCTCGGCGGCCTTGTCGCGGTGGCGCTCGGGGCCGCCGGCCAGCGCACGCTCGGTGGCCGCTTCCAGGTCGGCACGGGGGTCTTGGGTGGTGGCCATGGTCCGAACGCTAGAGCGGCAGGCGCGCCCACGCGCAGCTAACTTCCCAACCCCCCGGTCGCCGGAGGGTGTGCGGGAGGAAATGCGCCTCCAGCGCGCCCAACTTCGCGACCCCCGGGTCAGGCCCGGGGGTGTGGGAACTCAGTCGCGCCATACGACGGGACCCGAGGTGAGCAGGTGGCTG
This sequence comes from Burkholderia sp. PAMC 26561, assembly GCA_964657595.1. Taxonomy (GTDB): domain Bacteria; phylum Actinomycetota; class Thermoleophilia; order Solirubrobacterales; family Solirubrobacteraceae; genus Palsa-465. The sequence goes on along the minus strand of CAZZVR010000104.1, from coordinate 11,668 downwards.
CCCAGCGGCCGGCCGATCGCCGCCTGGGCGGCCCGGGAGGCCTCGAGCAGCGCGGCCAGATCGATGCCGGTGGCGATCCCCATCTCCTCGAGCATCGAGACGAGGTCCTCGGAGGCGATGTTGCCCGTGGCGCCCGCGGGCACCGGACAGCCGCCGAGCTCACCGAAGGAGGACTCAAAGCTCGTCACGCCGGCCTCGAGGGCGCTGAGCACGTTGGCCAGGCCCTGGCCACGGGTGTTGTGGAAGTGGGCGGTGAGCTCGACCCCTCCCAGCCGCTGGGCCGCGGCGGCGAAGAACTCGCCCACCTGGCGGGGGTTGGCCATCCCGGTGGTGTCGCCGAACCCGATCTCCCCCGCGCCCGCCGCCACGAGTGACTCGGCGATGTCGAGCACGCGCTCCACCGGCACGTGACCTTCATAGGGACAGCCGAAGCTGGTGGAGATGACGGCCTCGATCGACAACCCCTCGCCCGCCGCCCGGCTGAACACCCGGGCCAGGCCGGTGAGCGACTGGGCCACCGACCGGCCCACGTTCTCCTGGTTGTGGGTCTCCGAAGCCGAGAGGAACCCGGTGACCTCGGAGAAGGCGGCGCGGAAGGCCAGGGCGCGGTCCAAGCCGCGCTCGTTGGGGATGAGGACGCTGGCGGACACCCGGTCGGGGACGGTGACGGTGGCGAGCACCTCAGCGGCGTCGGCGAGCTGGGGAATCACGTCGGGGCGGACGAACGAGGTCAGCTCGATCCGCTTCAGACCCGTGGCCATGAGCGCCTCGATCAACGCCACCTTGACCGGCGTGGGCAGGACCTCGGGCTCGTTCTGGAACCCGTCGCGGGGACCCACCTCGCGGATCGACACGGCACCGGGAAGCATGCGGGGAACCTTACGCGCTTCCATGTCGGGGATGGACAGCAGGACAGACGGTCCGGTGGTGGTGCTGGCGGGCGGTACCGGCGGGGCCAAACTGGCGCGCGGCATGCTCGACGTGGTCGGCGCCGAGGACCTCGTGGTGATCGCCAACACCGCTGACGACGTCGAGATCCACGGCGGCTACGTGTCCCCGGATCCCGACCTGGTGGCCTTCTGGCTGGCGGACCGCATCAACGACCGTGGCTGGGGCCTGGAGGGCGACACCTTCGCGGTGATGGACGGACTGCGCGAGCTGGGCGAGGAGGTCTGGTTCAACCTGGGGGACGCCGACCTCGCCCTCGCCCTCCTGCGCGCACAGGCCCTGGCGGCGGGGCAGCGGCTCACCGATTTCCACCTGGCCATGAGCGCGCGGCTCGGAACCCGCGGCCGGGTGCTGGTGATGAGCGACCGCCCCGTGCGCACCCGCGTCCACGCCGTCGGGCGGATGTGGTCGATCCAGGAGTACCTCATCCTCGGGCGCAGCCCGGAGGGCGGCTGGCCCGAGGTGACCGATGTGCAGTTCCCCGGCGCGCGGGCGGCGGGCACCACGCCCGAGGTGCTGGAGGCGATCGCCGGTGCGCGGGCGATCATCATCGGCCCCTCGAACCCGATCATCTCGATCGGCCCGATCCTGGCGGTGCCCGAGATCCGAGCGGCGCTCCAGGCCACCCCGGCTCCGGTGGTTGCGGTGAGCCCGTTCGTGGGCGGTGAGATCCTCAAGGGCCCCACGGCCGCCTTCATGGCCTGGCGCGGGGTGGCGCAGTCCAGCGCCGGGGTCGCCGAGATCTACGCCGGACTGCTCGACGGTCTGGTGGTCGACTCGGCCCTGGCCGGCACCGTCACGCTGGTCACCGACCTGCTGATGGACGGGGCCTCCGGTCGTGCCCGCCTGGCCCGGGAAACCCTCGCGTTCGCGGGCGCGCTGGGGCGCGGCCCCGCCACCGTCTAGCCTGACGTGCCCCATGAGCACCGTCGCCATCCTCCCCATCAAGAGCTTCGCCGAGAACGCCAAGACCCGGCTGGCCGGTGAGCTGACGCTCGGCCCACGCCGGGCGCTGGTCGAGGCGATGTTCGCCGACGTGCTCACCGCGCTGCGACGTACCAAGTCGATCCACCGGATCGTCGTCGTCTCCTCAGATAACAACGCCCAGCAGGTCGCCGGCGGCCACGGGGCCTCCGTCGTGGAGGATGCGGCGGTGGGCCACTCCAACGCCGCCACGGCCGGCATCGCCGACGCGATCGAGCACGGCGCCACCCGCGTCCTGCTCATCCCGGGCGACACCCCGCTGCTCGACCCCCAGGAGCTCGAGGAGCTGCTGGCGATCCCGGTGACCGCGCCATCGGCGCTCATCATCCCCGACCGCCACGGCGAGGGCACCAACGCCCTGCTGTTGACCCCGCCTGACGCGCTGACCCCGTCCTTCGGCGAGGGCAGCGCCGCGCGCCACCACCAGCTCGCGCGCAGCCAGGGCGCCGAGTCCCACACCGTCAACGTGCGCACCCTGGCCCTCGATGTCGACACCCCGGAGGACCTCGCTGAGCTCCAGCGCGTGCTCGCCGAGACGCGCGGGGGTGCCGCCCACACCCGCGGCATGCTCAACCAGCTCCAACGCAGCCGCGGGTGATGCTGAGCGCCACCCCGGTCGAGGGACTCGGTGAGATCGGCGCCGGCTTCGATCTGGCTGCCGCCACGCTCGAGTGCCTGGGCGAGGTGACGCTCCAGGCGGGTGACGTGCTGGTGATCGCCCACAAGGCCGTCTCCAAGTCCGAGGGCCGTCTGCGCACCCTCACCGAGGTGACACCCTCAGACCGGGCCCGGGAGCTCGCCGGCGCCCTGGAGAAGGACCCGCGGCTGGTCCAGGTCGTGCTCGATGAGTCGCGCGCGGTGATCCGTGCCGCCCATGGCGTGCTGGTCACCGAGACCCACCATGGCTTCATCTGCGCCAACAGCGGGGTCGACGCATCCAACGTGGCCGGTGAGGAGATCGTGCTGATGCTGCCGGTCGACCCTGACGCCTCGGCCCGGAGGATCCGCGCCCGGGTCCGTGAGCTGAGCGGGGTCTCCCCCGGCGTGGTCATCACCGACAGCTTCGGTCGCGCCTGGCGCACCGGTCAGTGCGACGTGGCGATCGGCTGTGCCGGGGTGGCGCCGCTCGAGGACTGGCGCGGGGGCGCAGACGCCTACGGACGCGAGCTGCACGCGACGATCATCGCCGTCGCCGATCAGCTCGCCGCCACCGCCGACCTGGCCCGGCGCAAGGACGGCCAGCAGCCGGTGGTGCTCATCCGCGGTGCCGAGCGTCACGTGCACGCCGAGGACGGTCCCGGCGTGGCGCCGCTGATCCGCGACCCCGAGCGCGACCTGTTCAGATGACCGCGCGCCGGCGCGTGGCGGAGATCACGCCGGCGAGCAGCAGCACGACGCCGAGCAGCTGGAGCGAGCTCGGTCGCTCGCTGAACAGGAGCGCCCCCAGCAGCAGCGATCCCACCGGCTGGATCATCAACAGCAGCGACGTGGTGGCCGCGGGCAGACGCGGCAGCGAGCTGGAGATGGCCAGCCAGCCCAGGACCTGGGAGCTCAGGGCCAGCAGCCCCAGCCAGGCGGTCCCCGGCCAGGCCGGGATGAAGTGCGCGTCGCCGAGCACCAGCCCGATGAGGGCGGCCACCACGGTGGCCGACGCGGTCATCTCCGCCAGCGGCGCCACCGGGCGGCGCACGTCGCGGCCGCTTGAGCGCAGCAGCAGCAGCGCGCCGACGTAGGCGAGCCCGGCACCGGCGCCGAGGGCCGCCCCGGCGCCCGGAGCGCGACCGTAGGCCCCGTGCTCGAGCACCCCGGAGATCAACAGCACCCCGGCGAGGACCGGTCCCAGGGCCGCCAGCACCCGGGCGCCGGGAGCCTCCCGCAACCAGGCCCAGGCCGCCAACGGGACCACCACCACCTGGACGTTGGCCAGCACCGTGGCCAGTCCGGCGCCGACGTCGGTGATCGAGCGGTCCCACATCACCAGGTCCGCGGCGAAGAACACGCCGGCCCCCAGACCGGCGAGGCGGGCAGCCGGGGCGCGCGGACCGAGCCGGCGTTCCTCCGCCACGGCGAGGGGGATGAGCACGAGTGACGCGTAGAGGCAGCGGAAGATCGCGGCGGTGGCGTCCGAGGCGTGGCTCTGCTTGACCAGGATCGCCGAGAAGGCGATCAGCCCCGCGCCGGCCGCTACCGCCAGCCGTGCCCGGCGCTCAGAGGGCAGGTGCGCCGACGGCATGGAAGCCGCCGTCAACGTGCAGGATCTCGCCGGAGATGCCGCGGGCGAGATCGGAGAAGAGGAACGTGATGGCGCCGGCGACGACCGCCGGGTCCTCGATGTCCCAGCCCAGCGGGGCCTGCTGCTGCCACAGGGCGGCGAGCTGGTCAAAGCCCGGTATTCCCCGGGCGGCGACGGTGCCCAACGGGCCGGCGCTGACCAGGTTGACCCGGATGCCCCGGGGTCCCAGGTCGCGGGCGAGGTAGCGCGAGACCGACTCCAGGGCGGCTTTGGCGACGCCCATCCAGTCATAGATCGGCCAGGCCTTCTCCGCGTCGAAGTCGAGCCCGATGATGCTGCCCCCGCGCGGCATCAGCGGCTCCAGGGCGACCGCGAGGGACTTCAGGGAGAACGCGCTGGTCTGGAACGCGGCGGAGGCCGACGCGGCCGGCGCGGTGAGGAACTTACCCCCCAGCGCGTCCTCGGGCGCGAAGGCGATGGCGTGCAGCGCCCCGTCGACCCGGCCCCAGCGCTCACGCAGGCTGGCCTGCAGCGCGTCGAGGTCGTCCGGGTTGTTGACGTCGAGCTCCAGCACATCCACCGGCGTGCTCAGCCGGGCCGCCGCCCGCTCGGTCATCCGCCGTACGCGGCCGAAGCTGGTCAGCAGCACCTCCGCACCCTGGGCCTGGGCGGCGTCGGCGGCATGGAAGGCGATCGAGTCCTTGGTGATGACACCGGTGATGAGCAGCTTCTTGCCGGCCAACAGGCCAGACGTCAACGTCCCGCCTCCATCAGACCGCGCTGGGTGGACCGAGGATGACCAGCGACACGTTGTGGCCGCCGAAGGCGAAGGAGTTGGAGATCGCCACCGCCGGGCCGCCGTTGACCGGCACCAGGGGCCGGGCCTTCAACGGCACGTAATCGAGATCCAGCTCGGGGTCGGGGACCTCGAGGCTGAGCGTGGGGGCCACGATGCCCTCCTTCAGGGTCAGCACCGTGGCGACCGCCTCGACCGCACCGGCGCCACCGAGCAGGTGCCCGATCGACGACTTGGTCGAGGACACCGGGATCCGGTAGGCGTGCTCCCCCAGGGCCAGCTTCAGCGCCTTGGTCTCAGCCGCGTCGTTCAACTGGGTGGAGGTGCCGTGCGCGTTGACGTAGGAGAGATCCTCGGGCCGGACGCCGGCGTCGGCCAGCGCCTGGCTGATCGCCGCGGCGGCCGGGCGGCCGGTCGGTTCGGGGGCGGTCAGATGGTGGGCGTCGGAGGTGGAGCCGAAACCCGCCAGCTCACCCAGGATGGTCGCCCCGCGCGCCTTGGCGTGCTCGTACTCCTCGAGCACGAGCACCGCACCGCCCTCACCGATCACGAAGCCGTCACGGCGCTTGTCGAAGGGCCGCGAGACGCCGTCGGAGGCGAGCGCGCCCATGGTCTGGAAGGACCCGACGCCGAACTCGGTGATGACCGCCTCGGTTCCGCCGGTCACGATCGCGTCGGCGTCGCCGTACTGGATGGTGCGCAGGGCCATGCCGAGGGCGTGACCGCCGCTGGCACAGGCGGAGACCATGCCGTAGCTGGTGCCCTGCAGGCCGAAGCGCATCGACACCGCGGCGGCGGCGGCGTTGGGCATGTACATGGGGATGCCGAGCGGCGAGATGCGCTCGGGCCCGCGCTGGCGTAGCACGTCATGCTGGGTCTCCATGGTGCCGATCCCGCCGATGCCGGTGGCGATGATCGTGCCGATGCGGAAGGAGTCGTACGGCAGGTTCATGCCGGAGTCATCCAGCCAGCCGGCCTGGCGCAGGGCCTCGTCGGCCGCCACCACGATGAACTGCGCGTTGCGATCGAAGCGACGCGCCTCCTTGACCGTCAGGTGGTTGGTCGCGTCGAACTCCTTGGCCCGGCCGACACCGTCCTCGATACCGACGATCCCCTCGGCCCAGCGGGCGTACAGCGGCGCAGCGCCGACCCCGAGGGCACTGATGGCACCGAGACCGGTGACGACGACGCGGCGCTTCGCGACGGTTGGAGGGTTGCTATCGGCCACGTGAGCCCGGACTCCTCGAGACGTCGCGCGCTCAGGCGGACGCGCGCGCGGTGATCAGATCGACCGCGTCACCGACAGTCTTCAGGTCCTTCATGTCCTCGCCCTTGAGCACCACGCCGTAGTCGTCCTCGACGATCTGGGCGAGCTCGACCAGATCGAGTGAGTCGATGTCGAGCTCCTCGAAGGTCGCCTCGGGCGTGATCTGCTCGGCGTCGGGGCCGAAGCTGGCGAGCGCTTCAACCACGCGCTCCTGAACCTGTTCCTTGGTGATGACGGTCATAGACGGATTCCTCTCTTCTGAATATGTCAGGCGGCAAGGCCGCCATCGACTGTAAGCACTGCTCCGGTCACATAGCTCGCCGCCGGCGACACCAGGAAGCGTACGCAGGCGGCGACCTCCTCCGGCTTTCCTGGTCGCCGCGCCGGAATCGCGGCGGCCAAGCTGGAGTCGACGCCCGCGGTCATGTCGGTCTCGATCCAGCCCGGGGCCACCGCGTTGACGGTGATCCCACGCCGGGCGACCTCGACCGCGGTGGTCCGGGTCAGGGCCAGCAGCCCTGCCTTGGCAGCAGAGTAGTTGGCCTGTCCGGGATTCGCCCGCAACGCGGACACCGAGACGATGTTGACGATCCGCCCCTGACGCGCCCGCATCATCGCCTTGAGAGCCCGGCGCTGCAGACGGAAGGCACCCGACAGGTTGGTGTTGATCACCGTATCCCAGGCCTCGTCGGTCAGCGACGGCGTCAGGTCATCCCGGGTGATGCCCGCGTTGTTGACGAGCGCCAGCACCGGCATCCCGAAGTGCGCCTCCGCGGCGCCGAACAGCGCGTCGGGCACGGCGGGGTCGGCGACGTCCCCCGCCACGGCCAGGGCGCGGCCGCCGGCCGCCTCGATCGCCGCTACGACCCGCTCGGCGGCCTCAGCCCCGGCGCGGTAGTTGACCAGCACCGGCCAGCCGTCGGCGGCGAGATCGGCCGCCACGGCCGCACCGATTCCCCTCGAGGCGCCGGTGACCAGCGCACACCCCGGCGCATCAGACACGCGCGGAGTCGCCGGTGGCGTCGTCGTCGTGGTCGAACAGGCTGGCGGCGAGGTCCGCCTCCGGCCCGCCCCAGTGCAGGACACAGGCGCCCCAGGTGAAGCCGGCACCGAAGGCGGACAGCAGGACGCTGGTGCCCCGGCGCAGGCGACCGTCGGCGAGCGCCTCGGCCAGCGCCAGGGGGAGCGTGGCCCCGGTCGAGTTGCCCTGGTGCTCGATGCAGTCGACCACGCGGTTCTCCGCCAGACCCAGCCGCTCGCGCAGCGCCCGCGTGATCCGGGCGTTGGCCTGGTGGTAGACGAACAGGTCGATCTCCGACAGGCGGGCCCCGGCGGCGCTGATCGCCTCCAGCGAGGCGTCATGCATCCGGGCGATCGCGTGTCGGAACACCTCGGGGCCATCCATCTTCATCTTGGGATCGTCACGCTCGGCGTAGAGCAGGCGACCCCCCTCGCCGTCGGCGCCGAGCACGATCGGACCGACCCAGCCGCCGGCGTCATGCTCCGCGGCGCCGCTGCCGGGTCCCCGGGGTTCTCCGGCCCCGATCACCACCGCGCCCGCGGCGTCGGCGAACAGCGGCGCGACCTTGCGGTCCTCATGGTCGATGAAGCGCGAGCAGAAGTCGGCGCCGATGAGCAGGATCCGCTGGGCGCGCCCGCTCTCGATCTGCCCGCAGGCCACGGCGAGGCCGGTGAGGAAGCCGGTGCAGGCCGCGCTGACGTCGAACGCCCCCGCGCGCACGGCGCCGAGCGCCTGGGCGACCAGCGGCGCGGCGGCCGGCATCAGCTCGTCGGCGGTCACGGTGGCGACGATGACCAGGTCGAGGTCGCGGGCGTCGACGCCGGCGGCATCGAGCGCCTTCTGCCCGGCGCGGGCGGCGAAGTCGCTCAGGCGTTCGTGGGCGGCGGCCCGTGGCCGCGAGCGGATCCCCGTGCGCCGGATGATCCATTCCTCGGCCACGCCGAAGTGCTCGGCCAGCTCGGCGCTGGTCACCCGCCCCGCCGGGATCTCGGTGGCCACCGACATCAGGTTGACGCTGGGAAACCGCCGCACCCGGTCGTCCGGGGCGCTGCCGGGCTCGACCTCAAGCACTGACGAGCTCCACGTCGCGCACGGTGCGCTTGGCCAGGCCGGTGAGCACACGGCCGGGACCGACCTCGAGGAAGCGATCTACGCCCCGGTCGCGCAGGGCGAGCATGACCTCACGCCAGCGGACCGGGCGCGTCAGCGCCTCCAGCAGCCGGGCGCGGACATCGTCGAAGGGTTCGGCGCTCACCGCGGAGATCACGGTGCCGTGACCCTCACGCACCTCCACGCGGTCCAGCGCCGCGGCGAAGGCGGGAACCGCCGAGGCCATCATGGGTGAGTGGAAGGCGCCGGTCACCGGGAGGATCATCGCGCGCAGGCTCAGCGTCTCGGCGGCGGCCGCCGCACCGGCCAGCGCCTCCCGCGGGCCCGACAGCACCACCTGCTGGGGCGAGTTGTCGTTGGCCACCGCCAGACCGTGGTCGGCGGCCAGGCCGGGAGCCTGCTCGGCCGCGTCACGTCCCAGGACGGCGACCATGCCGCCGGCGCCGGCGCAGGGCGACGAGCTCGAGTCCGTCGCGCTCCGCCAGCCGGCCGGCGGCGACCAGCGCCCCCAGTTCGCCCAGTGAGTGGCCCGCGAAGAACTCAGCGCCCTCACGCTCGGCGTCGTCGAGGGCGCGCCAGCCGGCCAGGCTGGCGCAGAAGATCGCCGGCTGGGCGAAGGCGGTACCGGCGTCAACCTGGGTGAAGGGGTCCGAACCGACCGCCTCGATCGCCTGTTCGAGCAGGTCGGGCGCGAGGCTGGCGACGGTGTCGCGCATATCGGGAGTCTGGCTTCCCTGGCCCGGGAACAGGACGGCGGTGGTCGGCATGGCGTATCACCCTATAGGCCGACGCGCCGGACTGAAGTACACCCCCGCGTTGAGGTCCACCCGAACGGGGGGCAGCGCGCCCAAAGGGGGTGAGGTCCCACAGACCTCACCCCCGGGCAATCGCTTCAGCTCAGCAGCTGCCGGACCCCGGCACCGACGAGGTCTGCTTGGTGGTGCCGTCGGTCGCGGTGAACGTCACCGTGTAGGGGCGCTTGCCCGCCACACAGCCCACCGACTCGAAGAACGGCACGGTCTTGGAGCCGACCTTGGCGGTCAGCTTGGAGAACGTGATCGTCTCCGCCTCGAGGGAGGAGTAGAGACCCAGGTTGCCCGCGTTGGTCGAGACCGGCGGGGGCAGCGGGGTGTCGTAGGTCAGCGTCGTACCCGACTCCTTCAGGGTGCCGGTCCACGGTGCGACCGCACCGGTGGCCAGCCCCGCGCAGGTGTGCCCGGCGGGGATCTTGAAGAAATCGGTGACCTTGCCCTTGCCGGCGTTCCACACGTCCAGCACCGGATCGCACGGCGTGCCGGGCTGGGTCGCCGCGCTGGGGCTCCACAGTGCGGCCGTCACCGGGCCGGTGCCGATGAGGGCGCCCTTGGGGCAGCCGGCGTCGGTCTGGGCGCTGGCGATCGTGGCGGCGGTGCACACCGGGAAGCCCGTGGCGTTGAACTTGACCTTGGGCAGGGTCAGCTTGATGTCGACCAGCGGGTCCGCGTTGGCGTTACCGGCGGTCGCGGGCTTGACGGCCAGCTTCTGGACGAAGCCGAAGGCGACCGGCTTGCTGGCAGTGCCGGCGCCGGACTGCTTGGCGGTGATCGTGCCGCTGTAGGTGTTCAGCGCCGCCGCCAGGGCAACGCCGGTGACCACCAGGGCGACGAGTGCGGTAGCCGCGACAACGGCCATGCGCATCCTTCTCATAACGTCTCTCCTCTTCAGTGCAGGGGGTTCAGATGGGGGTACGACATGCTCAGAGCCAACGAAGACTGCGCCCTGCACGCCGGTCCGCTGGAGTCGTCGGTGTAGTAGACCGACGACAGCACGTGCGCAAGGCTAGCGGGGACATCGGAGCCGATCGCCGGTAGCGGATTGGCGGTGCACAGGTAGGTCCCGAAGCTGGCCAGACCGCCGAGCAGCTGGCGGTAGCCGCCGGGTGCCATGTACGGGTTCGCGCGACGGGAGGCGGGACGCTGGGCGTAGGCGGTGAGCACCTCGGGGTTGACCGGCGCGGAGATCCGCAGATAGTGAGCCAGCTTGCTCGAGGTGAGGCTGGCGCTGGTGGCCTGGGTGGCAGCCGACACGTTGGCGAAGAACGCGGCCAGCTCCTGGCGGTAGGTGCCGAGGTAGTCGATGATCGGCACCACGCTGGCCAGATAGGGCGTCGCCCGGGCCAGGAACGGCACCGAGCCGTCGAGGAAGCGCTGCAGGGCCGGGATGCCACCGCGGGAGGCCCGCGTCAGGGGTGCCAGGTCCCTCAGCACGGTCCTCAGGCCCGGGGCGATGGCGCCGAGACGCACCAGCGCCGAGCTGAACGCGGGCGCTGCCGCGGTGAGGGTGTTGACGAGCGGCTGGGCATCGGCGCTGAAGCCGTCGAGCCGGGCCACCGCACGCTGAGCGGTGGTGAGGAACGCGGGGAAGGCCCGGACCGCGGCGGTGAGCTCAGAGCCCCGGCGGGCCGTGGTGGTGAAGACGTGGTCGGTGTTCCTCACCAGGGCCTGGAGCTGAGCGGGCTGGGCGGCGATAGCCGACAGCACCGTCGCCCCGTTGGCCAGCAGGCTCCGGGTGGCGCCGCTGTCGCGGTTGAGCACCTCCAGCACACCGCTGACGTTGGTGGCGAACGGGGTGAGCTGGGCCAGGGCCGCGTTGAAGTCCTCCCCCCGGTTGGTCAGGGCCATCCCGCCGTCGCGCATCCAGGTCTGGAAGGCGGCGCGGGTCTGCGGATCGAGCACGTCGAGGATCTGGTCCAGGGACACCGTCGGCGCGACCTGACCCTGGGGCAGGTGCCCCCCGTCCGCGAGCATGGGGCCGTCCGGGTTGCCCGGGCTGAGCGCGACATAGGACTCCCCCAGCAGCGACTTGTTCCGCAGGGTCGCGTGGGTGTCGACGGGTCGTGGCGCGTAGCGGTGGTCGATCTCGATCACCGCCCGGGTGAGGCCGGTGCGCCGGTCCGGGCTCGCGCTGAGCACCCGCCCGACGGTCACCCCGGAGATCTCCACGTCGTCCTGGCTGCCGAGCTCGGTGGCCTGGCTGAATTCGACGGAGAAGCGATAGCCCGACGCGGCCAGCGGGACCGTGCCGCCGAACTGGATCCACAGAAAGAGCAGCAGCCCGATGCAGGACAGGGCGAAGGCCATCATGAGCAGGACGCGGGAGGCTCTGGGGGCGATGGTGTCCATCAGCCGGCCTTGGCGGTGGTGGTCGTGACGAAGAAACGGTCGTCGGCGAACCGCGTGGTGGTGCCGTCGTCCATCACGAAACCATCTTCGCGCAGCATGATTCCGTAGCGCGCCTTGCCGATCGGAAGGGTCGAGAATGTATTGATAT
>CAZZVR010000103.1:0-12983 GCA_964657595.1 Burkholderia sp. PAMC 26561 | reverse complement strand
CATCCGCTCGGGCTCCCAGACCGCGAAGCAGGTGCTCCCCGCCCACTGTTCGTACTCGGCGTGTTCGTCGGGGCGCAGGCCGAGTGTCTCGCGGTAGAAGCTGCGGGCGCGGTCGGCGTCGCGGGACGGGATGCCGATGAAATCCAGGTTGGTGATCATGAGCGAGTTCTAGCCGCAGATCAGGTCAGTTTCGGGCCGCGGTCGTTGCGGGCCGGGCACGGCCGCGGTGCGGGTTGAACCGGCCCGGCTTCAACCTCGGCCGGCGCTGACCGACTCACGCCTCGGCTTCGGCCTCGGTCGTGGCGATGATCTGGGTGGCGGCGTCGGCGCCGGCGTCGATCAGGTTCTCGACGTCCTCCGCGGGCTGGCGGAAGCGGCCGAGCACGTAGGCGGCGACGATCTCCGGATCGGTGCTGTTGGGCCGCCCCACACCGATGCGGATGCGGTGGAAGTCACGGGTGCCCAGGTGGGCGTCGATCGACTTGAGGCCGTTGTGTCCGGCCAGGCCGCCACCGAACTTGGTGCGGATCTCCCCGAAGGGCGTGTCGATCTCGTCGTGCAGGACGATGATGTGGTCGGGCTCGACGTGCAGCTCGCCGCGGGCCGGTCCGACACTCCGGCCGGAGTCGTTCATGAAGGTCTGGGGCAGGAGGATCGCCACCTGGGGTCCGGTGGCGGGAGCGCCCGCGATGGCCGAGGGCGTGGTGGCCGCTCGTCCACTGCTGATCAGCCCCCTGTACTTCGGTTTCGGCGCGGCGAGTCCCCAGCGGCCGATGAGGCGGTTGGCGACGGCGAAGCCGACGTTGTGGGGGGTGCCCTCGTAGCCGGCCCCGGGGTTACCGAGGCCGACGATGAGCCAGTCGACCGGTGTGGTGCTGCGCCCGCCGAGTGGCATGGCGTGGGGCGCGGACGAGCGGGTTAGTCGTTGTTGGCTTCGGCGGCCGCTTCCTCAGCGGTCGCGCCCTCAGCCTCGGCGGACGCCACGGCGTCACCCACGAGCTCGGTCTCGGTCTCGATCTCATCATCCTCATCGCCAGCGGCGCGGCTCGCGCGGGAGGCGGTGATGGTGGCGACGACGGCGTCGGGGTCACCGACGATCTCCACGCCACCGGGGGCGGAGATCTCGCTCAAGGTGACCGTTCCGGCCACGGGGAGCTCGGAGACGTCGTGGCTGAGCGAGTCGGGAATCTGGTTGGGCAGCGCCTCGACGATGACCTCGCGCAGCACCTGCTCGAGCACGCCGCCCTCGATCACACCCGGGGCCTCGTCGGCTCCGAGGAGCTCGAGCAGGACCGGGGCCTGGATCTTGACGTTGAGGTTGACCCGCAGCAGGTCGATGTGGGTGGTCAGCCCGGTCACGGGGTGACGGACGAGCTCCTTGAGCACCACCGGGGAGGCGGTGCCGCCGTCGATCGCCAAGTCGAGCACGGCACCCGCGCCGGCGAGGGTGTTGCGCAGCTCGCGCGCGTCGATCTGGAAGGGGATCGGCTCGGCATCGCCGCCGTAGACGATTCCGGGGACAAGACCCTCGCGGCGCAGACGGCGCGTGGCACGCGAGTTGGAGGGCTCGCGACGCGTGGCGGCCAGGGAGGTTGAAGTCTGATCGGGCATATCGGGCGATGATGGTAGCGGGGGTCTGGCCACTGCTCGAGCAGGCGTTGACCCGGGTCCGGGTTCGGCTTTCTGAGCCGACCTGCCGATCTCGGCGTTAGCCGCTGACAAATCCGCGGCAGGACCCTTCTCAAATCGTCTCGCTTGGCGTTACCCTTATGGCATGTCGGAGGTTCAACTCCTCGCCTGGATGTTCGGCATCCACCTGGTCGGCTTCATCGCCGTCGGAATCCTCATGATTCCGGCGCTGCGCGATGACGAGCCGCCAACTGACCAGGACAGCGGTTCAGATGACGGCTGGGGCAATCTGCCCAACAGCCGACCCGACCCCCGGGGTTGGCCGGGTGGCGGAATTCCCCTGCCGGACGCCGTGCAGTCCAACGTTCGCCTGCGTGGCCCCGGTCGCCTGTCTGAGCAGCCGGGTCGTCGCACCGTTCGTCGCGGACCCAACCGTGAGCCGGTACGGACCCCCGGGCGGCGTTCGCCCGGACACGTTCCCGCGCGCCGCTAGACCTCGGCTTCGAGACGCTTCGGATGTCACTCCGGGGGAGAAAGGCCGTCTGAGGCGGCTTTTCTCCCCCGGAGTCGCTCGCGCGTGTCTACTCCGGGAAGGAAATGCTGCTCAGGGCGGAGTTTCCTTCCCGGAGTGCTTTCAGGCGGCGTCCTCGCTGATCTCGAGGAAGCGCTCGACGGAGGCCTCTTGATGGGCGAGCCGTTCGGCCAAGTGCCGGGCGCGGCCGGCCGCGTACTCGAGGAAGTCGATCACGCAGGCCTCGGGATCCTCCTGGAGGGGATAGATCTTGGCCACGTCCTGCTGGATGCAGGCGATGCCGAGCGGCGGACGCCCCTCGGCCAGGGTCTTGGCGCTGGTCACCGGCGTGACGATCAGCTGCAGGTCCGAGGCGACGAGGGCGGTGGGCAGCAGGCGCGGCTTGGGGATGCGCAGGTCGAGGTTCACCGTGTGGTCGATCTCGACCACGCAGCCGCCGGCCACCGCTTCCAGCGGCTCGCGCCACACGTCGAGGACGATGTCGGCGGAGAGGATCGCGTCACGCAGCGTGCGCGCCTGGTTGCCGTAGAGCTCGCGGGCCTCGGTCATGTCGCCGGCGTCCCCCAGGTCGAGGTCACACGGCACGCGCAGCAGGTCGTTGCCCGACAGCACCGAGCCGGCCCCGCGGCTGCCCGGAGTCAGGTAGGTCTGCAACGTGCCCAGGTCACGGCGGGCATAGAAGATGACGGTGACGGCGTCCGACACCGGCAGGCCGTCGATCCGCAGTGACACGGTCATCGCCGCGGTCTCATCGAGCAGGGCGCGCTTGAGGAGCTCCTCGGCATCCTCCTGGGGCTGACCTGATTCGAACATCCCTACCTCCAGTGAATCGGTACTCCGATGACCTATTGAGGCACACGGCGAGCTCAGGTGCCACATCCAGGTGGAGGGTTCGGTCGCCCCCGGGCTGGCCATCCGCACATCGAGCCCGATGAGATGGCGGTCGCGGGCGCGGCCGGCCGGGTACTCTGGGCGAGACATGGGCGTTCTCTACAAGCCGTTCTCGATCATCGCCAAGCTCATCGGCAAGCGGGCCGGCCGGGCCGCGTTCGCCAACCTGTGGTCCCAGGTCGGCGACGGCGCGGGCCCGCCCGCCGCCAACGCCGGCTACCGCCCCGCGCTGTCGGTGTTCTGGACCGCGGCGCTGCAGGCTGCGGTGCTGGCGGGCGTCGGCGCGGTGATCGACCAACTGGCCGCCCGCGTGTTCCATCAGCTGTTCGGTGCCTGGCCAGGCAAGCCCGTGGAGCCGGCCGACCCGGCGAGTCCGCTGGACCGGGATCTCGGCGCCGAGCCGGTTCTGACCGCCCGAGCCTGACCCGGCACCGACATGAGCGCGCTGCGCGCCGGGACGGGACGGCGGTTGGGGGGGCCCGGGGCGGGCCGGCGGTAAGGGGCCCGGGATGCGCGGCGCCCTCCGCCGGGCCAGCGGGGTTCAGGCGCCGTCTGAGCGCAGGATGAAGCCGCGGCTCGCCAGGCCGTCCAGGGCATCCTCGAACCCGGCGAAGTCCCGCGCCAGCAGCAGGTCGATCGGCCGTCCGTGCGGGCCGCTCGCGCGCACCCAACGCCGCAGCACCGCGGGTCCCCGCGTCTCGGCGGGCTCAGCCAGCAGATCGAGCAGGATGCGCAGCTCGGCGGCGTACTCGATCTGGCCTGACAGCAGGGTGAGCGCGTCGGAGTCCAGCACGGTGCACAGCTCGTCCTCACTCAGGCCGAGCAGGTCCATCAGGGTGGCGGCCCGGGTGCTCAGAAGAGCTGGTTCTCGCCGCCGAACACGTCCGACACGGACCCGTCGGTGAAGATCTGGCGGATCGAGGCGGTCAGCAGGTCGGCGACTGACAGGGTCTTGACGTTCTCCGGTGCCCCCGGACGCAGGGGGATGGTGTCGGTCACCACGATCTGCTCGAAGCCGGCGGCGGTCAGGTTGGCCCACGCGTTGCCGGAGAAGATCCCGTGGGTGGCAGCGGAGTAGACGCGGCTGGCACCGGCGTCCATGACCGCGTCGGCGGCGGCCTTCAGCGTGCCCGCGGTGTCGATGATGTCGTCGACCAGCAGGGCGGTCTTGCCTTTGACGTCACCGATCACGTAGTTGATCTCGGCCACCTGCTGGGCGGGGCGCTCCTTGTTGAGGATGGCCAGGTCCGCGCCCATCTTGGCGGCGAAGCGCTTGTTCAGCTTCACCCGGCCGGCGTCGGGGGCGACCACGACGAGATCCTGGAGCCCGAGATCCATGAAGTACTGGGTGAGGATGAACATCGCGGTCATGTGGTCCATCGGCTTCTGGAAGAAGCCCTGGATCTGGCCGGCGTGCAGGTCCATCGTGAGGATCCGGTCGATGCCCGCCGCCTCCAGCATCCGGGCCACGAGCCGGGCGCTGATCGGCTCGCGCGGCGCCGACTTCTTGTCCTGGCGCGAGTAGCCGTACCAGGGACAGACCGCGATCACGCGGTGAGCGGAGCCGCCGACCGCCGCGTCGACCATCTCGAGCAGCTCCATGAGCGTGTCGTTGGCGGTCATGCCCGTCTCCGGGTTGCCGCAGATCGGCTGGACGATGAACACGTCCGCGCCGCGCACCGACTCCTCATAGCGGCAGTAGACCTCGCCGTTGGCGAAGGTCTTCAGGGTCACCCCGGCGAGGTTGACCCCCAGGTTGTCGGCGATCCGGCCGGCCAGGGCCGGGTTGGCCCGGCCCGACACGAGCATCAGGCGCTTGTCCATGCCGCCGCGCAGATCGCTGAGACTCAAACTGGTGCCCACCCCGCGCGGCTCCGACTCGATCAGGCTCATCCGGAATCAGATCCTAAAGATCGCAGGGGACAAACGTGTGGGACTCGCCACTTCAGGTCCGCTCCTTGGCGCGCTTCTCACGATTCGCGTAGTCCTCGACATTGTGCTGGGCGGAGCGCGCCACCCCGGGGGACCCGGCCAGGGCACCGGGGGGGACGTCCTGTCCGATGACCGACCCCGCTGCGGTGAAGGCGCCGTCGCCGAGCGTCACGGGGGCGATGAGCGTCGTGTCGACGCTGGTCTTGACCTTCGACCCGATGGTCGTGCGCGTCTTCTGCTTGGTCTTGGCGTCGTAGTTGGCCGTGATCGTGGCGGCGCCCAGGTTCACGTCCTCACCGATGTCGGCGTCGCCGATGTAGGAGAGGTGAGGCACCTTCGAGCCTGCGCCGACGTCGGAGTTCTTGATCTCGACGAAGGTCCCGGCCTTGGCGCCGTCGCGCAGGATGGTGCCGGGCCGCAGGTAGGCGAAGGGCCCGACGCTCACCCGGTCAGCGATCGTCGCCTCGCACACGTGGGAGTGGATCACCTCCGAGCCCTCCCCCACGCTCGCGTCGATCAGCGTCGTGTGGGGACCGATCCGCGAGCCGGCGCCCACGGTGGTGTGACCCCGCAGCACCGAGCCGGGCTCGATCACCACGTCCTGGCCCAGGCGCACCCCGACGTCGATGGTCGTGCTCTGGGGGTTGACGATCGTCGCTCCGGCGAGCATGTGCTCGGTGTTGATGCGGCGCTGGGCCTCGGCGGTGACGGAGGCGAGCTGGACCCGGTCATTGACGCCGGCCATCTCGAGGGGATCTGCGAGCCGGTGGGCGCCGACGCGGTGGCCCGCGGCGCGGAGGACCCCCAGCACGTCGGGCAGGTAGTACTCGCCCTGGGCGTTCTCGGTGGAGAGATCCGCCAGGGCCGCGGCCAGCGTGGCGCCGGAGAAGGCGAAGACACCCGTGTTGACCTCGGGGATGAGCAGCTCCTCGGGGCTCGCGTCCCCGGGCTGCTTGGTCTCGACGACCTCGAGGACATCACCGTCCGCGTCGCGGACCACCCGGCCGTAACCGGTGGGGTCCTCGAGGACGGCGGTCAGCATGGTCGCCTCAGACGAGCCGCCGGCATGAGCCGTGGCGAGGTCTGTGAGGGTCTCGGGCCGGATCAGCGGGGCGTCCCCGGTGACGACGAGCACCGTGTCCTGTGGAGCGATCTCCGCCAGCGCCGCCCGGACCGCGTCTCCGGTGCCGAGCGCCTGGGCTTGGACGACCACGGTGACGTCGGAGTCGAGCTCCTGGGCCAGCGGGGTCCCGGGCGCGTCAACGACGACGATCTTCGCCGCACCGGCGGCGCGGGCGACCGCGACCGGCCAGCCGATCATGGGGCGCCCGCAGATCGGGTGCAGCAGCTTCGGGAGCGAGGAACGCATCCGCGTTCCCTTCCCGGCGGCAAGGATGACGACGACGGGGGCCGGCACTCCGCGCCATCCTAGGCGATGGAAGCGGTCAAGCCGACGGGGACAGTCCGTGTCACGTTGTCGTGGCTATGGCCCACTCACGTGACACGGACCCGCCGGGGACTGGGGAGCCGGGGTTCGAACCCGGGATAGAGCTTCCAAAGAGCCCTGTGTTGCCGCTACACCACTCCCCAGTGCATTGGGCCCTTACGGGCTGAGGCCCACGATACCTCAGCTCAATTCGAACCCGGACCTCGCGCCAGCACCCGCGCCATCTCCCCCGGCAGCAGCGGATCCGCCAGCGCCGCGCGGACGTCGGACGGCCGGTGCAGGGCGCGCTCGACCCGCAGCAGCCCGACCTCGAGCGGGTCGGGACCCGCCTGGACCGCGGCAGCCATGGCCATGCCCACGGCATCGGGGCCACGCCAGTCGCGCTCCTCCAGCTCGAACAGGCGTGGCAGAGGGCGGGCGAGACCGATCAGGTAGAAGCCGCCGTCGAACACCGGTCCGAGCACGACGTCAACCCCGGCCGCGAGGTCGGAGCGGGCGGCCTGCGCGGTGGCGGCCCTGAGGTGGGGCAGGTCGGGCCACAGCACGAGGACGGGACCGGCGCCGTCCTCAAACACGCGGCCGGCGGCGTGGCGCAGGCGTCCGGCGATGCCGTCGCCGACCTGGGGAAAGGCGGTGACGTGATCTCCGAGCAGCGCCTCGATCTCCGGCCCGGCGTCAGCCGGCTCATAGGCGGCATACAGCGCATCGGGCTCCAGCGCCCGGGCCCACGCGACCGCCTGGAGGAGCAGGGCGACATGGACCCTGACCGCGCCGTCGACGCCCAGCAGCGGCTCGAGGGCGCGTCGCACGGTGCCCCGCCGGGGCGCCCGCGCGAAGATCAGCACCCTCACGACTCGAAGCGGTAGACGAAGCCCGCGGCGACAGGCGGCTCGGCGGCCAGTCGGGGCAACGCGCCGGCCAGCACGTGCGCGAAGGTGCCCGCGCTCGAGCCGAGCAGGCCGATCAGCACGTCGACCGGTGTGGTCTGGCCCGGCTTGACCTCGTTGGCGTGGTCGGTGACGAAGCCGAGCAGCGCGTAGGGAAGCTCCAGCTCGCCGCACAGCACGGTCTCGGGGCCGCCGGTCTGGCTGACGGCGACCACCCCGGCCCCGGCCAGCTGCGCGATCTCAGTCGGGGTGTTGAAGCGCGGGCCGTCGACGTGGCCGTAGGCACCCCCGTCACGGACCACGACCTCCGCGTCAGCCGCCCCCGCGAGCAGGGCGGCACGCACCCCGTCGGAGAACGGCCCCCCATGGAGGATCCAGTGTCCGCGCAGCGGGTCCCCCGGGACGTCGAAGAACGTGCACAGCGATCCGTCGGGCAGCCGGTTGGTGGTGAACCACAGATCGTCGAACACCACCAGCTGGCCCAATTCGAGGGTCGGGTCCGCGGCCCCGCAGGCGGTGCAGCCGATCACCGCGATCGCGCCGAGCTGCTTCAGCGCCCAGGTGTTGGCGCGATGGTTGACCGCCGAGGACAGCCGGGCATGCCCCGGTCCATGGCGCGACACCTGCAGCGCCTCGGCGCCGCCGAGCTCCCCACGCTCGACGTTGACGTGGCCGTAGGGGGTCTCCACGCCGACCGTCTCAGACTGGGTGAAGCCGGGCAGTGAGTGGGTGCCCGAGCCGGTGATGATCCCAACCGCCATGGTCGGGCGATCCTAGCGTCGGACCGCTCGGTGACCGGCGCCTGAGACCACTAGTGTGCACCGCCGTGCCCTGCGAGCACCCATCCCGTTGAGCCGCCACCAGCGCCTGACGCTGATCGCGGCGATCCTCGGCTCCGGCGTGGCCCAGATCGACGGGACCGTGGTCAACGTGGCCCTGCCCGCGATCTCACGCGAGCTCGGCGGCGGCCTCAGCGTGCAGCAGTGGATCTCCAACGGCTACCTGCTGACGCTCGGCTCGCTCATCCTCATCGGCGGATCCCTGGGGGACATCTTCGGTGAGCGCCGGGTGTTCGCCCTCGGGGTCGGCGCCTTCGGGGTCTGCTCGGTCATCTGCGCCGCCGCGCCGACCGCCGGGGTGCTGCTCGGCGCCCGCATCCTCCAGGGCGTCGCCGGCGCCCTGCTCGTCCCCAGTTCCCTGGCGGTGATCATCGCCGCGTTCCCGCCGCGCCAGCGCGGTGCCGCGATCGGCGCCTGGACCGCCTGGGGGGCGATCTCCCAGGTGATCGGGCCACTGTTCGGCGGTCTCATCGTCGACAACGCCTCCTGGCGCTGGATCTTCCTCATCAACGTGCCGTTGGCGGCGGGGACCGTGGCGCTCATCCTCGTCGCCGTGCCGGCGCGGGCCCTGGTCCACGCGGGCGACGCAGGCCCCGGGCACCGCTCCATCGACATCAGCGGCGCGATCCTCTGCGTGCTCGGACTCGGCGGCGTCGTCTTCGCGCTCATCGAACAGCCGCACGAGGGTTGGGGCAGCCCGATCATCCTGCTCCCGCTCGCCGCCGGCCTCGCCCTGTTCAGCGCGTTCCTCATCCATGAGCGCCGCACCCCCGAGCCGATGCTCGACCTGGCGCTGTTCAGCAACCGCAACTTCAGCGTGGGCAACCTGGAGACGGTGACGATGTACGCCGGACTGGGCGGGCTGATCTTCTTCCTGCAGATCTTCCTCCAGCAGGTGGCCGGCTACACGGCCCTGGACAGCGGTCTCAGCACGATCCCGCTCACCGTGATCATGTTCCTGCTGTCACGGCGCTTCGGGGCGCTGGCCGAGCGCTTCGGCCCGCGGTTCTTCATGGGGGCGGGCCCGCTGGTCGCCGCCGCCGGCATCGCCCTGCTGCTGCGCACGGGCCTGCACACCTCCTACCTGACGGTGATGCTCCCCGCGCTCATCTGCTTCTCCCTCGGGCTGGCGATGACCGTCGCGCCGCTTACCGCCACCGTGCTGGCCGCCGCCGACGATCAGAACGCCGGCATCGCCTCGGCGATCAACAACGCCGTCGCCCGGGTGGCCAGCCTGGTCGCCGTCAGCGTGCTGGGCCTGATCGCCGCCGGGTCACTGAAGGCCGACGCGTTCTCCCGGAACGCCGGCAGCGTCCGCGCCTTCCACCACGCCGCGCTGGTCTGCGCACTGCTCGTCGCGGCCGGCGGCGTCGCCGGGGCGATCGGGATCGTCAGTCCCAGGTCCGACTCGGGCCCGGGCGCCGAGGACTAGCGCGGGACGCGGCCGCCCTCGGCACCCGGCTCGGTGGCCGGGCCGCGCGGGGCGGCGATGCCCAGGACACGCATCGCCTTGAGGCCGAGGGAGAGCTTCTCGCGGCCGTCGGTGGACTGCACGTCGAGGCCGGTGAGCTCGCGGACGCGCTCAAAGCGGTAGCGGATCGTGTGGCGGTGGGTGATGAGCCGCGCCGCGGTGGCGTTGACGTTGGCGTCGCAGTCGAGGAAGGTCGACAGCGTCCCGAGCAGGTCGGTCTCGTACTGCTCGTCGTAGGCGACCAGGGGCTTGACCGTCTCGGCGTAGAAGCGCTTGAGCTCGGCCGGGTCGCTCATGTAGGGCAGCAGCAGCTGGTAGGTGCCGGTGGCGTCAAAGGCCAGGTCGGTGATCCCGGCCTCACCCTCGACCACGTTGACCGCGAGCATCGCCTCGTTGCCGGCGCGGTGCAGATCAAGGGGATCCTCGGCCCGGCGCGAGCGCCCCAACGCGAAGGTGAAGCTGCCCAGACCGGCCTCGAGTTCGCGCAGGATGGCCGCCGACACGCGCCGAGAGGCGTCACCGTCGGCGTCGGGCATCAGCACGAGGACCGTGCTGGCGTCCGCCTCGGTCGGCGCGGCGATCGCTCCGGGGGCGATCGAGCGGGCACCGCGGGCGGCCACCGCCAGCAGCCGCCGGCGCCAGTCATCTTCGGTGGGACGCAGCGGCCGGGCGCGGACGACCACCACGGCCGAACCGCCCGATACGTCGGTGCCGAGCTCCTTGCCGCGGGCGATGAGGTCATCGCGGTCGCTGATCTGGCGGCGCAGCACGGCACGCAGGAAAGCGGTGGCAGCCTCCTCCGAGGCGCGCTCGGGCGCCCGGACGCGCTCGACCTCCGAGGCGATGAGCGTGGTGACCAGCGACAGCACCGAGACATCCGGGGCACCGTCGCGGTTGCGCATGCGCAGCTGGCCGACCGCGATGTCGGCGACCTTCAACTCGATGTTGACCACGTCGTCGGCATCGCGCATGAGCGAGCGCTCGTCCGCGGGGGACCGGGCGGCGACGGCGAGGATCGAGGCGGTGCGGTCGATCAGCACCAGCGACGCGTCGAGCGCCCGCGCGGCGGCACGCAGGATCTCGGGCAGGCCCGCGCCGGCCTGCACGGCCGTGGTGATCTCCGCGAGGGCGCTGAGGTCAGGCCCACTCTGGCGGCGGACTCCTTCGCTCTCGGACACGTGAGCCAACCTACCGGTGCCTCAGAAGAGTTGCGGCCACTCGGCCACGATGACGACGCCGATGAGCACCCCGACGACGACCAGCGCCGCCAGGATGTAGGCGGACAGGATCAGCGCAGCACCCCGCTCCCAGATGGTGCGAAAGGAGGTCATCGCCGGCGCGACGATCAGGGACACGAAGGCGCCCAGACCGAAGACCAGACAGCAGGCCGCGACCAGGTAGGTGATCTCGGTGTTGGTCATGTCAGTGGGTCAAATTGTGACGAACTGGCGAAGGGAAGGGCAGTCTGGGCTCCGGGAAACCGCACTGCGAGCGAGCTGGCGGCTGCGTCGGCGGCCGCCAAAGCGCCATCTCCCCACCAGATGCCCACTGTAGTCGGGCCCGAGCCCGAGACGATCGCCTGCTCAGCACCGCAGTCCCTTAAGGCGTCCAGGGCGTCCTGGATCGAGGGGCACAGCGACAACGCCGCCGGCGCCAGGTCGTTGACGATCAGCTCGGGCGGAAGGTCCTGCCGGGCCAGGCCCCGGCGCACGCGCGGCGTGAGCGCATCGAGCTCAGACAGCTCGCGAGCCAGTCCGAGCCGGTCCGCCTCGCGGTAGACGTCGGCCGTGGACAGACCCAGCGCCGAGGGCACCACCACGTAGGCGTGCTCGCCCAGCCCGGCCGGAAACGTCGCCATATCCTCATCTCCGACCCCACCGGCCATCCACAGCCCCGGCTCGATCAGCGCCGCGACATCCGCGCCCAACCGCCGCGCGAGCTCGATCGGGCGCACGGCGCCGGTCGCGAGTGACAACACGGCGGCGGCGTCGGCGGATCCACCGCCCATCCCGGCCGCCACCGGGATCCGCTTGTCGATCTCGATCCGCATCGGCGGCGCGGTCCAGCCGGACTCCCGCAGGAGCTCCAGCGCCCGGGCCGCCAGGTTGGGCCCTTCCACACCCGGGCACACCACCTCGTCGACCGTTGACTCCGAGATCGTGAGCACGTCGGCCAGGGTGAGCGCCTGGAAGACCGTGACCAGCTCATGGCGGCCATCCGAGGCCCGGGCCGGCCCGAGGAACAGGCAGAGGTTGACCTTGGCCGGGGCGAGCAGCGTCGTCATGGCGCGATGCTCTCCGCCACGGCGACGAAATCGCTCGGCGCCAGGCGCTCGGCGCGGACGTCGTCGGGGAAGCCGAGCTCGACCACGGCGGCCCGCACCGCGTCGCGCACCTCGCCCGAACCCCCGCGCGACAGCGAGACCGAGCGCGCCATCGCCTTGCGCCGATGAGCGAACGCGTCGTGGACCAGCGCGCGTACACCGGGGATGCTGAGCCCACAGCCAGCATCCCCGCCACCCCCACCCGGGCGACGGGTCAGGCCCAGCAGCACCGAATCCACATTGGGGATCGGGCGGAACACGTTGCGCGACACCGGGCGCAGCACCTTCACGTCACAGCACAGCTGCGCCAGCACCGACGGCACACCGTAGGCCGCGGACCCGGGGGCGGCGGCGAAGCGCTCGCCCACCTCCTTCTGGACCATCACCACCCAGTCGGCGATCGCGGTCTCGAACACCGACTTGATCACCAGCGTGGCGGCCACGCTGTAGGGCAGATTGGCCACCATCTTGGTCGGCGCCGGGTCCAAGGCCGCCAGGTCGAACGTGACCGCGTCGCCCAGATGCAGGGCACCGCGGCCGTCCAGGGATCGGAGCAGGCCGTCGCCCAGCCCCGGGTCGATCTCGATCAGCTGCACGTAGCGCACCTCATCCACCAGCCGGCGCGTGAGGATCCCCTCCCCGCCCCCGATCTCGAGCACGACATCCGCGGCGTTGAGCGCCGCCAGCCGGGCGATCACGTCGATGATGTTCGGGTCGACGAGGAAGTTCTGGCCCAGCGATCCCGATCCGGTCCGCCGCGGACTCACCAGCGCAGCACGGCGGCGGCCGCCGCCTCGACCCCCGCGTCGAAGTCGAAGTAGGACTCGCGGCGCTCCAACGCGATGACCTCGGCGGTCAGGCGCACGTTGGCCGGGACATTGGGCTTGCCGCGCAGCGGCACCGGTGAGAGGAACGGCGCGTCGGTCTCCACGAGCAGGCGGTCGCTTGGCACGCGGATCGCCGCCTCGCGGAAGGCTGCGTTGGCCGGGTAGGTGACGTTCCCGGCGAAGGAGATCCACCAGTCCGGGTGGG
>CAZZVR010000102.1:0-13407 GCA_964657595.1 Burkholderia sp. PAMC 26561 | reverse complement strand
GGCGCGGTCTTGCCAGGCCGCCCAGCGATGCGCATCAGGCCGCGACACGCCCGGGTTGCGGTTCAGCTGGGCCGCTCAGCGACCGGCTTGGTACCTCGTCGGGGCGGTCAGGACGGCACGTTCGCCGCGCTCACGCAGTACCACGACACCGCGGTGACCCCGGCGGGTTATGACGGCCGGGTGCTGGCCCCCGCCGGCGAGGGGGGCGACAAGTACTACGACGACGCGGCGTGGATCGGACTCGCGCTCGCCCAGCACTACCGGATGACCGGCACGGTGAGTTCGCTGCGGGCCGCCCGGGGTGTGCTGCAGTTCGTGTATCCCGGCGGGTGGGACGAGAATCCCGACGCCGCCTATCCGGGCGGCGTCTTCTGGCTCCAGCAGGGAACCGGCCTGGGGGTCACCAACCACGATCGCACCACCACCTCAAACGCCCCCAACGCCGAGCTGGCATTCCACCTGGCCCAGTTCTGCCCGGGGGAGCGCAAGGCCTACGAGCGCGTCGGGAGCGCCATCCACGGGTGGGTGAGCCGCACGCTCTATGACCCCCTCGACGGTTCCGGTCTGGTGAATGACCACGTGCGCGGTGACGGCACGATCGACTCCACGCTCTACACCTACAACCAGGGTGTGCTGGTCGCCGCTGATGTGATGCGCTACCGCTTGACGAACAACGCCTCGTGGCTGTTTCAGGCTGAGCTCCTGGCCAATGCCGCGCTCGCCCATTTCTCTCCTGGCTACTACCTCCAGCACTCGGCCGCCTTCAATGCGATCTACTTCCGCGGTCTCCTGCAGCTTCACGCCGTCCTGCCCGATTGCCCGCTCCGGGCCGCCATCATCAGCACGATGGAGGCCTACGCCGACGCAGTCTGGAATCACTCACGCTCGCCCGAGGGGCTGTACCGGTTCGCAGACTCGCCGCCCGGTTTCAGCCTGCTCGACCAGGGCGCGATCGTTCAGCTCTTCGCAACCCTGGCGTGGGACGCCGTCGACTACCCGAAGCTCGCGTGAACCCATCGGCGAGCTCTCCGGGCATCAGATCGGCTCGAGCACCACGACCGGGATCGTGCGCGCAGTCTTGTCCTGATAGCCGCCGTAGCCCTTGTACGCCGCCACGATCTTGGGCCACAGCTCCGCGCGCTCCTCGGCCGTGAGCACGCGGGCACGGAGCGCGGTGCGCTGGCCCTTCTCCGTCACGGTCACCCGTGGGTGGGCAACCAGGTTGTGGTACCAGCCCGGGCTCTCCGGGCTGCCGCCCTTGGAGGCGACGATAACGCGGTTGCCGTGGTAGCGCAGGGGCACGGTCAACATCGTGGTGCGCTCCTTCCCCGACTTCGCACCCGTGGTGGTGAGCTCGAGCACGGGCATCCCGCCGACGCCGCCGAGGATGTGACCACCGGAGATCCGGTAGATGCTCCGGTGCAGGCCGACGGCCGCGTTGGTGATCGTGTCCATGACGCTCATGGCCACCGATTGTCGTCCATTCCGCTAGGGGTATCCCGCGTCGCCCCATTGCGACAGGGCGACGATGGCTGCGCGGAGGGCGGTGCCGCGCTCGGTCAGGGCATAAGCGCGCTGGTTGTGGGCCAAGGGGAGCCGGTAGAGGATGCCGGCAGCCTGCAGCTCCTTGAGCCGGGCGGCGAGCATGTTGGTTGGTGCCCCGAGTTCACGCTGGAGGTCCCCGTAGCGCTTGGGTCCGTCGAGCAGACATCCCACGACGAGCAGCGCCCATCGGGGGCCGATGACGTCGAGCGCCGTAACCAGGCCGGCGAGTGCGTCGACGCCCCCGCTCTCCCCGTCGGCTCCGTCAGTCACTGGCTGGGCGGACCGTCCGGGTGCATCCAGAACGGTGCGAACTGGTGGCCGTCGGGATCTTGGAAGTCCCGTTGGTACATGAAGCCGTAGTCGTCGGTGGCGCCGATCTTCGCCCCTGCGGCCCGCGCCTTCTCGACAAAGGCGTCCACCGCTTCACGTGAGGGGAAGTCGAAGGCGAAGGCGACGAGCGTGCTCGCCGCCGGATCGCCGACCGCTTTGCTCCCGTCGCCGAGGCTGGCGAAGAAGTCCCGGGTGGTCACCATCAGGTGAACGCCGTCATCGAGGACGAAACAGGCGGCGTTGCTGTCGCCATAGCGCTCGTCGGTGCTCCAGCCCAGGGCGCTGAAGAACTTTTTGGAGCGGTCGAGGTCGGCCACGGGAATGTTCGCGAAGAAGTTCATGCGCCCATACTTGCAAAATACAAGCGCCGCCGTCAAGGCACGCGAAGATCGGAACACTCACCCCGGGGCATCACTTGGCGTGAGGACCCCGGGGCACGTCGGCGAGCGTCAATCGCTGATGGGGAGATGCAGAAGCTTGTCGCCTCGGATCCCGATGGTGTTGCTGGCGCGGATGATCTTGACCGCCGCGAGGGCTTCCGTACTGGCGGCAGCGCTCTTGCCGTGTTCGACGTCCTTCAACGCCACCACGAGCATCCCCGTAGCCTTGGCGACGCCGCGTACGCCCGTGACCCAATCCTTCTGCCCCGCCTTCTGAGCCGGTGTCGCCGAGGCGCTCTGGACCGTATTCGCGGCGTGGGTGAGGAGCTTCTCAACCGCGATGAGCTTCGGAATCGCCGCCTTGGCCTCAGCCACCGTCCTGATGCTGAAGTTCTGCAGGCTCTCATAGCCCGGGTTGCTGTGGACGATCTTGTCCTGGGCGTGGATGGCCTGAATCACCGTCTGTCCGCTGGCGGTGGCGACGCCGCCTAACAGGCCGAGCGTCACGGCGGCCGCGGTCAGGATCATGAGGGTTCGTCGGATCATTTCTCTCCTCCATTCAGACAGCAGAGATTTCAGCGGTCTGTACCCGCGAGACGGCGCGCGGTAAACCCTTCAGGGGCTGACGCTCGCTCCGGCGGTGTAACGGCCGGAGGGGGTTGTGCAATGAACCCCGCGATGAACTCCTCTCCGGATCCGGACACAGCGGCGCCACGCAGTGACGCCAAGCTGCTGGCCGCGGCCCGGGCCGATCCGGATGCGTTCGGTGAGCTGTATGAGCGCTACGCGGAGGCAGTGCTCGGATACTTCGTGCGCCGAACCGGGACCCGGTCCACCGCCCTGGACCTGACGGCGGAGACATTCGCTCAGGCGTGGCTGGTGCGCGCACGGTTCCGTGATGAGGCCCGTGGCTCGGCGGCCCCGTGGATCTATGGGATCGCCCGCAACGTCCTGCTCATGTCCATCCGTCGTGGCGCGATCGAACGACGCGCCACCGAGCGGCTCGGACTCCGCGAACAGCTCGAGCGCCCCGACGACTCTGAGCCCCAGCTACCCGACAGCGGCTGGGCCGACGGAGCCGACGAGCTGCTCGACACCCTTCCGGACAACCAACGCGAGGCGGTGCGTCTGCGCGTCGTCGAGGAAATGGAATACGCCGACGTCGCCCGAGCGCTGGGCACGAGCCCCGCCGCCGCCCGCGTGCGCGTGCACCGCGGACTGGCCGCACTCAAACGCCATCTCACCCCCCAGGAAGAGACCCGATCATGACTCGCCTCAACCGCGATCCGGACCTTGACCGCCTCGGCGTCGCCCTGCGTGCCGGTGCCGCTCGCGACCTCGCGCGCCGAGCGCCGCTGAAGTCACCGCGCGACGGTGCCCTGCGCGGCGCTCTGGTGGCCACGGCCCTGCTGGCGATCGCCGGCCTGGCCGTCTGGCTGCTGACTCGATCATCCTCAGGGGAGGCGGCCTTGACGCGCCAGACGCTGCAACGCGCGGCGGCCGTCCTGGCCCCCCGGAGCTCATCCCAGACGATCCTGCACGTCGAGGCGACCGAGACCCTGAGTCCGCTCGCCCGACGCGGCCGGGCAACCACCGTGGCCAAGCTCACTGAGCAGGCGTGGCTTCAGCAGGGACCGCCGTATGCCGAGCGCATCATCCTGCAGGTGCCCGGAGGACCCGTGCTCGAGGAGACCGGGGACCGACAGATCTACAACGCGACCGAGCACGCGATCTATCCCGCCCCCCAGATCCCCCGCGGTCGACCCCATTACACGTTGACCCCGGCTGGGTCCGGCAGCTACCGGCTCCGCGTGAGGCTGCCCCACGGTCGGGTCATGACCCAGACGCTTCCCGCCAGCGTCGCCGAGGCGCTGCGCACCGGCAAGGACGCGGTGCAGTGGACGGTCGGCTGGAACCCCAGCACCCAGACCCAGACGGTCCGTCCCCTGGTCCTCCCCAGCTTGGGACAGCTCAAGCAGGTCCAATCCCAGCAGCCTGACCCAGCCTCGACTGACTTCGCCGCCCAGTTGCACGCGCTGTTGAGCTCCGGTCACGCTCGCGTCACCCGGACCACCGTCAGCGGCGGGCAGCCCGCGCTGGAGATCTCCTCCGTCCACCCCCAGAGCGGGCCGCGCGCCAACTACTACGTCAACCCTCAGACCTACGCCCCGATCGAGCTCGACACCTTCGGCTACGACAGCCCCCACGACATCACCCGGGTCCACCTGAGCATCTACGGGACCGTTCCGCTGGCCGGCCATCGGGCACTGCTCAAGGTCACGATTCCCGCGACCGCCCGCACGGATCGCTCGCCGGCTGCGTACTGGAACGCCTTCGATCTGCCCAGACCGTTCTGAACCATCGGCGCCGCCGAGATGCTCGCCCGGCCGGTGCTCACACCCCGCAGGCTGGACACCCTCGCGGCCGCCGGGCACAATCGTGCCATGGGGATGGGTGGCGCAATCAGGGCTCGGTTGTCGAGCACCTTGGCGACCGCGTACGGCCGCGGGCTGCTGAGTGAGCACACGCTCGCCATGCGCCTGGACGTCCTCCTGCGTGAACCGTTGGTCGACCCCGACGGGCTGGTGGGAGATCTCGCCCTGCGGCGCCCGGAGGACACTGTGTGGGGACGGGTGGCCCAGACCGTCAGCCTCGTGCGTGAACGGGTCGCGACGCGGCTCGCTGATGACGCCGGACCGGTGCCGCTGTTGCTGGCTCTGGACTGGTCCGGGTTGCCCTCAGAACTCCTGCTGGGCCGCAGCTCGAGCTGTGACATCGTGCTGTCGGACCCGAGCATCTCCCGCCGGCACCTGCGGCTGCGCAGCCGCGACGGACGCTGGGCCCTGGAGGATCTGGGATCGATGAACGGGACGACGCTCAACGGCCGCTCGGTCGGTCGCTGCGAGCTGCGACCCGGCGACGACCTGCGCCTTGGGGACACCCGGCTCAAGGTCGACTGATCCGCGAACCGATGCTCGCTCCGCGCCTGCCCTACACATTCGCTCAGCCGGTACGGACGCCGCGCCTCAGCGTCAGGGCGATGAACGTGCACGACGTCGACGACATCTACGCGTACCAATCGAACCCCGAGGTCTGTCGTTACCTGCTGTTCGAACCGCGGACCCGGGATGAGGTTGCCAAGAAGGTGGCGACGTTCGCCTCGGCCCGCGTGCTGAGCGGGGACGGCGACTTCCTCCAACTCGCCGTCGTGACGCTTGCGGACCCCGACCGGGTGATCGGCGATGTGTTCTTCGCCATCAAGGACGCCGCCAACGCGACCTGCGAGATCGGCTGGACCCTGCACCCGGACCATATGGGCCACGGATACATGACCGAGGCCGCGGCGGCGGTCCTCCACATCGCCTTCGGGGAGCTGGCGATGCATCGGGCCATCGCCAACCTCGACCCGCGCAATCACGCGTCAGTCGCCCTGTGTGAGCGGCTGGGCATGCGCCGGGAGGCGCACCACGTCGAGGATCTGTGGTTCCGCGGGGCCTGGGCCGACACGGCCATCTACGCGATCCTCGAGCGCGAGTGGGCCACGCGGACCTGATCTAGGGCGGCGGGGGTTCGGCGCGGCGGGTGGTGAACAGCGATCCGACGACGCAGATCAATCCCACGAAGATCGCCACGGCGAGCGACTTGGCGAGGTCGTGGCGTTTGTCGGCGCCGAGGGTCGGGACGAAGTAGGCCAGCAGGAACATCACCGCGGCGGTGAGGACGAACACCACCAGCATCAACGGCCAGGTGCCCGGCTTCCACTTCCGGGCTGAGCTGGTGGCGGTGGAGCGGTCGCGGCGACCGGCTCCCTCGACGGTCTGCCACGCCGCCGACCCCAGGTCCCACCGGGCGAGCTCGACCCAGACCACGTCCGGGTTCGCGGCCTGTTGGGCCATGACCGTCTGAGCCGCTTCCCGGGTGCTCGGATAGAAGATGATCGACTGATCGCCGACGTAGATGTCAGATCGCGGGGTCGAGGCCAGGACCGCCTCGGGCACGGGGTCCTCGAGTCCCGGTCGCACGCCGAGCTGGATGCGCCACGTGTCGTTGGTCTCGTCAGCCATCGGACCCTGATCTTGACAACTCAGGGGACTGGAACATGGGTCCGCCGATCATCGCCGCAGCCGCCTGGGCGGATGCACGATCAGTTGGTAGCGTCCTGAACCATGAGCACCAGCTCGGGTATGCCGATGACGACGGGCTTTGATCTCCCCGGCCAGCGCATCACCGCGAATCTCGGCGTGTGTTACGGCCTGGTGGTGCGGAGCATGGGGCTGGTCGGCGGCGTGGCCAGTTCCTTCAAGGCACTGCGGCGCGGTGAGGTCGGCCAGTACACCCAGCTGCTCGAGGAATCCCGGCGCCATGCGATCGACCGGATGGTCGAGAACGCCTCGCTCATGGGAGCACATGGTCTGATCGGGGTGCGCTTCGACTCCTCCGAGATCGGCCAGCAGCTCACCGAGATCGTGGCCTACGGCACCGCAGTCCAGCTTGCGCCTGAGTGACGCTGACCGCGAGCAGCTCTATGACCTGCTCTCCCAGCACGCGGCCGCGGGGCGGCTCACCCTCGCCGAGCTCGAGCGCCGGGTCGGCGCCGCCGCCGTCGCCGCTTCACGCGGTGAAGCAGCCGCACTGCTGAGTGACCTGCCGCCGCTGGCCGGGGAGGCGCCGGCTCCGTGGTGGCGGGGCCAGGTCCCCCACGGTGAGGTGGACCACCCGGCACTGGAGTGGCAGGCCACCGCCGAGCGCTTCCGCGACCCCCGGACGCGCCGGATCATGCGGGTGTGGGTCGACAGCGCCGGCGGCCGCCATTACGTGCCGGACCAGGCTGACTGACCCCGGGCGGTGGGCCCGGGGTCACGCTCAGCGCCGGTCGGTCTGCCCCGGCGCGGCGTCGGCCAGCACATGCTCGTTCTCCAGCGCGGTGGCCACGTCGGCCGGGTAGACCTTGCGCCCGGCGAACATCAGCAGGCCGCCCACGAGCAGGGGGATGAGCATGATGAGGAAGGTGTCCTCCAGGCCCCGGGCGCTGGAGCCGGCGCCGAAGCCGGTGGCCGAGCCGGCCGCGGTCGGATGGGCGAAGCGGTCGGAGATGAAGCCGAACAGGAACGGGGCGAAGCTCTGGAAGAGGTTGCGGAAGAAGGAGCGGACGCCCTCAGCGCGACCCCACAGGACCGACGGGACGACATCGAGGCGCGCTGCGTCCAGGGGTGGGTTGGGGGCGGCGATGGCCAGGGCGGCGATGAAGTAGAAGATGAGCGCGATGCCCAGACTGGGGATCGTGAACGCGGGGACGAGCACGGCGGCGGCGATCACGAAGGCGACCCCCGGGATGATGATGCGGGCGTCCACGCGGCCGCGGACCAGCCAGCCGTCGGCGGTGCGACCCCCCACCACCGCTCCGGCGACCGCCAGGATGACGATGCCGGCCAGCAGCAGCGTGGCCACGCTGTGGGCGATCCCGTAGCGACGTTGAAGGAAGATGACGGCGAAGGTCTCGAGCCCCTCGAGGAAGAAGTAGCTGAGCGCGGAGGCGGAGATGAGCAGGCGGTTGGAGGGGATGCTCAGCACGTAGCGCGCCGCCGCCCACGGGTCCATCGACGCCATGCGCTCGCGGGACAGCAGCGTGGCCCGACGTGGGCTCACCCGGTTCTGCGCCACGGCCCGCTCGGCCAGCGGGTCCGTCAGCACCTGGGGCTCCTCCACCGCGTCGGCGCCGTCGGGCTCCGCGATCTCAGCCGCGGCGACGATCTCGGTGTCCCCGGAGCTGATGCGGCTCTGGCCGCCACGGGCGGGCTCGGGCAGGGCTCGTAGCACCCACACGGCCAGCGCGAGGCCGGGCAGGGCGAGGATGCCGAAGGACCACCGCCAGCTCAGCGCACTCGCGATCTCTCCGGAGACGGCGAAGCCGACGGCTGCACCGATCAGCTCACCGGAGAGGATGAACCCGTAGACGCGGCCCCGCTCGGCAGCGGGAAAGAAGTCACCCGTCATTGACGCGACGACCGGGCCCGCCACGGCGGTGACCAGTCCCAGGGCGACCCGGATGACGAGTAGCACGGCGTAGGAGGGCGCGAACGCACTGAGCAGCATGGCCACGCTCCACACGGCGATCGCCAGCCCCAGCAGACGTGAGCGGTTCACCCGGTCGACCAGGATGCCGGCGGGGAACGCCCCGAGGGCACCCATCAGCGGCGCGACCGCGGCCAGCAGCCCGAGCAGGGTGTTGTTGATCGACAGCCCGCGTTCCAGCTCCGAGCCGATCGCCCCGACCGTGGCCTGATCCGCCGTGCTCAGGCCGAGCACGCAGCCGAGGATGACCACCACGTGCAGGCGCGCCGGTCCGCCCACCAGTTCCTCCAGCGCATGTTCGAGCCTCACGGCTGGGTGCGGCACGGCCACGAGCCGGATGTACCCGGCGCGGAGCGCTCTTGAACTCACGGCGCCCCGAGCCACCGGCAGGTTGGGCGTTGACAGGACCTGGCGCCGGGACGAAGATTCGCTCCCAGGAAGTGCCGGAGCGAACCGGGGAGGTCGATGTGACACGCGCCAGGACGTATGCGGTCGCCGGGCTGATCGCCGCGATGCTCGGCGTCGGCGTGCTGACGCTCCACCACCACGCCAGCGGCCGGGCAACCGAACCGGGCACCCGGACCGCCCTTGAGGCTGAGGCCGCGGCGCCCGCGCCGTCGGTTGAGGCGCTCCTGCACCGAGAGCTCGGCCGCGCGGAACGCGGGCTCCTCCTGGGGGCGCAGGCCCGCCGACCCCGGGTCCTGACGATCCCCCGTATGAGCGACGACCGCTCCTACAGCTGTGAGATCACCCGCGGTTCCCGCTGCCAGACCGCGGTGCCGCGGACCCTGTACACCACCGAGCTCTCCGCTGCGACGGCGGTGCGCGCCCCCGCGTCCAGCGCGCCATGACGGTCGGGGAGGAGACCGACCCGGTACTCCGCCTCGTCGACACGGTGATCATGGACCTGGCCACCGGCCTGGGGCGCTACATCGGCCGGCGCGCTGAGGCCGGGGACGCCGCCAGCTTCGTCCTCCAGGATGGTGAGGCGGGGCGTCTGCGCCTACCGCGCCCGGACCTCGACACGCCCGCCTCGGTGCTCGCCATGACGCAGGCGGCTCAGCGGTACCTCTGCACCGAGTTGGGTGAGCCGGTACCGCGCTGTCCTCAGCACCCCCATGCCCTCGGTCTCGTCGCCACCGCGACCCCGCCGAGCTTGAGCTGACGGCGCCGTTCACCGTCAGCGCGTCCGCCAGCCCGCCCCAATCTCCATAATCCCTCAGGTCAGGTCCCCGGCCACCGCGGGGACCGAGAGGAGAGAGCATGCCCGCATTTCAGGATGGCGTCGAGGCGACCGAGCTCCCCGCCGGCACGGTGCAGACCGACGTGTTGATCATCGGCTCGGGGCCCGCGGGCGGGGCGGCTGCCCTCGCCCTGTCGAGCCTGGGGATTCCCAACATCGTCATCACCCGCTACCGCTCGACGGCCAACACGCCGCGGGCGCATATCACCAACCAGCGCACGATGGAGGTGTTCCGCGACCTGGGGATCGAGGCCGAGGTCAAGGCCGAGGCGTCGCCGCACGAGCTCATCGGTGACACGGTGTTCTGCACCGCAATCGCCGGTGAGGAGATCGGGCGGATCCTCACCTGGGGCACCCATCCCGCCCGCGAGGCCGACTATCGGCTGGCCTCCCCGTCGCTGACCTGTGACATCCCCCAGACCTATCTCGAGCCGATCCTGGTCAAGCGCGCGGCCGCCCGGGGCAGCCACATCCGGTTCTCCACCGAGTACCTCTCCCACACCCAGGACGCCGACGGCGTCACCGTCCAGGTGCGCGACCGTCTCACCGCCAGCACCTACGCCATCCATGCCAGCTACCTGATCGGCGCCGATGGCGCGCGCTCCCAGGTGGCCCAGGACATCGAGCTGCCCTTCACGGGGGAGATGGACATCGCCGGGTCGATGAACATCACCTTCAAGGCTGACCTCACCCCGCTGGTGTCGGCCCGCCCGTCGGTCCTCTACTGGGTGATCCAGCCCGGCGCGAACATCGGCGGGATCGGCGCCGGCCTGGTGCGCATGGTGCGGCCCTGGGACGAGTGGCTGATCGTCTGGGGCTATGACATCACCCAGCCACCGCCCGAGGTGGACAGCGCCGCGGCCGAGCGGATCGTCCGCCAGCTGGTCGGCGCCCCCGACCTCGATGTCGAGATCACCGGCACCAGCCTGTGGGGGAACAACGAGATGTACGCCACCCAC
Organism: Burkholderia sp. PAMC 26561; assembly: GCA_964657595.1. Taxonomy (GTDB): domain Bacteria; phylum Actinomycetota; class Thermoleophilia; order Solirubrobacterales; family Solirubrobacteraceae; genus Palsa-465. Next base: position 2,878 of record CAZZVR010000102.1, on the reverse strand, counting down.
CTCCAGAGCGGTCGGGTGTTCTGTGTGGGGGACGCCGTGCATCGCCATCCGCCGTCCAACGGGCTGGGCTCCAACACCTCCATCCAGGACTCCTACAACCTCGCCTGGAAGCTGGCGGCGGTGATCACCGGCCAGGCTGAGCCGAGCCTGCTGGAGACCTACAGCGCCGAGCGGGCGCCGGTGGCCCGCCAGATCGTCGCGCGCGCCAACCAGTCCGCGCGTGAGTTCGCCCAGCTGTTCGACGCGCTCGGGGTGACCGGCGCCCAGACCGAGGCGGAGATGACCGCCGCCATCGAGGAGCGCAAGCACAACACCCCCGCGGGTGCGGCCAAGCGGGCCGCGCTGATCGCGGCGATGGACATCAAGCACTACGAGTTCAACGCCCACGGGGTGGAGATGGGCCAGTTCTACACCTCCGCCGCGATCGTCTCCGACGGCTCGGTCCGCCCGACGCCCACGCGTGACCCCGAGCTCTATTACCAACCCACCACGGTTCCCGGGGGGCGCCTGCCCCACTGCTGGGTCGGCGCCGGCGCGGGCAAGGTCTCCACCCTGGATCTCGCCCCCTACGGACGCTTCACCCTCATCACCGGGATCGCCGGAGAGGCGTGGGTCGAGGCCGTCAACCGGGTCGCCGCTGAGCTGCAGCTCCCCCTCGGTGTTGTCGTCATCGGCCCTGGACGCGAGGTCAGCGACCTCTACTACGACTGGGCGAAGCTGCGGGAGGTCGATGAGTCCGGCGCGATCCTCGTGCGCCCCGACAAGCACATCGCGTGGCGCTCTGCGCGTCTGGCCGAGGATCCCCATGCGGCGCTGTCCGATGCCCTGTGCGCCCTGCTCGGCCGCTCGAGCCTGGTCCGCACCTGATGGAGTTCACCCACGAGACGCTCGGTCAGCGGGTCCGCTTCGGTTCGGGCCAGGCCGCCGCCCTGCTCGGTGCCGAGGTGTCCGAGCGGGCCGCGGAGCGGATCATGGTCATCGCCTCAGCGGCCGAGCGGGGGCTGGCCGAGGCGGTGACCGCCGGCCTCCCCGTGGCGCTGCGCCATGACGAGGTGGTCATGCACGTGCCCCTCGAGGTGGCCCAGCGCGCGCGCCACAGCGCTGTGGCCGCCGATGCCGACCTGGTGGTCAGCATCGGCGGTGGCTCGACCACGGGTCTCGCCAAGGCGATCGCCCTGACCACCGGCCTGCCGATCGTCGCGCTGGCCACGACCTATGCGGGCTCGGAGGCCACCGACGTGTGGGGCCTCACCGAGGACGGGCACAAGACCACCGGCGTCGACCGCCGCGTGCTGCCCCAGACGGTGATCTACGACGCCGAGCTCACCCTGTCGCTGCCGGTCGGGTTGAGTGTCGCCTCCGGCCTCAACGCGCTGGCGCACTGCGTGGACGCGTTGTGGGCACCCCGGGCTGACCCGATCAACGCCGCCCTGGCCACCGAGGGGATCCGGGCGCTCAACGCCGGCCTGGCCCAGGTGGTGGATGACCCCACCGGGCTGCCCGGACGCGAGCTGGCGCTGTATGGCGCCTACCTGTCTGCCGTGGCCTTCGCCTCCGCCGGCAGCGGTCTGCACCACACGATCTGTCACTACCTCGGCGGCGCGTTCAACCTGCCCCACGCCCAGACTCACGCCGTCGTGCTCCCCTACGTGCTCGCGCTCAATGCCCCGGCCGCCCCAGACGCCGAGGCGCGGATCGCCGCGGCGTTGCAATCCACCGATGCGCTGTCCGGTCTGAACGCCCTGCGCGAGGCGCTGGACGCGCCCCGCGCCCTCCGCGACTACGGCCTGAACCGCACGGACATCCCCGCCACGGCCGAGGCGCTGCTCGGCGTGGTGCCGGCGTCCAACCCCCGCCACCTGGACGCCGCGGACCTCCGCGCGCTGCTCGAGGCGGCGTGGGCCGGGGCTGACCCGCTGACCCTGAACCCCGAGGAGGCACGCGTCCGATGACCCCATCCACCGACAACTCCGCCGAGCAGTCCGCCCGGGAGGCGGACGTCACCGCGCGGGTACTGGCGTCCTTCGCGTCCAGCGACGACGCACGCCTGAAGACGGTGATGAGCTCCCTGGTCACCCACCTGCACGCCTTCATGCGCGAGGTGCGCCTGAGTGAGGACGAGTGGCGGGCGGCCATCGCCTTCCTCACCCAGGCCGGGGAGATCTCCGACGCGCGACGCCATGAGTTCGTGCTCGCCTCCGATGTGCTCGGCGCGTCGATGGAGATGATCACCATCAACCACGCGGCCTACGCCGACGCCACGGAGGCGACCGTCCTGGGTCCGTTCTTCGTCGACGGGGCACCCCGCATCGCCAACGGCGAGGACATGGCCTTCGGCGCCCCCGGTGAGCCCTGCTGGGTCGAGGGCAGCGTCAGCGACACCGACGGCCGGCCGATCCCCGGAGCCCGCCTGGAGGTGTGGGAGGCCGACGACGACGGCGTCTACGACGTCCAGAAGGCGGACGGGGCAGGGCTGTCGGCGCGGGCGCACCTGTTCAGCGACGCGGACGGCGCCTTCCGCTTCTGGGGCCTGACCCCCACCCCGTACCCGATCCCCCACGACGGGCCGGTCGGGCGCCTGCTGGAGGCGGCGGGCCGTAGCCCCTACCGGGCACCGCACCTGCACTTCCTGGTCAGCGCCCCGGGCCGGCGCACGCTGATCACCCACATCTTCGTGGCCGGTGATCCGCTGCTGGACGCTGACGCGGTGTTCGGCGTGCGCGACTCGCTGATCCGCGACTTCGTCCGCCAGCCGGCACGCACTCCGACGCCCGATGGTCGTGAGCTGGGCGAGCGGACCTGGACCCGCGTGCGCTTCGACATCGTGCTCGCGCCCGCGGACGCCTGAGACCCAGCGTCACCATGCCGCACCCCGTGG
>CAZZVR010000101.1:0-13618 GCA_964657595.1 Burkholderia sp. PAMC 26561 | reverse complement strand
TCGCCGGCGCGGACATCACGCACGGTCTGCCGCGTGTCGTGGAGCTGTTCGAGGCCCGCAAGCCCAAGGGCCTGGCCCAGATCAGCCCCGTGTCGGGCAACGTGACGCTGGAGGAGGCCGACAAGGGCGTGACGGTGGTCATCACCGACGCCGGGGGTGAGGAGCATCGCTACTCCTTCCCGCGGCGCACCCTGCTCTATGTCCGCGACGGCCAGCACATCGGCATCGGCAAGGCCCTGAACGAGGGTTCCCTCTATCCCCACGAGATCCTCGCCCACGGTGGCGAGAGTCGTGAGGAGCGCCGGACGGCGACCGAGCTGTACTTCGTCCGCGAGGTGCAGGAGGTCTACAAGTCCCAGGGCGTGGACATCAACGACAAGCACATCGAGATCATCGTCCGCCAGATGATGAAGAAGGTCCGCGTCGATCAGAAGGGCGACACCGACCTGCTGCCCGGTGTGTTCGTCGATCGCTACGAGTACGCGAAGATCAACCAGGCGGTGATCGACGCCGGCGGCGAGGCCGCTCAGGCGGAGGAGATCATCCTCGGCATCACCAAGGCATCGCTGAACACGGACTCGTTCCTGTCGGCCGCCTCCTTCCAGGAGACGACCAAGGTGCTCACCGATGCGGCCCTCGAGGGCAAGATCGATCGCCTCAACGGTCTCAAGGAGAACGTGATCATCGGCAAGCTGATCCCGGCGGCGACCGGCCTGAAGCGCTACCGCCGGATCGAGATCGAGCCGTCAGAGCCGCTGCCCCGCGGCATCGACGAGGTTGGTCTGCTCGACCACGACGACATCACCGCGGAGCTGTTCGCCGACGGTGACCAGCTCGGTGGCTTTGGTGGCGTGGAGGCCGACATCTCGGACCTGGAGGACATCGGGTCGGGCAACTCGAGCTTCGGCTTCGCCGACGAGTTCGCCGACCTCGACGTCCCGTCTGAAGGCGGCCCCTCCGACATCATCGAGTAGGTATTGGCGTACCTGCCGGACCGGTGAACTGAGAGTTCACCGGTCCGGTCAGAGCGCTGCGCCGCCCGGTATCCCTCGTGGGGGGCCGGGCCGTTGTCGTTCTTGCCGGGGAGATCTGATTTATCTGATAGCTTGCGGCCATGAGGCAGCTGACGGCAACGGAGGCTGCGCGTCGTTTCTCCGAGCTGTTGAACCGGGTGGCCGGGGGGGACGAAATCGAGATCACGCGCGGCGGCCACGCGGTTGCCGTGATCGCCCCGCCGAAGGCCCATGTGATCTCTGCCGACAGATTCCGCGCGATGATGGCGTCTGCCCCGGTTCCGGATGCTGATTTCGCGGAGGACCTCCGTGCGCTCCGTGCCGGGCTGCCGGCAGTCAAGGACCCGTGGCCGTCCTGATCGACACGAGTGTGTTGATCGACCTCGAGCGTGGAGTGCTCGATCCTCATCTCGAGCGTGCCATGGGGAACGAAGATCGAGCCATCAGCGTCATCACCGTCAGCGAGTTGCTGCATGGCGTTCTGCGGTCTCACGACGCCCAGCGCAGTCGTCGCAGTGCGTTCGTGGAACACGTCCTTGCGACCATGCGGGGTATCGAGATCACCGAGCAGGTTGCGCGGGTCCACGCGGACGTCTGGGCGCAGCTCGCAGGGCGCCGCGAAGTGCTCGGACCGCATGACCTGTGGATTGCCGCCACAGCTCTCGCGCACGGCATGGGCGTGGTGACCGCCAATGCCCGCGAGTTCACTCGGGTCCCCGGGCTTCGGGTGATCGCTCCAGCTCCCTAGCGCGCGGGATCTCCCCAGTGTGAGCTGCACCGTGCCGCGCTCTCAGGAACCTGACGCGTACGCCTGGCCGATTGGGGAAGTGAGAGGAGAATGACTTCCTCCACCACAGATGTCCCCAACATCGCCCTCTCTGACGGTGAGACCATCCCCCAGCTCGGCTTCGGCGTGTTCCAGATCCCGCCGGCCGACACCCTCGAGGCGACGCTGAACGCCTTCAACGCCGGCTATCGCCACATCGACACCGCCAAGGCGTACAACAACGAGGCTGAGGTCGGCCAGGCGATCCACGCCGCTGGCCTCCGGCGTGACGAGGTGTTCATCACCACCAAGTGCTTCAACGACGACCATGGCCACGATCAGGCCAAGCGGGCGCTGAAGACCAGCCTGGGCAAGCTCGACATGGAGCACGTCGACCTCTACCTCATCCACTGGCCGGTGCCCTCCCAGGACAAGTACCTCGAGACCTGGCAGGCGTTCATCGAGCTCCAGCAGGAGGGCCTCGTGCGCTCCATCGGGGTGTCGAACTTCAACCAGCCCCACCTGGAGCGGATCATCTCCGAGACGGGCGTGACCCCGGTGGTCAACCAGATCGAGCTGCACCCCTACCTCCAGCAGGCCGGCCTGCGTCGCGAGCACGCTGACCGGGGCATCATCACCGAGGCCTGGAGCCCGCTGGCCCAGGGCGCGGTGCTGGAGGATCCGGCGATCCTCCAGGTCGCTGAGGCCCACGACAAGACCGCGGGTCAGGTGGTGCTGCGCTGGCACATCCAGCTCGGCAACGTCGTGTTCCCCAAGTCGGTCACGCCGGAGCGGATCGTCGAGAACTTCGACATTTTCGACTTCAGCCTGAGTGACGATGAGATGGCGGCCATCGACGCGCTCGACGCCGGACAGCGCATCGGCCCCGACCCCGACACCTTCGTGCGGCCCTAACCGCCGGGGTCACCACGACCGCACGCCCGGGTCCCCGCGTCGGCCCGGGCGCGCGGCCGGTCAAGGTGACGCCCCGGCAAGCGGCGTGGCTCGACACCGGCACGGTGGCTGACCTCAGCCACGCCCGCGAACTGGCGGGCGACATGGACGCATGTGCCGCCAGCTCGTCGCCGTGCCCGGTCAGTCCTCGCGGTAGCTAAAGAACCCCTCGCCGCTGGAGCGGCCGAGCTTGCCCTGGTCGATGTAGTTCTCCTTGAGGTACTTGGCCACCGCCTGGGAGCGCGCATCGGGGAACGCGGCGGAGATGTTGTAGGGCGTGGTCAGGCCGATCACGTCGAGGATGGCGAAGGGACCGGCCGGCGCGCCGGTGCCGATGCGCCACGTCTTGTCGACCGTCTCGGGGTCCGCCACGCCGTCGACCAGCAGGCCCAGGGCGGAGTTGAGCAGCGGCACCAGCAACGTGTTGAGCACATAGCCCGGCTGTTCCTTGTGCAGCTCGATCGGCTCCATGTCGATGTCACGTGCGAAGGCGACGATCGTCGCGTACACCTCGGGATCGGTCCCGGGGTGGCCCATGATCTCGGCGGTGTTGTGCATCCAGATCTGGTTGGCGAAGTGCAGGGCCAGGAACCGCTCGGGACGGCCGGTGAACTCCGCGATGTGACTGGGCAGCAGCGTGGAGCTGTTGGTGGCGAAGATCGTCTTCTGCGGCGCCACGCCGCCCAGCTCGGTGTAGACGCTGCGCTTGAGCTCGAGCTGCTCGGGCACGGCCTCGATCACCAGATCGGCGTCAGACACCGCCTCGGCGAGGTCTGAGGCATAGGCGATCCGCTCCAGACCGGCGTGGGCGCTCGCCTGCGTCGCGCCGGGGACGTCGCGCTCATAGACACGGGCGAGCTTCTCAAAGCGGGATCGGGCGGTGTCGAGCAGCGCCTCGCTGATGTCATAGGCGGTCACCTCAAAGCCGCTGTAGGCGGTCTGGAAGGCGATCTGGGATCCCAGCACTCCGGTGCCGAGCACGGTGACGTTCCTGATGGTCATGCGCCTAGTCTCGCGGTTCGCTCCGCGTGGGGCGACACTCAGCGCTCTGGCTGGCGCGTAGGATGTCGACGCAAATGGCCACAGCGGAGCTCACCGTGATCGGACTCGGACGCGCCTCGGCGAGCGCGAGTGAGTACATCGCCGAGATCCAGCGCCGCCTGGGCGCCCAGGACAAGGTCGGCTACCAGATGAACGCGATGGGCACCGAGCTGGAGGGCGAGCTCGAGGACATCCTCAGCCTCGTGGGCCAGCTCCACCGCGTGCCCCTGGAGATGGGTCTGCCCCGCGCCTACAGCGTGCTCAAGCTCGACGAGCGCGCCGACCAACCCGGCCAGACCCTGGCCGACAAGGTCGCCTCGGTGCAGCGGCGCCTGAACGATGCCTGAGCTCGAGCACCGGTTCGGTGCCGGTACGCCGTTCTCCCTCGGCGTGGAGGAGGAGCTGTTCCTCGTCGACCCGGTCACCGGCCGGCTCATCAACAGCTCCGCCGGGGTGATCGCCGCACTGGGGGAGACCCAGGGCAAGGTCGAGCGCGAGCTGCACGCCTGCCAGGTCGAGCTGATCAGCGAGGTGCTCAGCTCCGCTGCGGAGGTGGCGCCGGTCCTGCGCGGTCTGCGCGGCGCGGTGCTCGGCACTGGCGCGGGGATCCTCAGCGCCGGCACGCACCCCACCGCGGAGGCGGCTGAAGCCGAGATCACCGACAAGGAGCGCTATGAGGGGATTCGCGACCTGCTGGGTGATGCCGCGCTGACCCCGGTCTCGGGCCTGCACGTCCACGTCGGCATGCCCGATCCCGAGACGGCGATCCGGGTGTTCAACGGCCTGCGCGGCCACATGCCCCTGCTCCAGGCGCTGTCGGCCAACTCGGCCTTCCGCTACGGCCGTGACACCGGACTGGCCTCCGCGCGGGAGATGACCCTGCGGGCATGGCCGCGCTCGGACGTCCCCCGAGCCTTCACCGACTTCGCGGATTTCGCTGCGGCGAGCGCCGCGTTGGCCCACGCCGCCGGCGTGCCCGACTACACGTACTTCTGGTGGAAGCTGCGCCCCCATCCGCGCCTGGGCACGGTGGAGATCCGCGCCCTCGACGCCCAGACCGAGGTGGAGGATGTCGCCGCGCTGGCCGCGCTGGTGCACTGCCTGGTGCGTCACCTGGCCGAGTCAGCGCCCGCGGCGGGTCTGGCCCCCGAGATCCTCCAGGAGAGCATCTTCCGCGCGACCCGGTCGGGCACCCGAGCTGAGCTGATCGACTCCGACGGTGAGCATCGTCCGGTTGCGGCGATCCTCAGCCGGGTGCTCGACGAGGTCGGCGGCTACGCGGACGAGCTGGGCTGTGTCAGCCAGCTGGCCGATCTGCAGCGGCTGATGGCCGACGGCGGGGGTGCGGGACGCCAGCGGGCGATCGCTGACGTCTCCGGGGTGGGGGCCGTCACGCGCACGCTCAGCGAGCGCACGGCAGCCGCGGCGGCCGGCGCGGCTTGATCCAGCCCATCAGGTTGGCCGGGTCGCGCCACTGGCGCTGATGCCCGGGCCCGCGGGGGCTTGACTGGTCGAGGCCGTAGCGCTGGCCGATCCCGCTCCCCGGGGTGGTGCCACCCCAGCGTCCCGGCCAACGCACCCAGGCCGATCCCGGATTCTCGTCGCCGAGGATCTCCAGATCCAGCGCCGGCGCCGGGCCCCGCCCGTCGGCGCGGTCGAACCACACCCCGGTCCAGTACAGGCCGGGGGAGTAGTAACAGGCGTGACAACCCCGGGCGACGCAGATCACCGGCCTCTCCCCGACCCGGACGATCTGCTCCCACCGGCGCGCCTCCACGTCCTGATGCTGGGTGTACAGCGCCAGGTCGGGGACCTGACCGGCAGGGTCGAGGCGCAGCTGGATCATCTCCCAGTCCCCGTCGTGGCGCCCGGCCCCGAGCAGCGGTCCGAACAGGGTGTAGTCGTTGTAGAGGTAGAAGAACCAGTAGGAGAGCCACACCCGACCATCTTTGCCGGTGGTGGCATGGCCGTAGACGCGGTTCGCGAAGTGGGGATTGGTCTGGAGCTGTCGGGCGCGGGCGCGCCCGTCACCGCGGGGGCCGGCGACGCGGTCGTCACGGTGAGCTGGGGTGCCGTCGGCGTAGCGCTCGGGACCGAGGAACGCCAACGACAGCTGCGCCTGGCCCGGGGCTGGCTCAGCCGCCGCCAGGACGGTCCCGTCGGCCCGGCGCAGCTCATTACCGGGGCTGTCGCTCCACGCCTCCACGGCCACAGTGAAGAACCGCTCACCCGAGTCATAACGCAACAGCGGCAGGTGCCGCGCCAGCAGCTCGGACACATCGTTCATGACAGCTGTGCCGGGGAACGGGCTAGACGGCCCCGGAGAGCGGCGCGTCGACGGCCTCGCTTGGCCTGGCCGTGGCGATGGGCGCGTCATCAGCAGGGCGCGATATGGCGCCCGGGCTGTCGGTCCATTCCGCGGCTGAGTCGGCGAAGCGGGGCTCGAGCGAGTCGTACCCCAGGACAGAGAGGTGGCGCTCGAGCAGGCCGTCGAGTTGGTCAGACGATGGACCGCGCATGGCTGATCAGGCTACTGCTGGGTCGCGTTTCCCGGAGCGCACCTCAAGATGATCGGATTTCCAGCCACAGAAACCGACCGAGGCGACCGACGCGAACGCTGAGGCGATGGTCGATCACCTGGATGAGTTGAACCGCCGGATCGAGATCGACCCGTCAGAGCCATTACTCCGCGGGATCGACAGGTCGGTCTGCTCGACCGCGACGACATCACTGCGGAGCTGTTCGCCGACGGTGATTAGCTCGGGGGCTTTGGTGGCGTTGAAGCCGACATGTCGGACCTGAAGGACATCGGCTAGGGCAACTCGAGCTTCGGCTTCGCCGACCTGGACGTCCCAGCCGATAGCGGTGGGAACACCTCGATTAACTGAGAGCGTCCTGGCGCTTGGCGGCCCGGTCTCCTCCGGAGGCCGGCCAGTTGTGTTTTGGGCGCCCTGATTCTCTTCGAAGTTTCGCGGGGTAGAGGAGGTAGATAGCGCCCCCGGGCGCCCGATGGGTTCGGATCAGCCGGCCGGCGGCTATGCCATTTCGCGGCGCAGGGCTCTGGGTACCACCGCTCTTGGTGTTCTGGCCCTGGGCCAAGGCAGCTGAGTCTTCCTGATGCTGCGCGCGGCGATGTGGCACCGGTGGCGCCCACGACGGCCGGGGTGTATGTGCTGAATCAGGACTGGCTGTTCGGCGCACAGTACGTCGCCGGCACGGAAGCGCCCGGCTATTCCGAGAGCGGATTCGACGGTGACTCTGCCCCACGTGGTCACGCCTCTGTCGTGGGGGGATTGGAATCCAACTTCTGGAATAAGCTGTGGACCTACCGCCGCCACATCCCTCAGTCGGTCGCCACCGGGGGGCGGGTGCTCGTGCATTTCGATGGCGTCGTGAGCCCGCCACCGCGTACCTCAACGGCGTTGAACTCGGGCAGTACCAAGGGGGTACTGCCCTTCTCAGTGGAGCTGACGGCCGGATTGACCGAGGATGACAACGTCCTTGCCCTGGTCGTCGACGCGACGTGGCAGCAGGTCCTTCCCGATGAGGCCAGCTTCACCCCGACCGCAAGCCCACCGTTAGCGCGTGACGCCCCATCGACCTCAGCCGGTGAAGCTGCAAGGCGCCCGCGAACGCCACCCTCAAATAAACCGGGCCGAGGCTCAGACGGGTTCGTTCAGGAGCGGACTCAGGACGGCTCCGATGGCGTCCCAGGCCTCCGGCTGCAAGTTGGTGTGCCCACCCGGGAACACCGTTGTGTCAAGTGAGCCCTGAACACGGCCGGGCCAGACCTTTCGTGGGTCGGACTTCCACCGCGAACGCTTTTCGGCGATGAGTAGGACAGCGTCCCCGGGGTAGAGCGGAGGACGATAATTCGCCTCCATGACGTCGGCAATCTCAATCAGGCGTAGAGTCTCTTTAGATCGGTCCGTGCGCCCTGGTATCTCGTCGGCTTTCCCCACGATCCGCAGCCTGACTTTTCTCAAAAACGTCGGAATCTTGTCCGCCGGGTCCTTAAGGACCCCCTTGACTCGGTGAAGCAAGAGCCGAAGACGAAATGCCAGCCTTGAGGCCGGGCCCAGCACCGCTTTGTCCGCATAGACATCAACCATCCCCAACACGTCGACGTGCTCATTGGCTCGGACCAGCGCGACGGCCATCGCGTAGGCAATCAGACCGCCGAACGAGTAACCCGCCAGCGTGTACGGTCCCTCAGGCTGGACAACGCGAAGTTCCCGCACGTAAGCGGCCGCCAAGGGCTCAAGCTCGGTGGGAGGTGGAACGTCTGAGTGGTAGTACTCTGCCTGAAAGGCATAGATCGGTCGTGGCGTCGCCAGCACGCGAGCCAAGGGTGCTGTGGTCTGCGCACCGGCCCATGAGGTGTGGACTAGGAACACCGGCCGCCCTATGCCCTGTCGCAACAGCTGCAGCACGCTTGAGGCTGACCCGTCCTGCCGGGCAGCTTTCTCGATCAGGCCCTGCAGACGACCGATGGTGCGAATACTGCCCAGATCGATCTGCTCCAGCGGGATCCGCACCTCAAAGCTCGCCTCCAACTCGGTGATCAGGGTGACAATTGTGAGGCTGTCCAAAAGCCCCGTCGCAACGAGGTCGACATCCGCTCCTGGCGGATCGAGCCCGAGCAGGCCCTGGAAGATGCTCTTGATCTCAGCATCGAAGGTCCGGGTGCTCACGCCTCTACCTGACCACGAGTGAGGTTTCGAACTGCGCCCGGATCTTCCGGCGGTCGATCTTGCCGTTGACGTTCTTAGGCAGGACGTTCATCAGCTGCCAGCGCCCGGGAACCATGTACCTCGGTAGGCGCTTGGCCAGCGCCACGCGCAGCTCGGTAGGTGTGGTGTCACATTCAGGACTACGCAGCGCGGCGGCACAGCAGATCACCGAACCCTCGAACCCATCGGTGGAGACCGCGACGACGGCGCACTCCGCCACTGCCGGTAGAGCTCGGATAGCCGCCTCGATCTCCCCGAGCTCGATGCGGTAGCCGCGATGCTTGATCTGAGTGTCCCGGCGTCCCACGAAGAACATGACCCCGTCGGTATCTCGACGGGCCAGGTCGCCCGTGTGGTAGACCCGTCCTCCGGCGCGGCCGGACCGCGGATCGGGGATGAACGCCTGTGCGGTCATTTCGGGGTCGCGCCAATACCCGGGACTCAGACCGACGCCAGCGATGCAAAGCTCGCCGACGTCACCATCGGCGGTTGGCTGCCCGTCCTCGCCGAGCACGAACATTTCCTCGCCCACACAGGCGGTTCCGATGGGGATTGGCTGGCTGGAATCGGAGGGTACCGCGACAATGTCGTGGTAACTGCTAGCGATCGTCGTTTCGGTGGGCCCGTAAAGGTTGGTAAACCGGGCACGGGGATGGCGGGACATCCAGTCAATCAGGACCGGCGTCGGCAGCACCTCACCGCAGCAGAGGACCCGGCGCAGGGTCGGGAACCCGCCGTCGGGAACTGCGCCGTGGGCGCTGAGATAGGCGAGCGCAGACGGGACGCAGAACAGCTGGTCGAGCTCGGAGTCGCGAATGTATTCGGCAAGCTGGCGTGGCAGCAGCACGTTGGGCGGCAGGAGATGCAGCTCTCCGCCGGCGGCTAGCGTGGCGAACACGTCGAAGGTCGACAGGTCAAAGTGGAGCGGGGGATGGCCGGAGCAGCGGTCGCCCGAACGAATGTCGAAGTGATCGATCGCCCAGTCGATGTACGCACGAGCCGACGCGTGCGTCACTACTACTCCCTTCGGCTGGCCGGTCGATCCGGACGTGAAGAGAACGTGCGCGGCGTCTGACGGCGCAGTCTCCACGTCTCCCAACCTCGAGGTGGCGCCCTCATCGAGGAAGGCTCTGCCCGGATCGAGGTCGACGCTGGGTAGGTCGGACTCGACTGCCCCCAGGGAGATGAGGGAGTCCAGCAGCGCGTGGCCGCCAGTCAGTACGAAGGACCCGGCAGGCTGAGCGCTGGCGACGATCTGGGCGCTCCGGGTCACCGGCCCGGTCACGTCGACCGGCACATAGACGCAACCTGCGCGGAGTGTGGCGACCATCGCGGCTATGGTCACCGGAGACTTTGGGGCGAGGAGGCACACCCGGTCACCGGATTGGCAGCCTCGCTCAATGAGCGCGGCGGCGAGTCGGTCGGCCAGCGCGTCGAGCTCCGCGTAGGTCAGCAGTTCCTCACCCATCACCACGGCCGTCGCGTCAGGCGAGCGCTCGACCCAAGCGGTGATGGGCGGGTGAAGAAGGCCGGCGCTCACCGCACCGGGCCGCTCGCGAGGGTGATCGCACGCAGGGCGCTTTTGATGTCCCCTTGGTCTGGTGGGATGTCGAAGATGAAGGTGCTGAAGCCCGCCCGCATGTAGGACGCCAGCTCGCTGGCCACAGTCTCGAAGTCACCCACGAGGTAGGGGCAGAACGTCTGATAGTTCTGAAATGGACCGAGCCAGTAGGCGTTGTTCCGCTCAGCCGCCGAGACGGCCAGCCGGGAGAGCTGGGAATGCCAATGGGAATCGGAAACGGTCATAGCAAGGCGGTGGATGATCTGCCCGTTTCGATCCTCAGGGAACCGCTCATACGCGACTCGCCAGGCCTCTTCCCGGTCCTCGCGGACGATGATTCCCAGCCGAAGCCCGTTAGCCTGTCCCTCGCCATCGAGCATTCGCTCCTCACCCGGGGGATGGGGATAGCGGATGGCGGTTGCGCCGAGGGCCCGGGCCGCGGTTGCCCCCGCATCCGAGGATCCGGAAATCATGAACGCCGGAGCATATGCCGGAGCGACCGGTGGCTGGAGACGCAACTCGTGCGCGCGGTAGTAGCGACCCGAATGCGTCAGCGGCGCCGTCTGGGTCGCGAGGTGGCGGATGATCTGGCCGTACTCGAGCAGCCGTGTATAGCGATCGTCGTGGGACGCCTCATCACCTAGGGCAGCGAGGTCATTCTTGAAGCCGCCAGCTACGAGATTCAGCTCAAGCGGCCGCTCATACATGTACGCGATGCTGGAGACCATCTTGGCGACCGCGTAGGGATGCATGTACACGGGCTGAACGGCAACGAGCGGGACGAGTCGTTCGGTGACCTCGATGATCGTCTGGGACACGAGCCAGGGATCGACGAGACCATTCTCGGAGTAGACAAGCATCCCCGCGCATCCGGCCGCTTCACTCCAATTTGCCGCTTCGCGGACACGTTTGAGGTACCCGGTCCGATCCGCGGTTCTGGACTCTGGACACGTCGTGTATGTGCGGACCGACGTCGGTTTCACCCGTTTTCCCTTCAGTCGAGTGAGCAGACGATATTGATCGTCTGCCACAAACCAACCTGCAATTTAGTACGAGCTGCCCGGCGGGGTCTGGATTGCTCTTCTCGGCTCGTGAGTCGGTGAGATCGGGAATCACAAGGGAATGTCTTCCTCTCCCGATGTTCCCAGCATTGTCCTCGCCGACGGGGGGTCATGCCTTAGCTCGGCTTTGGGGTCTTCCAGATCCGAGCGGAGGACACGATCGAGGAGGTGCTCAACGCGCTGAATGCCGCCTGCCGCACATCGACACCGCGTTCGTTTTTGGAACGAGGCGAAGGTCGGACAGGCGGTCCATGCCGCCCGGTCTTCAGCGCAAGGACGTGTTCGTCACCACCAAGCTCAACAACAATGACCACGCCCAAGAGCAGGCCAGGTGCCCACTAAACGAGCCTGGGCAAGGTCGACATGGAGCATGTCGACCTTTACCTCATCCCCTGGCCTTCCCGGCCCAGGACAGATCGGTTGAGACCTAGCAGGTGCTCATCGAACTGCAGCAGGACTGGCTCGTCCGCTCCATCGGCGCGTCCGACTTCCAGCAGCCCCACCTTGAGGAGATCATCTCTGAGACCGGCGTTACGCCAGATCGCGGAGGCCTACGAAAAGAGCGCCGGCCAGGACGTCCTGTGCTGGCACATCCAGCCCGGGCAACATCGTCTTTCCCAAAGTCGGGCATGCCCGAGCGCATCATCGAGAATGTCGACTTGTTCGACTTCACACTCAGCGCCATCGCGGCAGTCGCCGCGCTCGACGCCAGTGAGCTCACCGGTCCTCGCCCGGACACCTCCGTCCATAGTGAACCGACCGGCGCGAGGCCGCGCGTGACAGAGCCGGGGGGAGAATCTCCAGTCGTGCCCCGGGCCTAAACTGGCGGCGCATGAAGGGGATAATTCTCGCCGGCGGGACCGGCTCGCGCCTGCACCCGATCACGCTCGCGATCAGCAAGCAGCTCATGCCGGTGTACGACAAACCAATGATCTATTACCCGCTATCGACGCTGATGCTGGCGGGTATCCGGGACATCCTGGTTATCACCACCCCACATGATGCGCCGGGCTTCCATCGTCTGCTTGGCGATGGCTCTCGCTTCGGGGTCACTATCAGCTACGTCGAGCAGCCCTCACCCGACGGGCTCGCGCAGGCGTTCGTGCTCGGCGCGGACCACATTGGGCAGGACCGCGTCGGCCTCATTCTTGGGGACAATCTCTTCTATGGAGCGGGGCTCGGGACGAACCTCCGTCGGTTCGAAAGGCTTAATGGCGCCGCGGTGTTCGGCTATCGAGTCTCGGACCCTACCGCCTACGGCGTCGTCGAATTTGACGATGAGTTCCGCGCTATCTCCCTTGAGGAAAAGCCAAAGCAGCCGCGGAGCCCGTACGCCGTGCCCGGTCTCTATTTCTATGACGCAACGGTGGTCGACCACGCGCGGCAGCTGAAGCCGAGTGCCCGGGGGGAGCTCGAGATCACCGACCTCAACCGAATCTATCTCGAGGCAGGCACTCTGCAGGTCGAGGTGCTTCCCCGAGGGGCAGCCTGGCTCGACACGGGGACGGTGTCCGATCTCAGTGATGCCGCCAACTACGTGCACGCCGTCGAGGCCCGCCAGGGCCTGAAGATCGGTGCGCCGGAAGAAGTGGCGTGGCGCAACGGCTGGCTCACCGACGAGCAGCTCAGCAACTTGGCCCAGCCTCTCCTGAAGAGCGGCTATGGCGCTTATCTGCTGAGACTGTTGCAGGCCTGACCTATCGGTTGTCTAACGGGTCAGCTGAGATCGTCACGCGTTGAGGTAGCTGTAGAAGCCCTCGCCGCTCACCCGTCCCAGCTCGCCAAGCAGATCCGGTCGCATTCGCCGTCCCGGTCCAAACATCGGCAGCGCTCGCCTAGTCAAATCTCGTCGGCCTGAGCATCACCAGCGGTGTTACAGGCGGTGATTAACGGGCAGGTCTTGCGTGCCAACGTCGCGGTCAACTCGGTTCCCGTCACGCCAGTTGTGGCGAGCTGGACCTTGGTCGGTGCGGCTCTGCCGATAGGCGCAACGCAGACGGTCACCGGCACGGATGCGCCCACAACGGCAGTCCAGTTCCTACTGCTTGACGCGACGGCTGCACCCTTCACCGAGACTGTGTCCTCGGCGGGCGGATCCAAGGTCGGCTGGCGCATAAAGCGATCAAAGTCAACCCACTGATCGTCGCAGCCGTCATCGCTTGCTTCTTGTCTTGAGCTGCATTTCGCTCGGGCCACTTGCCTCCGTAAGGCGTGGGAGTGTCCGACTAACCGTGTGGGCACCGACCAAAAGGAGATCGACGTCGTCGACAGTCAATCGCCGTTTCGAACCGCAGCACCCTGACGCTGGGAGCGCCGGCGTGGCGCGGAGTGAGTCCGCAGACTCGGCTTGTCAAGGCCGCTTGCAATCTGACCCCTTTTCGCCGTTTGAAATCTGACCCCCCTTGGTGTGGATTAGGGACCCAAAGGGGCTCCAGTAGCGCCGGCGGTTTGCGCAGTGAGCCGTAGGCGAACGGAGCGAACTGCCGGCG
>CAZZVR010000100.1:0-13621 GCA_964657595.1 Burkholderia sp. PAMC 26561 | reverse complement strand
GATCGAGGTTTCGGAATAGTCGAGGACGATGCACGGCTTGCCGTCGAACCAGCTGTCGCCTTCATAGACCTTGGCGACGATCGCCTTCAGCCCGAACGGCAGGATGTGGTTGCGCAGGAAGCCGAGTTTGCCGTCGAACTCCTTGCCCTGCCAGGCGAACAGATTGATGGCGCCGGCTATTTCGGGACTGAACGCGGTACCGGGCGCAAGGATCGCGGTGCCCTTCGCCTCGCCATCCGGGATCGGCCCTGCAGGGCTGGACGAAAACAGCGCATCCAATTCGGGCTGGGTCATGGCCAGCAGGCCCGGAACGTCGATCGTCATTCGCTTTCTCCCGTCAGGAGCGCCGTCCGCTCCGGAAAAACGTGCTTACAGCCTGCGGAACAGATTGGCCTTGTGGGGACTGGCGCTCAGCAACTGCTGCATCATCAGGAAGCCGAGCTTGCGGTAGCTTTCCCACTGCGCCTCGGTGAAGAACTGGTCGGCGGTCGATTCCTGCGGGAAGTCGGCCGAGGTCGAGGCGTATTCGGCCAGGTCGCCCGGCGCGCCGTGGATGAGCCGCGGCTTGACGACCACCAGCACCGTGCCCGCCCGGCTCCAGGTTCCCCCAGCCTACGGCTGCCCGGCGGGGGAGACCTCCGGGATCGCGGGAGAGGACGCGTTCCTCAAGGCGTGGGTGCCCAAGATCCTCGCCTCGGCCGCCTACCGGGCCAACGGCGTCCTCATCATCGCCCTCACCGGGGCCAACGGCAAGGCCAGGGCGGACACCGGCGCGCTGGTGCTCTCGCGCTGGACGCCGCGGCATAAGCGCATCAGCACCCCCTATGACGCCTACTCGCTGCTGCACTCGATCGAGGACATGCTCGACCTCACCCCCCTGGCCAAGGCCACCGCCGCCCCGGCCTTCGCCAAGCTCGTACTGCGCTGAGCGCCAGCGTCCCGGCTGCTCACGGCCACGTTTCGCTTGCCCCAATCCTCACATAACAGGTATTGTCGATCAAACTACTGTGCTTTTACATGGGGCCGCCGCCCACCGGCAGCCTCCGGGAAGGAAACTGACTTGAGAAACATCGCTCCGAGGTTCACGTCGGCTCGGCTGCTCGCGCTGACGACGATCGCCGCCGGCGGCGGCCCCCTCGCCCTGGTCGCCACCGCGCCCGTGGCCGCCGCGGCGACCGTGAACGCGCCGACTCTGGCGGTGAGCTTCACCCCGTCGGAGATCGGGGTCACCGACTCCACCGGGATCGCCTACACGATCACGAACCCCAACAGCTCAGGCAGTCTCTACAACGTCTCCTTCACCGACACGCTGCCGAACTTCGCCACCATCGACGACCCCACCGGGCTGGCCTCCAGCGGCTGTGGCTCGCCGAACATCGGCGCCGGCTCCGGCAACGGTGTTGACGGCGCGACGAACATCACCGTCAAGGCGGGGACCCCGTGTGTCATCACCCTGTCGGTGGTCGGCAACAGCACGGGCACCGGCTCCGACACCCTCGCTGCACTGAGCTATCAGACCAGTGCGACCGGGGCCGCGGTCACCGCCGCGTCGAGCAACGAGACCGCGGGGGCGCTCACGGTGCTGGCCTCCCCGACGGCGACCATCACCGCCCCGAAGCACGGCGCGAAGTACAGCTACGGACAGAAGGTCGCGGCGACGTTCGCCTGCACCGCCCCCACCGATGCCAACGGCAGCACGCTGAGCGCCTGTCTGGCCAGCGACGACCTGGGTAACCCGGTCACCTCCGGTGCCGACATCGACACCACGGACCCGGGCGTCCACACCATCACCGTGCAAGCCCAGGACACCGACACCGACACCGCGGACGCCACGGTGACCTACACCGTGTTGGCGGACAACCGCGACACCATCAAGTCAGTCACCACCGCCAAGAACGGTGGGGTCAAGCTGGGACTCAAGGTCCCCGGCGCCGGCACGGTCAAGGTGACCGAGACCCACGGCAGCACGACGTTCGCCACCAAGACCGTGACGGTGGGCAGAGCCAACGCCGCGCTCAGCGTGCCGTTGACCCCGACGCCGGCCGGCAGGAAGCTACTGGTGACCACCCAGCTCAAGCACGGCAAGAAGGTGAAGACCGCTAGCAAGGTCAAGGTCATCCTGGCCGTCACCTACACGCCCAAGGGCGGCACCGCGCACAAGCTCACCCGGGTGCTGACCCTCGGGTAGGCCAATCGACGGGCGCTGGACGGCGAATCCAGCGCGCCCGCCTGAGTCGTCTGCTCCTGTCCCCGGCGCGGGACCGGGGCGGCGGAGAGCCTCGGCTGGGAAATGCCGTGCAGATCCGGTAAATCGACGAAGATCGCGAAGGACGAGGGCTACACTTTCGGACAGGCTCGCATGGGCCGCGCAGTCCGACACTCATGGGTTATCAGTCAAATCTGACGGCAGGCAAGGGCGCCAGCGATCGGCGCTGGCTCAAGCGCGGGTTGATTCTGTTTCTCGTCACGCTGCCCTTCGCGGCGCTCGTGGTCGCGGCGGTCCTCATCACCACCTCCCAGGCCACGCTCACCCGGAGCGCCACGGCGCTGGCCACCTTGAAGCTGCCGCTCGGTGGCGCGAAGGTCACCAACGTCTCAGCGATCATCGGCCGCGAGGTCAAGGACCTGCCGGTGAAGCTGGTTGGTGACGAGATCCTGCCCACGGTCAAGGTGCCCACGCGTCAGCCGGTCACCATCGAGGCCACGATCACCCGGCCCGGCTGGAACTCGTGGCTCGCCGGCAAGCAGTCGCGGATCAAGCTCAAGGTGACCACGCCGGCGTCGAAGCTGACCTCCCAGTACGTGACGGTCAAGTCGGGTCAGATGATGCGGTTGCACTTCACCGAGCCGGTGACGCGCTTCGGTTACGGAAACCTCGACCGCGCCATCAGCGACCGGACCCTCGCCAACGCCCAGACCACCGTGGCGATCAAGCCGACCGCCACGGCCGGAACCATCGAGGTTTCAGCGGCGCCGCGGAGCTGGGAGCTTCCGGCCAAGCAGACCGTCTCATGGTTCCCGGCCGGCAGTTCGGCGACCGCGGTGGCAACGCCGTCGCCCGGAACGAAGCTCACCCCGAGCACGAAGATCACCCTGACCTTCTCCAAGCCCATCCAGAAAGCGCTGTCGGGCGACCTGCCCGCGGTCAGTCCCACCGGATCGGGCACCTGGAAGACGCTCAACAGCCACACCATCCAGTTCCAGCCCTCCGGCTACGGCTACGGCCTCGGCGCCAAGGTGCAGGTGGCGCTGCCGTCCCAGGTTCACCTGGTGGGCGGCACCGGGGATCCCGTCGGTACCTGGTCGGTGCCCGCCGGTTCGACCACGCGGCTCCAGCAGCTGCTGGCCGAGCTCGGCTACCTGCCCGTCTCCTTCAATCAGTCCGGGACACCGATCGCCGACACCCTCGCGGCTCAGGAGGCGGCAGCGGAGAGCGCACCGTCGGGCTCCTACAGCTGGCGCTACGCCGACACCCCCGGCGCGCTCAAATCCCAGTGGGAGCCCGGCAGCTACGGCGAGCTGACCAAGGCGGCGGTGATGGCGTTCGAGAACAGCAACGGCCTGACCTCTGACGGCATCGATGGTCCCTCGGTGTGGAAGGCCCTGATCCAGGCCGAGCTCAAGCACGACACCAACGCCTTCGGCTACACCTTCGTCTACGTGCACGAGGCCACCTCGGGCGAGACCGAGACGACCTGGCATGACGGCCGGACCGTCGCCTCGGGAGCGGTCAACACCGGCGTCGCGGCCGCCGGGGGAACCGCAACCGGCGTCTATGCGGTCTTCGAGCATCTGACGAGCACCACCATGACCGGCGTCAACCCCGACGGCAGCAAGTACACCGACCCGGGCATCCCCGACGTCTCCTACTTCAACGGCGGCGATGCCCTCCACGGCTACATCCGCTCCTCCTACGGCTTCCCCCAGAGCGACGGTTGCGTGGAGATGCCCTACTCCGAGGCCGCCTCGGTCTTTCCCTACACGCCGATCGGCACCGTCGTCGACGTGTCCGCCTCCTAGGTAGGATTCTCGCCCCATCCCGGCGAATCCCACCGCGTGGACTGGCAACAGGCGAGCGCCGACTTCGAGGCCGATCTCCGGCGCAGAGCAGTGGCTGAGAAGACGCTGGCGGCCTACCGGAGCGACATCGCCCAATTGCGGGCCTACGCCGAGCCGAGGGGCCAGATGCCCGACACGCTCGATATCAAGCAGCTGCGCCGCTTCCTCGCCGCGTTGTCCGAGGCCGGTCAGGCGCCGACGAGCATCGCTCGCAAGCTGGCGGCGATCCGCGTGTTCCTCCGCGTGCTCACCGAGCAGGGCGACCGCAGCTCCAACCCCGCGGACCTGCTCAGCGCGCCCAAGAAGCCCCAGCGCCTGCCCGACGTGCTCAAGTCCGCGGAGATCGCCGAGCTGCTCGACGGCATCGGGGCCGGCACGCCGCTCGATCTGCGAGACCGGGCGATGTTCGAGCTGGCCTACGCCTGTGGCCTGCGCGCCGAGGAGGTGGTCAACCTCGACCGCGACGCGATCGACTTCGACGCCGAACTGGTCCGCGTCGAGGGCAAGGGCGACAAGACCCGCATGGTGCCGCTGGGCGAGCACGCCCGCCGGGCGCTCGGCGCCTACCTCGACCGTGGCCGTCCGGCGCTCAGCGCGCCCGCGGAGCGCCACCATCCGGGTGCTGGTCCGGATAGACCGGCATCCGGCCAGGACGCCCTGTTCATCTCCAAGAGCGGACGGCGCCTGAACACCAGCGACGTGCGCCGCCGGCTCAAGCTGCGCGAGCCCACCCACCCTCACGCGCTGCGCCACTCCTTCGCCACGCACCTGCTGGAGGGGGGCGCAGATCTGCGCTCCATTCAGGAGCTGCTGGGGCATGCCACGATCAGTACGACCCAGGTCTACACTCGCGTCGAGTCGGCGCGTCTGCGCTCCGCCTACGCCCGATCCCACCCGCGGGCCTAAGATCACCGAACTCCGCGATGGATACCAACGTTAAAGCGATCGAGCTGCGGGACCTCTGGAAGCGTTACAAGACCCAGGGGGATCAGCGCGCGCGTGAACGGCTCGTGGTGGCCTACTCGCCGCTGGTCAAGTACGTAGCCGGCCGGATGAGCTCCGGGCTGCCCGCCCACGTCGACGAGGCCGACCTCGTCTCCTACGGCCTGACCGGCCTGATCAACGCCATCGAGCGTTTCGATCTCAGTCGGGAGATCAAGTTCGAGACCTATGCGATCACCCGCATCCGCGGGTCGATCATCGATGAGCTGCGCACCCTGGACTGGGTGCCGCGCTCGGTGCGGACCCGGGCACGGGAGATCGAGCGGGCCAACCAGAAGCTCGAGATGAAGCTCCAGCGCGCCCCCTCGGACGAGGAGATGGCCAACGAGTTGGAGATGTCGGTCCAGGACTTCCAGGACGCCCTGGTGCAGATCAGCCACTCGACGATCATCGCGCTGGATGAGCTGTGGAACACCAACGACCAGAACGGCGACCAGGTCAGCCTGCTCGACACGCTGCCTGACCACAACACGCCGACGCCCGAGGCGGTGGTGGATCAGGGCGAGCTGCGCGACCGCATTGCCGGGGCGATCGCCGCGCTGCCCGAACGCGAGAAGCTGGTCATCGCCCTCTACTACTACGAGAACCTGACCCTGCGGGAGATCGGTGAGGTCCTCGGAGTGACGGAATCTCGCGTCTCCCAGCTGCACACCAAGGCGGTTCTGAGATTGCGGGGCAAGCTCTCCCGCGAGCTAGATTAGGCCGGATGAGCACCAAGGACATTCGGGCGTCCCACGCCTACATCCCGTGTGACATCTGCGGACGGACCCTCTTGAGGGGCGAGCGCGCGGAGGTGTTCATCGGGGGTGGCAACCGCCACGACGTGTGTGAGCTGTGCAAGCCGCGGGCGCTGGCCGAGGGCTGGATCCGTGAGGGCTCGGTGCCCGACTATGACCCAGCGGGGGCCACCCAGGAGCGGCGCCGCTCGATGTTTGGACGCCGGCGCCGCAGCCGCGAGCAGACTGGCCCGCCGGGGCCCGCCGCCAACCTCGACGACGCCCTGTCGGGTGACGCCTGGCCGACTGAGCCGGCATACGCCGAGCCCGCGCCGGCCGCCGCTCCGACCGGCCGTCAGCCGCGCCGACGTGAGCGCGGCGTCGCCGCGCCGCGCGAGCGTGGCAGCGCCCGCGAGCGCGCGGGTGAACGCGCCAGCGCCGCCCAGGCCCCCGCTCCCGAGCGGTCGCGTGAGCCCCGCCAGGTCCACGCCGTGCCGACCGGGGAGGACTCGAAGATCGCCGCCGCGGTGGATGCCTTCAACGCCAGCGAGCATCCGCGCACCGTGGCCGGGGTGGCGCGCTCGCTCGGAGCGCCCGCGGTCGCCGTGCTGCCGGACCGCGCCCACGCGACGCTGGTGCGCGTCGTCGCCTCCTGGGAGCTGTGCTGGTACCGCTACGAGGTCGATCTCGGCTCCGAGCGAGCCAGTGTCCGGCTGGACGGTCAGGGCTATGAACTCAGCGAGCTGACCCCTCAGGAGCAGGTGGTCGCTGCGGTGGCCGACGACGGCGGGCAACTCCACGTGGCGCTGAGCTGACCCGTCACGGGCGAGGGTGGCGTTAGGATCTCCGGCCGTGATCTATTGCGTGATCCCAGAGGCGCTCGAGGACGAGCTCTACCAGAAGATGCAGGCCTACTACGCCGATGATCCCAACGTGGAGGTGATCATCGATCGCCGCCACACGTCGCGGCGCGGCGCCGGGCACGACGGCAGCGCCGCCAGCGAGCAGCGGGTCGTGCGTGATCGCCGTCGCGCACGGATCACCGGCGACATTCCCGACAGTCCCGCCGTCGAGGAGTAGTCCCGGACCGGTGCTGGTCATTCACGTCGACGGCGGGGCTCGGGGCAACCCGGGACCGGCGGCGATCGGCATCGTCCTGGCGCGGCCCGACGGCACCGTGCTCGAGGAGATCGCCGAGCCGATCGGGGTGGCGACCAACAACGTGGCCGAATACCGCGCCGTCCTGCGGGCTCTGGAACGCGCCCGCGAGCTCGGCGAGTCCGAGATCGCGGTGATCGGTGACTCAGAACTGGTCGCCCAGCAGCTGACGGGCCTCTACAAGGTCAAGCACCCAGCCATGGTCGAGCTCCACGGCCGCGCCCGCGCGCTGCTGTCGGGCTTCTCGGAGTGGTCGTTCGTCACGGTGCCCCGGGCGGAGAACGCGGCCGCAGACGCGCTGGTCAACCGGGCGCTCGACGCCTCGGCGCAGGCCGCGGCCGACGCCTCGGCCTCGGGCGGCCCGGGGCGCTAACGCGCTGAGGGGTCCTCGACGCGTCCGGCGAACAGGACCGTCTGGGTGGCCGTGTCGCGCAGGAAGATGAGGAACGGGTGATCGAGGCTCAGCGTCACCCCGTGTACCCCGATCGCGGTGGGTCCGGCGGAGACGCCGGTGGCCGCGGCGGCGACCGTCCCCTTCTCGGCGATGGTCAGGCGCGCCGCGTGCTCGACCGCGTCGATCTCCAGATTCCGGCCCCGGACGATCTGGTCGAGGGCTGAGGCGGGACCGAAGGCCTGGGTCACGCCCTGGCTCTGGAGGAAGCCGTTGAGCGATGACTGGAAGGCCAGGGTGAACTTCGGGATGGCCAGGTCCACGCTCGTGCGGTGCAGCCGGGCGGCCAGCGCGTTGAGCCCCGACGGCGACAGCGAAGCCTGCAGCGCGTCGAGCCGGCCGGCCGGCGGCATCACCGCCAGCAGCTGCAGGGAGGAGTGCGCATAGGGCAGGGCCACCGCCGTGTACGGCGTGCCCGCTGTGCCGGTCGTGCCCGTCGTGTAAGGGAAGGTGCTCAGCGCGGAGCTGTGCATGAACGGCACCGTCACGGTGCCCCGGGGCGCGGCGAAGGCGCCGTTGTGCGTCTTGTCGGGCGCGAACGGAGTCTGCCAGCGGGCGTTGAGGTAGACGGCGTTGGCCAGCACCAGCTCGGTGTGAGGGCTGACATCCTCCGGGCTCATGAGGGCGGGGATCAGCCCGCTCGTGTGCCGAGACACCCACGCGTTGATCGCCTGCACGGCGGCCGCGGGGTCGGCGGCGAAGCTCGTCTCCTGCGGCGCGGCACCGAAGTCATGAGACAGCGTGAGGGAGAAGGGGCTGTCGAGGCTCAGCCCCGACTGCACCCACAGTCCATTGGCACTGTCCAGCGTGGGGCCGCCGGCTCCGTGGACGCTGACCGCGCGACCCAGCGCCTGGCCCAGGGCGCCGTTCGCGGCGGCCAGGCTGGCCGGCGAGGTGGCGTGGCCGAGCAGCGTGTCGAGCTGCGCGGCGGTCTCACCCCGGGCGCCCTGGTCGACCATCGCCAGGGCGGTCTCGACGCTGTAGGGAGAGACCACGGCGTTGGCGTCGGGGGCGAGGTGGCCGAGCATCGACAGCGCCAGTCCGTTCGTGGCGCGGACCGCGGGGGTCACGGACGCCGCGCCGGCTGGCGCCGCGGCCGCGAGGATCAGGGCCAGGACCACCAGGCAGATTCGCAGGCTCCGCATGCCTACAACATACGCCGGGGTGCCCGAGATCCGCGCCGGCGCTAACCTTGGATACGTGACTGAGGCGCTCATCGAGCTGCGCTCGCGGCTGCAGGACGCCGCCAGCCAGCTGCGTTCGGGGGAGAACGAGCCGGAGGTCACGCTCGCGCTGATCGAGGACTGCGCTCGCCTGGCCGGCGAGGTGGCAGCCGAGGTCGACGCCTCCACCCGCGCCGCGCTCGAGCCGCTGCCGGATCTGCCCGGCCAGCTCCCGCTGCCGGCTGCGTGAGCGACGCGGCCGTGTCCATGTCTGGGGTGACCCTGCCGGTCGCCTATCCGGACGAGCTGCGCGCCCAGGTCGACGCCTACCTGCAGGGGTTGACCTTCTCGCCCCAGCCGGACGTGGCCGGACTTCAGGAGGCGATGCGCTACAGCCTGCTGGCCGGCGGCAAGCGCATCCGCCCCGTCCTCGCCCTGGCCACCGCTCGCGCCACCGGCGCTGAACCCGCCAGCGTGCTGCCGCTGGCCGCGGCCCTCGAGCTCATCCACACCTACAGCCTGATCCACGACGACCTGCCGTCGATGGACGACGACGACCTGCGCCGCGGCAAGCCGACCTGTCACGTCGTCTACGGGGAGGACGTGGCGATCCTCGCCGGGGACGGCCTCTACGCCGAGGCCTTCGATCATCTGCTCACCTACCAGCGCAGCGCCCCGGGCGACCTGCTCCGGGCCGCCCGGCACCTCGCGCGCGCCACCGGCGTCTCGGGCATGGTGGGCGGCCAGTACGTCGACGTCGCCGAGACCGCTTCCGATGACGGCGCGGGCCTGAAACGCCTGCACGCGCTGAAGACGGGGGCGCTGATCGGCGCCTCGGTGTGCTGTGCCCTGATGCTGCATGGGGCAGACCCTGCGACAATCGACGGATACGGAACCTTCGCAAGTGAGCTTGGTGTGCTGTTCCAGATCGTCGATGACATCCTTGACGTCACCGGGTCCGCCCAGGACCTCGGCAAGGCCCAGGGCAGCGACGAGCGGCTGGGCAAGCGGACCTACGTGACCGAGTTCGGTCTCCAGGGCGCCCGCCAGCACGCCTCCGAGACCCACGCACGTGCCCTGCACGCTCTGGAGACGGCCAGCATCCACCTCGAGGGTGATCCGGGAACCCTGCGCCAGATCACCGACTTCATCGCCACCCGCAGCTACTGAGGCCATGTCAGAACTTCTCGAGAACATCAACGCGCCGCAGGATCTCCACGGCCTGAGCGAGGACCAGCTCCAGCAGGTCGCCCAGGAGGTGCGCGAGCACATCATCGACACGGTGGGTGAGATCGGCGGACACTTCGGCGCCAACCTCGGCACCTGTGAGATCGCCGTCGCGCTCCATTCGATGCTCGACTCCCCGCGCGACAAGGTGCTCTGGGACGTGGGTCACCAGGCCTACCCGCACAAGATCCTCACCGGCCGCCGGGACCAGCTCCAGACGATCCGCCATTACGAGGGTCTCGCCCCCTTCTGCTCCATCGCCGAGTCCGAGCACGACATCATGGGCGCCGGTCACGCCTCCACGGCGATCGGCTACGCCGTCGGCCTGAAGGAGGCCATGCGCCTGGGTCTGGAACCCGACGGCAAGGTCGTCGCGGTGGTCGGCGACGGCGCCATGACCGGTGGTGCCGCCCTGGAGGCGGTGGGTCACGCCGGCGGGCTGGGCACCCCCGTGGTGGTCATCCTCAACGACAACGGCATGTCGATCTCGCCCAACGTCGGGGCGCTGTCACGCATGTTCAACCGCATCCGGCTCAACCCGAAGCTGTGGCACGCCCGCGAGGACGTCGAGACCGGGCTGACCAAGCTGCCGGCGGGCATCGGGCATGTCTTCGAGACCTTCGGCCCCCACTTCAAGGAGTCGCTCAAGGCGTTCTGGGCTCCCGGCCTGTGGTGGGAGGAGCTCGACTGGGCCTACATCGGCGTCGTCGACGGCCATGACGTCAAGGCGCTGCGCCGGGCCCTGCGCGAAGCCCTGGTGGCCGATCGCCCGGTGGTCATCCACTGCGCGACGGTCAAGGGCAAGGGCTTTGCCCCGGCCGAGGAGGGCGGCCTGGCGGGCATGGAGGAGTGGCACGCGGCCAAGGCCGGCTCGATCGTCGACCGCAAGCCCGCCACGGCCACCCCCGCGGTCAAGGCCACGCCTCCGGCGACCGATGACACCGGAGCGGTGGTGTCGAGCCCCAAGCCGACACCACCGGCCTACACCAAGGTGTTCGGCGAGGCGCTCGTCCGTGAGGTCAAGCGGGACCCGCGGGTGGTCGGTATCACCGCCGCGATGAACACCGGCACCGGGCTGAACATCCTCCAGCACGAGCTGCCCGACCACTACTTCGACGTCGGCATCGCCGAGCAGCACGCGATCCTGCTCGCCTCGGGTATGGCACTGGCCGGGGCCAAGCCGGTGGCGGCGATCTACTCGACCTTCCTCCAGCGCGCCTTCGACCAGATCATCCACGACGTCTGCCTGCAGAAGCTCAACGTCGTCTTCGCGCTCGACCGGGCCGGCCTGGTCGGCGACGACGGTCCGACCCATCACGGGGCCTTCGACATCGCCTACCTGCGGCCGCTGCCCAACATCGTGCTGATGGCCCCCCGGGATGAGGCGATGCTCGTGCACATGCTCCACACCGCCCTGGCCTACGACGACGGTCCGGTGGCGCTGCGCTATCCGCGCGGCGCCGGGACCGGCGCGCCGCTGCCGAGCCGCCCGCGCAAGCTGGAGATCGGCCATGGCGAGCTCCTCGTCCAGCCCGCCACCCCGCGGGTGGCGCTGCTGGGCTACGGCAGCGGCGTGGGCAAGGCCCTGGGCGCGGCGGAGATCCTCGCCGAGCAGGGGATCGCGGCCACGGTGGCCGACGCCTGCTTCGCCAAGCCACTCGACAAGGGCCTGATCGGCGAGCTCGCCTCCGAGCACGAGCTATTGGTCACGGTCGAGGAGGGCGTGCTGACCGGCGGGTTCGGTTCCGGCGTCATCGAGCTGCTGTCCGACATGGGCTCGACGGTCCGCACCCTGCGGGTCGGGCTGCCGGACCGCTACGTCACCCACGGTGCTCCAGCTCTGCTCCAGGCCGAGGTCGGCTTCACGCCCGAGCGCATCGCCGAGCGGGTGCTGGCGGCGGTCAACGGCCGCGACCGCGTCGCCTGAGGGCCGGGCCGGCCCTTAAATCGAACGACCCGCAGGATGTGCGGGCCGCTCGAGAGGGAGGAGAGGTGCTTCTGTGGGCTGCTGAGAGATGAGGGTTCAGCAGCGCTAGAAGAATCATCGGCATCCGCTCGGGGCTTAACTGTGACAATCATCACTTACTTTGGGTGAGCGGGTTAGCTTTATGACAAAACAGCGCCTGGATCAGCTTCTGGTGGACCGCGGACTGTTCGAGAGCCGGACGCGGGCGGCTGCCGCGGTGCTGGCCGGTGAGGTGTTCATCGGCCTGGGACGCGAGCGGGCGGCCAAGGCCGGACAGCAGGTCGGCGACGACGTGGTGCTCGAGGTCGTCGGCGGACTGCCGTACGTGTCCCGCGGCGGGGTCAAGCTGGCCAACGCGCTCGACACGTTGGGGATCGCGGTCGCCGGGCGGCGGTGTCTCGACGTCGGTGCCTCGACCGGCGGGTTCACCGACTGCCTGCTCCAGCGCGGCGCCGAGCACGTGGTTGCCCTCGACGTCGCCTACGGGGAGTTGTCCTGGCGCCTGCGCGAGGATCCCCGCGTGACGGTGATCGAGCGCTGCAACGCGCGTTCCCTCGACCCGGGCATCCTGCCCTACGCTCCCGATCTGATCGTGATGGACCTCTCCTTCATCTCCCTGACCAAGGTCCTGGGTGCGGTGCTCGGCGCGGCCGCCCCGGACTACGACTGCCTGGCCATGGTCAAGCCCCAGTTCGAGGTCGGGCGCGAGCGCGTCGGCAAGGGCGGAGTGGTGCGCGAACCGGCGCTGCGTCGGGACGCCCTGGAATCGGTGGCCCGCGCCGGCCTGGGGCACGGCGCTTCAGTGGGAGGTTTCGCCTCCAGCCAGCTCCCCGGGCCCAAGGGCAACCGCGAGACGTTCGTGTGGCTGCGCTCGGACGGTGAGTCGGTCGACCTCGAGGCCGCGGCGCTGGCGGTGGAGCCGTGAGCGAACCGGTGGCCCAGAGCGAGCCGGCGCCGGTGAGTGGCCGCCCGCGCCGCGCGACGGTGTTCACCCATCGCCGGCCGGAGGAGACCAAGGCGGCGCTGTCTCAGCTGCTCGCGCTCGCCCGCCGTCACGGCGTGACGCTGCTGTTCGACGAGCGTGAGACGGAGAAGCACGGCCTGGTCCCGACCGACGGCGTGGTGCTCAACGCGCCGTTCGACGCCGACGTGGAGATCTGCCTGACGCTGGGGGGTGACGGCACCATCCTCACCGCCCTGCGGCGCTACGCCGCCAGCGGCGTGCCGGTGTTCGGGGTCAACTTCGGGGAGATCGGCTTCCTCTCCGCGGTGGACCGCGAGGACGTCACCGCCGGACTGGAGGCCGCCTTCAGCGGCAACTTCGAGGTGCTGTCACTCCCGGGTATCCGGGTCGACGGGGCCAGCGGCTGGCTGTTCGTCGAGCGCCTGGCCATCAACGACATCTCGATTCAGCGTCGCCAGGGCCGTCGCGTGGCGGACCTCGCCTACTTCATCGAGGACGACGAGATCGGGCGCGTGCGCTGCGATGGTCTCGTGGTGGCCACCCCCGCGGGCTCCACCGGCTACAACCTCGCCAACGGTGGGCCGGTCATGGCCTGGGGGGTGGCCGGATACGTCGTCTCCTTCATCGCCCCGCACTCGCTCACCGCCCGGGCCCTCGTGGTGGCGCCGACCGACACGCTGACGATCGTCAACCGCTCCAAGGAGGAGGCGGTCGACGTCGTCCTCGACGGTCGGCCGATGGCCGAATTGCATGCCGGCCAACGCCTCGAGATGACCTTCGTGCCGGACCAGGGCATGCTCGCCCAGGTCGACGGGGCGAACTTCTACGCGCGCCTGCAGGAGAAGTTCGGCCGCCTGGCCACCCTGCCCTAGCTCCGTCGGTCCTCGGGGGGCGGGAGCGTCCGGGGGGCGGGAG
>CAZZVR010000099.1:0-13790 GCA_964657595.1 Burkholderia sp. PAMC 26561 | reverse complement strand
CGCGACCGCAGCGTCGACCTCGTCGGCGCCGGCCGCGCCCACCCGCTCGAGCACCGCCTCGGTGGCGGGCTCGATCACCGTCAGGGAGTCGCTCACGGCCGCGGCGCGCGGAGACGTTCGGTCATGGGGCGGATCCTCCCACCACGGCCACGACCTCAGGATCCTCGAACGTGTGGATCGGCCCCGTGAAGGTCTTGTGCGCCGACACCAGGTACCAGAGCGTCACGACGAGCATGATCGCCACCGTGACGATCGGCGCGTAGTTCACCGAGCTCCAGGAGAAGCCGTGCTTGAAGAACACGCCGCCGGGGTCGGCGGTCGGCAGGCAGAAGATGATCACGCAGAGGGCGACCCAGACCACCGCGATCAGATTCACCCACTTGTACTTCGCACCCAGCGTCCAGGGCCCCGGCGCGAATCGGTCGGCCATGCGCCAGCGCAGGTAGACCGGGATCGTGTAGGCGATGTACAAGCCGATCACCGCCATCGAGGTGACGGCGAAGAACGCCACCGGGTAGCCGGCGCTGTCGGGGAAGAACGCCGGGATGGTGATGATGGCGGAGAACACGCAGACGAAGCCGACGGCCCAGGTCGGGGTCCGGTTCGCGCCCAGGCGCCGCCACAGGGCATGCCCGGGGACCGCACCGTCACGGGAGAACGCGAAGGTCATGCGGCTGGCCGAGGTGACACAGGCCATGCCGCAGAACAGCTGACCCACCACGGAGATGGCGATGAGCAGCTTGGCCGCGGTCGCGCTGAGCGCCGAGGTGAGCACCGCGATCGACGGCCAGGCGGAGGAGCCGATGGTCGCCTGGGCCGAGGCGCTGTGGGGCACGGCGAAGGTGATGGCCAGCAGCAGGATGTAGCCGGCGATGGCCGAGTAGATGACCGAGCGGTAGACGCCGCGGGGGGCCGCCTCCGCGGCGTTGTGGGTCTCCTCCGAGACGTGTGCAGAGGCGTCATAACCGGTGATCGTGTACATGGTCAGCAGGAAGCCCAGCGGCAGCACGTAGAACCAGAACATGCCGTGGTTGAAGCTGCCGAAGGCGCGGTGCCCGAACACGTAGGAGACGCTGGCGTGATGGGTGGGGGCGACGATGAGCACCACCACGATCACCCCGGCGCCGATCAGGTGCCACCACACCGACGTGGCGTTGAACAGCGACACGAGGTGGCTGGAGAAGACGTTGATCAGTCCGTGGAGGAGGAGGATGACCAGGAACAGCGCGAAGGTGACGTGCGCGGCGTAGTGCACGTTGGTCGACGTGAAGTTGAAGATGAAGTTGACGTTCATCAGGCCCAGCAGCGAGGACAGGAAGCCTGAGGCCGCATAGTCGACCGACGCGACGACGGCGATCAGTCCGATCAGGTTGAACCAGCCGGTGAACCAGCCCCACGCCGGGCCACCGAGCTTGGAGGCCCAGTAGTAGATGCCGCCCGAGGTGGGCATCGCCGAGGCGAGTTCGGCCATGGAGAAGGCGACGCAGAGGACGAGCAGGGAGATGATCGGCCAGCCGATGGAGATGGCCACCGGGCCGCCGTTGTTGAACGCCTGGCCGTAGCTGGTGAAGCAGCCCGACAGGATCGAGATGATCGAGAAGGAGATGGCGAAGTTGGAGAACCCGCTCCACCCGCGCTTCAGCTCCTGCTTGTACCCCAGGTCCGCGAGCAGTTGCTCGTCGCTGGACAGCGGCTCAGCCGCAGCGCTCATCTGGCCTCCCTCGTAAAGGTCTCGTGACTGCTCCTTATCCTCTCCGCCGAGCCGCCCGGTGTCAAAGGAGGCCTGGCGAAAATTCACCGGTGCCCGCTGTCCACCTGGATAAGCGGCGGCTCAGGCGCGCGGCAGGAGACCGGCGAGGATGTGCTCGGTGCCCCGC
This sequence comes from Burkholderia sp. PAMC 26561, assembly GCA_964657595.1. Classification (GTDB taxonomy): domain Bacteria; phylum Actinomycetota; class Thermoleophilia; order Solirubrobacterales; family Solirubrobacteraceae; genus Palsa-465. Next base: position 11,913 of record CAZZVR010000099.1, on the reverse strand, counting down.
AGGTGGTCGACCATCGCCGCCGCGGCGGCCGCCTCATCCTGCTTCTTGACCGCCCGGAGCAACCGCCGGTGCTGCTGATTGGAGGAGTTGAGCACCTCCGGCGGATGGGGGATCAGGTTGATCAGCCCACCGACTGCACCCTGCACCTCGGTCATCACCGTGACCAGCGACGGGCTCTGGGCGGTCTCGGCGAGGCCGACGTGGAAGCGGATGTCCGCCTGGCGGTAGGCGCCGAAGTCGTGGTTCAGGCCGGCGATGGTCTCGACCAGCTCCTCGAGCACCGCGACCGACTCGGGCTCGGCCCGGCGGGCGGCCAGCACGGCGATGCCGACCTCCACGGTCATGCGCCGGTCACAGGTGTCGCGCCAGTGGGCCATCACCGCGGTGGAGAGCGGCGGCGCCGGCGGTTGGGGGTCGGCGACGAAGGTGCCCCCGCCGCGGCCGCGGGTCGCATGCAGATGACCGGACTGGCCGAGGGCGACCAGCGCCTGGCGCAGGGTCGAGCGGGCGATGCCGAGCCGCATGCACAGCTCCCGCTCGGCCGGCAGTCGGGTGCCGGGCGGCAGCAGACCGAGCTTGATCGCCGTGCCCAGGCGGCCGACCGTCTCCTCGAAGGCGGTCAGCGAGCGGACCGGCGCGAACACCGCGTCGAGTGAGACCGGCTCCTCCAGCGACGGACTGACGCTGAGCGCTGCCTCGGGTCCGGGTGCCGCGGTCGCCTGGTCTCCCACGCTGGCGCTCACAGGCGCTCGAATCCCCGGACGCGCTCCCAGTCGGTCACCGCGGCCTCAAAGGCGGCCAGCTCGACGTCGGCGGCGTTCACGTAGTGGGCGACGACCTCGGCTCCGAACGCCCGCTGGGCCAGCGCCGAAGCGGCGAACGCGTCACGGGCCTCGCGCAGGGTGGTGGGCAACCGCGGCCGGTCTGTGGCCAGGTAGGCATTGCCGGCGTAGGCGGGCTCCAGCTCGAGCCCCTCCTCGACGCCCGCCAGCCCCGCGGCGATCGTCGCAGCCAGCGCCAGGTACGGGTTGAGGTCGGCCCCGCCCGAGCGGTTCTCGAAGCGCAGCCCGGCGCCGTGGCCGACCACCCGGAAGGCGCAGGTGCGGTTGTCGTGGGCCCAGGCGACGGTGGTGGGCGCGAAGGAGCCGGCGGCGAAGCGCTTGTAGGAGTTGACGTTGGGTGCCAACAGCAGCGTGAGCTCCCGCGCGTACTTGAGCTGCCCGGCCAGGAAGGCGTCGAACACCCGCGAGTCGCGGGCGAACAGCGGCCCCTCCGCGTCGGCGAGGGAGAAGTGGATGTGGCAGGAGCTGCCTTCACGCTCGTTGAACTTGGCCATGAAGGAGATCGACATCCCCTCCTGGTCGGCGATCTCCTTGGCGGCCGTCTTGTAGATCGCGTGGTTGTCGGCACAGCCCAGGGCGTCGGAGTAGCGGAAGTTGATCTCGTGCTGGCCGAGGTTGCACTCGCCCTTGGAGTTCTCCACCTCGAGGCCGGCACCGGCCATGGCGTTGCGGATGCGGCGAATCAGCGGCTCGAGCTTGGCTGTCCCCATCAGCGAGTAATCGACGTTGTAGAGGTTGGCCGGGTCCAGACCCACGTAGCCCTGCTTCCACGCCTGCTCGTAGGAGTCGCGGAAGACGAGGAACTCCAGTTCAGTTGAGGCGTTGGCACTCCAACCGCGCTCGGTGAGCGCCGCGATCTGGTGGCGCAGCACCTGGCGGGGTGAGGCCAGCACCGGCGACCCGTCGGCCCATTCCAGGTCGGCGAGCAGCAGCGCGGTGGCCGGATGCCAGGGCACCGGGCGCAGGGTGCTCAGGTCGGGCTGCATCACGAAGTCTCCGTAGCCGCGCTCCCAGGACGCCATCGCGTAGCCCGCGACGGTGTTCATCTCGACGTCGACGGCCAGCAGGTAGTTGCAGCCCTCCGCGCCGCGGTCGGCCACGTCGGCGAGGAAGTGGCTGGCGGTGAGGCGCTTGCCCTGGAGCCGGCCCTGCATGTCACACAGCGCGAGCAGAACCGTGTCGATGGCCCCGGCACCCGCCTCCCGGGTCAGCTCCTCAAGATCCACCGCGCCCACTTTCCGCTTTCGCCACTTGCCCCGACTGCTCGTTCCCCACCGATCTGCCCGACCGGAGCGACGGAAGGTACAGACGCGGCCCCCGGACGCCAACCCGCGTGCCCCCGCGCTGACGTCACGGCTACCCTGACCGCCATGTCCGTCACGGTTGTCGGGTCCATCGCCTTCGACGCGGTCAAGACCCCTTTCGGCGAGCGCCCCAAGATGCTGGGCGGCGCCGCGGTCCACTTCGCCCTGGCCGCCTCGTTCTTCGACACGATCCACGTCGTCGGACCGGTGGGTGATGACTGGACCGAGACCGAGGAGGCGGTGCTGGTCGCGCGTGGCGTCGACATCGGCGACATCGAGCACGTGCCCGGCGGGCGGACCTTCTTCTGGGCCGGTGAGTACGGCACCGACCTCAACGACCGCGAGACGCTCGATACCCAGTTGGGCGTCTTCGAGACCTTCGAGCCAAAGCTGTCAGACGCCTCCGCAAGCGCTGACGTGCTGTTCCTGGCCAACATCCAGCCCGACCTCCAGCGCGCGGTGCGCGCCCAGGCCAGCCAGGCCCGGTTCGTCGCCCTGGACTCGATGAACCTGTGGATCGACATCGCCCGGGATTCGCTCGTGCAGGCGATCTCTGAGGTGGACTGCCTCATTCTCAACGACGCCGAGCTGCGTCAGCTCACCGGTGCGCCCAACCTCATCCGCGCCGCCGAGGAGCTGCTCGGCTGGGGGCCCAAGGCGATCGTGGCCAAGCAGGGTGAATACGGCGCGGCCGTGCTGACTCAGGACGGCTTCTTCTCCCTGCCCGCCTTCCCGCTGCGCGACGTGCGCGACCCCACGGGCGCGGGCGACACGTTTGCCGGCGGCCTGGTCGGCTACGTCGCCGCTCATCCGGGTGAGCCGGTCGGCCTCGATCTGCTGAGCCGGGCGATGGCCTACGGGACCGCGCTGGCCTCCTTCAACGTCGAGGAGTTCGGCACCGAGCGCGTGGCGCGACTCACCGCGCCGGAGATCACCCAGCGCGTCTCCGAGCTGGCTCGGATCACCCAGTTCGAGGACCGCCCGCTGGCCCTGCGGGACTGACCCGCCCGACCGGGGATGACCCGGTCGGTGGGATCGACGGGGTGGGAGCGACGGGCGGTTAGCATTGCCCGGCGTGAACACCTACGTCGCCCAGCCGGAGCCCAAGGCGGTGCTGTTCCTGCTCCTCCTCGTCGCGTGGTGGTTGATCCGTCATCAGCCCGAGGAGAGCGCCCCGGAGGAGGACGGTGGCTCCCACACCCAGCCCCGGCACCCCCATCGCCCCTGGCCCCGCGGTCGCGGCCCCCGCGGTCCGCGTCGGGGACCGCACGGAGATCCCCCGGCGCCGGCCCCGGCACGCGTCCGCACCATCAGCCTGCGGTCGAGGCTGCACGGGCGCAGCTGAGCGGACCGCCGGGGATGCTCAACCCACGGTGAGCATCCCCGCCACCTGAGCCTGTAAAACTCCCCGCCATGCCCGTCCTGTCCGACGCGACGATCCGTGCGATGGTCGCCGCGCAGAAGATCACGATCGAGCCATGGGATGTGGGCAACGTCCAGCCCGCCTCGGTCGACCTGCGCCTCGGCGACTCCTTCCGCGTGTTCCACAACCATCGCGCCACGTCGATCGACCTCAGCAACCCGCCGGGCAACCTCACGGAGGAGGTGGTGTTGTCCGACGGCGTGCCGTTCGTCATCCACCCCGGCGAGTTCGCCCTCGGTCGCACGCTCGAGTACGTCGAGCTGCCCGACGACATCGTAGCCCGCATCGAGGGGAAGAGCTCGATCGGTCGCCTGGGCCTCATCGTCCACGCCACCGCGGGCTTCTGTGACCCGGGTTTCCAGGGCACGCTAACGCTCGAGCTCAACAACCTGACGCGCGTGCCGATCCTGCTGCACCCGGGCCTGCCGATCGCCCAGCTGTCGTTCATGACCCTCGACCAGCCGGCCGAGCGCCCCTACGGCAGCCCCGGCCTGGGCAGTCACTACCAGGGTCAGCGGGCGGCCACCGAGAGCCGCTACGAGGGCGGCCCGGGGCGAGCGCAGGGCTAGCCCGAGCCCGCGGGGGTATAGGATTGATTTGATGCTCGTAACGACCCTGGGAGAGGCACTCGATGGCGACTGAGTCGGCAGTTTCGGAGAATGGCGCCGGCGCGGGGAACGCCGAGACGCTGACCATCACCGACAACCGGACCGGTGAGACGTATGAGGTGCCGATCCAGGACGGCACCATCCGCGCGACCGAGCTGCGCAAGATCAAGACCGACGCCGAGGACTTCGGGATCATGACCTATGACCCCGCCTTCATGAACACCGCGGCATGCCGCTCCTCGGTCACCTTCATCGACGGTGACAAGGGGATCCTCGAGTACCGGGGCTACCCGATCGAGCAGCTGGCCGAGAAGTCGACCTACCTCGAGGTCGCCTACCTGCTCATCCATGGGGAGCTCCCCACCCAGAAGCAGCTGGACGACTGGACCGACGCGATCACCATGCACACCTTCGTGCACGAGAACATCAAGGAGTTCATGCAGGGCTTCCGCTACGACGCGCACCCCATGGGGATGCTGCTCGCGGCGACCGGCGCGCTGTCGACGTTCTACCCCGAGGCCGTCGACATCCACGACGACGACACCAACTACCTCCAGGTGATCCGGCTCATCGCCAAGATGCCGACGCTGGCGGCGTTCTCCTACCGCCACAACCAGGGCAAGCCCTACGTGTACCCGGACAACGACCTCAGCTACGCCGGCAACTTCCTCTCGATGATCTACAAGATGACCGAGCTGAAGTACCAGCCCGACCCGCGGCTCGAGCACGCCCTCGACGTGCTGTTCATCCTCCACGCCGACCACGAGCAGAACTGCTCGACCTCTGCGGTGCGCTCGGTCGGCTCCTCCCAGGTCGATCCCTACTCGGCCACCGCCGCCGGCGTCGCGGCGCTGTACGGCCCGTTGCACGGTGGCGCCAACGAGGCGGTCCTGCGCATGCTGCGCCGGATCGGCAGCGTCGACAAGGTGCCCGAGTTCATCGAGGGGGTCAAGGCCGGCAACGAGCGCCTGATGGGCTTCGGCCATCGCGTCTACAAGAACTTCGACCCGCGCGCCACGATCATCAAGAAGGCGGTCGACGAGGTGTTCGAGGTGACGGGCAAGAACCCGCTGCTCAACATCGCCACCGAGCTGGAGAAGATCGCGCTGGAGGACGAGTACTTCATCAAGCGCAAGCTCTATCCGAACGTCGACTTCTACTCGGGTCTCATCTACGAGGCGCTGGGCATGCCGGTGGAGATGTTCCCGGTGCTCTTCGCCATCGGACGCACCTCGGGCTGGATCGCCCAGTGGCTGGAGATGATCCACGACCCGGAGCAGAAGATCGCGCGTCCGCGCCAGATCTACACGGGCGGGCGCGAGCTCGACTACGTGCCGGTCTCGGCGCGCAGCTGACCTGAGCCGGGGCCGGCTGCGTCATGGCCGACGCCGAGTTCGACCTGCCCGAGGGCGTTGGTGTGGCCAGCCTGGGTGGGGAGGCGGTGGAGCGCTTCCTGCGCCTCCGCGCGCCGCTGGGCATCACCTCCTTCGGGCTCAACAAGCTCGTCCTGGCTCCCGGTGAGCGCAACCGCATCCACCGACACACCTCCCAGGAGGAGGTCTACCTGGTGCTGAGCGGTGAGCTGAGCCTGGCGATCGAGGGGGTCGAGCACCGCTTCGGGGGAGGTGAACTGGTGCGCGTCGCCCCCGAGGTGCGCCGCCAGCTGGTGAACCGCGGACCGGGGATGCTCGAGCTGCTGGTGATCGGATCAGACACCGAGCACGAGCACAACCCGCGCGACGCTGAGGCGTTCAATGACTGGAGCGAGTCCGAGCCGGGGACGCCCCAGACGGTGCCGGTGCCCGGCGATCTACCCGCGTCGGAGCTACACAGCTGACGCGACCCGTGTCACGTTGTGCGTCATATGACCCCAAAACGTGACACGGATGCCCTCATGACCCGGCTCGCTCAGAGCATCAGGGTCGCGCCGTGGCGTCTCAGCCAGGCGCGCTGGACCGCGTAATCGGGCCGGTAGCGCGCCAGCAGCGCCCAGTAGCGCGGTGAGTGATCCATCACGCTGAGATGGCAGACCTCGTGCCAGACCACGTAGTCGAGGATCTCGGGCGGGGCGAGCAGCAGACGCCAGTTGAAGCTCATCGCGCCGGAGCGCGAGCAGCTCGCCCAGCGGGTCTTCTGGGCCCGGATGGTGAGCTTCCCGTAGCTCAGCCCCGCCTCCGCGCACGCCGCGTCCAGACGCGCGGCGACCTCCACGGCGGCCTGGCGCCGGAACCACAGCTCCAGGGCGTGGCGCTGGGCGACCGGGTCGGCCGGGACCTTCAGCGTGTCACCGCGCCGGGTGACCCGGCTGCGGCCCGGCTCGGGCACCAGGGCCAGGCTCTGGCCGAGGAACGGCAGGGTCCCGGCGCGCTGGGCGATGACCGCCCGGCTCGCCTCCAGCTCCGAGAGCCGTCGCTCGATCCACGGCGTCAGCTCCCGGACCGCGGCCACCGCTTGGCGTTCGGGGGCGCGGCGCGGCAGGACGACCACCACGCTGCCATCGGTCTCCACGGTGATGCGCACACGGCGGGCCCGGTCAGAACGGCGGATGCGGTACTCCATCTCCCCTCACACGGTAGGGCGCTACGGTGACGCCCAGAGATGACCGCGATCCCCGAACCGCCGCCGCGGCTCAGTGCCCCGGACATCGAGCTGCGGCCGATATCGGCCTGGGATATCCCCGAGATCCTCATCGCCCACCAGGACGACCGCCGGCTCGCCGGCGACCTGGGTCTGAGCCGGCCCCCGAGCGGCGCTCAGCTGGGTGACGAGGTGGACACCGCGCCGGCGGACTGGGCGGCCGGAACGCTCAAGCTGACCCTGGTCCAGCCCGGCTCTGAGGACTGCCGCGGCCGGCTGGTCATCGACCAGATCGATTTCAGCACCGGCACGGCGCGAGGCACGATCTGGGTCGCTCCGGACCGGCGTGGGCGCGGGCTGGCGCGGGCGGCGTTCGCCCTAGCCGGCGACTGGCTTACGCGAAGCTGTGGGATCGAGCAGCTTCAGTGCGGTGAGGATCGCCCGCGTGGCGGGTGAGCGGTTGAGCGTGTAGAAGTGGATGCCCGGCGCGCCGTGGGCCAGCAGCTCGGCGCACTGCAGGGTCGCATAGGCGACGCCCAGCTCCGCCACGCCCTCGGGGTCATCGGCCCGGTTCTCCAGCTCGCGCAGCAGCGCCGGCGGGATGCTCCCGCCGCCGAGCTGACTGATCCGCTTGATCTGGGCGTAGCTGGTGATCGGCATGATCCCCGGCAGGATCGGCACCTCGACGCCGGCGAAGCGCGCGGCATCGACGAAGCGGAAGTAGGCCTCGTTGTTGAGGAACAGCTGCGTGATGAGGAAACCGGCGCCGTGGTCGACCTTCGCCTTGAGGTACTGCAGGTCCGACAGCGCGTCGTCGGCCTCGGGATGGACCTCGGGGAAGGCGGCCGCGCCGATGCCGAACTCGGGGAACTCGGTGCGGATGAGCTCCACCAGCTCTGCGGAGTAGCGCAGTCCGTCGGGGTGGGGTGTCCACTCAGCCGACCCGGCGGGTGGGTCACCGCGCAGGGCCAGCACGTTCTCGATTCCGCCCGCCTCCAGATCACCCAAGGTGCGACGCAACTGCTGGGCTGAGGCGCCCACGCAGGTGAGGTGGGCCATCGCCTCGATGCCGAGGTCGGCCTTGAGCCATTTGGTGATGGCCAGGGTGCGGTCCCGCGTCGAGCCACCGGCGCCATAGGTGACCGAGGCGAAGGCGGGCTCGAGCTCGCGCAGCTCCGACAGGGTGGCGCGCAGCTTGGCCTCACCCTCGTCGTCCTTGGGCGGGAAGAACTCGAAGCTGAACACCGGTCCGTCGCTGCTGGCGATGATCTCGTCGATCCTCATGCGCCGCAGCCTACCAAACCTTGACAGAGGCGTGTCAAGGTTTGCCCCCGGGTCGCCGCGGCGCCCTCACATCGCGCCAGCGCCCTCACACCGCGCGCCAGCGCTCGACCGCGCCATCGCGCTCGCCGGTCGCCTCCCCCAACCGCTTGAGGTGGGTCAGGTAGGACAGCGTCTCGGGCAGGCGCCAGGACGCGGTCCGCGGGTTGAGCGGCTCCCCGAAGATCGCCGGCACCAGCTCCAGAGCGGTCAGCGGCATGTCGAGCAGGCCCGCGCGGGCGGCGCGCAGCCGCTCGGCCACCAGCTCGCGGTTGGCGCGGATGTGGGCCTCGACGTCGGTGAAGGGGCGGCCGTGCCCGGCCACGCACAGCCGGGCGTCGAGTGCCGCGATGGTGTCGAGCCCGGTGAGGAACTCAGCCACGGGGTCGGGGGTCCAGCCCACGTCGAAGTACAGCGACACGCGGCCGAGCAGGTGATCGCCGGAGATGAGCAGGCGGTGGGAGGGTTCGAACAGGCTGACGTGGGACGGCGCGTGTCCGGGCGTCTCATGGGCGTGCAGGGTCCCGAGGTCGGTCTCGATGCGCACGCCGGTGACGAGCCGGTGATCGGGCTCGAGAATCCTCTCCACCCCGGTGGGCAGGTCGGCGAAGCGCTCGAGGAACCCGCGCAGCGCCGGCTCGGGCACGCCGCTCTGGCGCCCGATCTCGTAGCGGTGGGCGGCCGCGGCGGCCGGATCGGCGTCGGTCGCGCGGGCGTGCTCGAAGTTGGGATGCATCCACATGGGGGCGCCGGAGCGCGCCACCACGCTGGCGGCCTGGCCCCAGTGATCGATGTGGGCGTGGGTGATGACCAGCTGGGTGACCTGCTCGAGGCCCAGGCCCACCTGGGCCATCGCGTACTCGAGCTGCTCGAGCGAGTTGGCCTGGTGCATACCGCAGTCGACGAGGACGACACCCTCACCGGCGCGGATCGCCCAGGCGTTGACGTGGGGCACGCCGGGCCAGGGCAGGGGGAGGCGCAACCGGAACAGACCCGGCAGCACACGCTCCCCCCGACCGAGTTCCGGCTTGCTCATCCGCTGCGACGATATGGGAAACTCGAGATCTGGATGGCCTCAAGCTCCGAGACAGCCCGGGCGTACTTCAGCGCGCTCTCGGATCACGATGTCGATGCCGCCGTCGCGTTGTGGCGGCCGGGCGGAGTCGACCACATCTCCGGCGCCCCCGAGCTGATCGCCCCCGACGGCCTGGTCCGGTTCTTCACCGACCTGTTCAGCGCGTTCCCGGACTGGCGCTTTGAGATCCTCGACACGACCACCCAACGCGGGCGCTGCGCGGTGCGCTGGCGCGCCACGGCGACCTTCGCCGGGCCGGGCCGGCTGGAGGGCTTTGCCGCCAACGGCGGTCGGATCCTCACCGAGGGCTGTGACGTGCTGAGCATCGAGGAGGGCCAGATCGTCACCAACCACGCGTACCTGGACCGGGTCGACCTGCTCCAGCAGCTCGGGCTCCTGCCTGCCCCCGGCTCGGGGACCCAGCGCAGGCTGGCGACGCTGACCAACGTACGGGCGGCGCGCCGGCGTCTGGGCGCCGGTTCGGCCAAGGTCATCGCGCCCGGGGTCTGGCTGGTGGCCGGGGGCGTCTCCCCGACGATGAACGTCTATCTGCTGGCCGAGGCGGACGGTGGGGTGACCGTCTTCGATGCGGGCGTGCAGGCGATGGCGCCGGCGATCGCCGCCGCCGGCGCGCGGTTGGGCGGCATCCGCCGCATCGTGCTGGGTCACGCCGACTGTGATCACCGGGGGGCGGCGGCCGCGCTCAAGGCGCCGGTCTACACCCACGCAGCCGAGGTCGAGGCGGCCCAATCCGCCGAGCACCGGCGGCCCTACTGGGATCTCGGCAAGCTCAAGGCCCATGTGCGTCCGGTCTACCCGGGTCTCTTCCGCGCCTGGGACGGTGGCCCCGTCGAGGTGGCCGGCACCGTCGCCGAAGGGGATGAGATCGCCGGCTTCCGCGTGGTCGAGCTGCCGGGCCACGCCCCCGGGCTGATCGGGCTGTTCCGCGCCGAGGATGGCCTGGCTCTGTGCTCGGACACCCTCTACACCGTCAATGTGGAGACCAGCCGGCCGTGCCCCCCGCGGGTGCCCCACCCGGCGTTCAACCTCGACACCGAGCAGGCCGCCGCATCCCTGCGCAAGCTGGCCGGACTGGAGCCGCGGGTGGTGTGGGCCGGCCATTCGCGCCCGGTGGCGGGCCCCGGCGTACCCGAGCGCCTGCTCAGCGCGGCGGGTCGCTGATGGGCAAGCGCTCGCGCCGGCGTGACGGTCGGGCTGGAGGCCATGGGGCCACCAGCCCGGAGTTGAGCGCTCCGCTGTCTGATTACACCGACCCCGCGGGCAATGTGCTCGAGCTGCGGGGCGCCTTGACCCTGAAGGCGCGTCAGGAGTACGCCGGCATTCTCCACGGCGGGCTCAACCAGGACGACGCCTGGCAGCGGGCGATCGAGCTGCTGTTCGAGCGCCTCGCCGTCGCCTGGACGGTCAACGGGGTGCGGACCGAGCGCCAGGCGGAGCTGCTCCAGCGCTACCGCGTCGCCTCGGTGGAGGAGCGCCGCTTCGTGCGGGACGCCCTGCGCACCCACGCGGCCGAGTGGTTCCCCGACATCGAGGCGCCGTGACGCTCGACGCCGACCGGTTCGCCGCGCTCGTGTGTGACTGGTGCCTCGAGGTGGAGGCCGGCCAGAAGGTGCTCATCAGCACCAGCACGCTGGCGCGGGAACCGACTCTGGCCCTGGTGGCCGCACTGACCGCACGCGGGGCCTGGTCATCCCTGGCGCTGGATCCGCCGGGGTCGCGCGTCGCGTTCCTCGCACACGCCGGCCCCGAGCTGCTCGCCGGCGCCAACCCGTTCCGCGTGGCCGCGCTGGAGACCGCCGACGCCCTGCTGCACATCGAGGCCCCGGCGAACACGCGGGAGCTGGCGGGGGTCGACCCGGCGCTGCTCGCGCGTCTCAGCACGGCGAACCGGCGCCTCAGCGAGATCCAGATGTCCAAGCGCTGGGCCATCAGCATCTGGCCCACCCCAGGGCTGGCCCAGGAGGCGGGGATGTCCGAGGGTGACTACGCCGCGTTCCTGGAACGCGCACTGTTCCTTGATCAACCGGACCCACTGGCGGCCTGGCGGCAGCTGCGCGAGAACCAGCAGGTGCTGGTGGATCGCCTCAGCTCCGCCCGCGAGGTGCGGATCCGGTCTGAGCGCACCGACATCACCCTGGGGGTCACGGGACGGACCTGGCGCAACTCCGACGGGCGACGCAACATGCCCTCAGGCGAGGTGTTCACCAGTCCCCACGAGACCAGCGCCAACGGGCACGTCTACTTCGACCTCCCCTCCAACCTGCGCGGCGCCAACGTCGGCGGCATCAGTCTGAGCTTCGTCGACGGCGTGGTCACCGCGGCCCACGCCGAGCAGGGCGACGCCCACCTTCAGGCCCAGCTGGACACCGACGCCGGCGCGCGCCGGCTCGGGGAGATCGGGATCGGCACCAACTTCGGGATCGACCGCGCCACCGGCTCGACCCTGCTCGATGAGAAGATCGGCGGCACCATCCATCTCGCACTGGGCCGCTCCTACGCCGAGTGCGGCGGAGTGAACGAGTCAGCGATCCACTGGGACATCGTGTGTGACCTGCGCGGGGGCGGCGAGATCATCGCGGACGGCGAGGTGATCAGCCGCGACGGGCGGTTCCTGTGATGGGTGCGGGCGGCGCTCGGGCGGGCCTGGCGGCGATGGCGCTCGCCGCGGCGCTGGGGCTGGGCGCCTGCGGGTCCACCGCCACGACCACCACCGGGTCGACGCGCACGGCCTCGACGCGCACGG
>CAZZVR010000098.1:0-14020 GCA_964657595.1 Burkholderia sp. PAMC 26561 | reverse complement strand
GCCCGGTAGGGGCTGTTGAAGTTCTGGGGGAAGACGAAGCCGAGCAGCAGGGCCAGGCCGATCGCCATATCGGTGTAGCCGGAGAAGTCGCAGTAGATCTGGGCGGTGTAGCCGTAGGCGGCGATGAGCATGTCGGGGGCGTGGTAGGCCTGGGGCACCCCGAACACCGGGTCGACGACGGTGCGACCGAGGTAGTCGGCGATCACCACCTTCTTGACCAGCCCGATCCCGATCAGCGTCAGCCCCGAGGAGACCGCGACGTGGTCCGGATCCCGGGGTCGGCTGAGCTGGGGCAGGAACTCGCGGGCGCGGACGATCGGGCCGGCCACCAGGTGGGGGAAGAAGCTCAGGTAGACGGCGGCGTCGAGCAGCGCCGCCGGCGCGATCACCCCGCGCTTGACGTCGACGGTGTAGGAGATCGCCTGGAAGGTGTAGAAGCTGATGCCGACCGGCAGGGCCACGGTGAGCAGCGGCAGGGGCATGCCGAGGCCGAGGTCGTTGAGTCCGCGGGCGAGGGACTGGGCGAAGAACGTGTAGTAGTCAAAGCCGCCAAGGCAGACGAGGTCACCGGTCACCGCGACCCGGCAGATCCACTGCGCACGGCGCGTCGGCGGGCCCGCCGCGAAGATCGCCCGGGAGAGAAAATGGTTCCACAGCGTCACCCCCGCCAGCAGCAGGCAGTACACCGGGCTCGCACAGGCGTAGAAGACGTAGCTCGCGAGGAGGATGAACGGCTTCCAGTACCGCGGCCGGGACATCAGCGCCCACGAGAGCGTGAGCACGATCGGGAAGAAGATCGCGAACTGGACGGACGGGAACAGCACTGGCGGGAGAATGTCGCATATGCCCTCCGCTGAACCCGCCTTCCTCACCCGCCCCGATCTCCGCGGCTCCTTCGGAGCCTGTGCGTCGACGCACTGGGTGGCGTCCGCGGTGGCCCAGGCGGTGCTCGAACGGGGCGGGAACGCCTACGACGCGGCCTGTGCGGGGGCGTTCGTGCTCCACCTGGTCGAGCCGCACCTCAACGGGCCCGGCGGCGACCTGGTCGCGCTGATCGCCCCGGCGGGGGAGGCGCCCGAGGTTCTGTGCGGGCAGGGCCCGGCCCCCCGCCGGGCCAGTCTCGAGCACTTCCGGGCACAGGGTCTGACCAGCGTCCCGGGCGCGGGGGCGCTCGGCGCGGCGGTCCCGGGCGCCGTCGAGGCGTGGCTGCTGCTGCTGCGCGACCATGGGACCTGGCCCCTGGCCGAGGTGCTCGCCTATGCGATCCACTACGCCGAGGTGGGACAGCCGCTCGGCGCCGGCGCCGCGGAGACGATCGCCACGGTGGCCGAGCTGTTCCGCGAGGACTGGCCGACCTCGGCGGCTCAGTGGCTCACCGACGGCGCCGCCCCGGAGCCGGGGGCGATCGTCACCTGCCCCGGCTATGCCCGGACCCTGCGGCGCCTGTGCGATGAGGCCGCCGGCGCGGGGAGCCGCGAAGCGGTGATCGACGCGGCCCGCGAGATCTGGCGCAGCGGCTTCGTCGCTCAGGCGATCGATCGCTTTATCACCGACACCCCCCACCGGCACGCCACCGGCGCGGTGCACCACGGCGTGCTCGGCGCCGCGGACCTACGGGAGTTCTCCGCCCACTTCGAGGCGCCGATCAGCCTGAGCTTCCGCGGACACCGCATCCACAAGGCGGGTCCCTGGAGCCAGGGGCCGATGCTGCTCCAGAGCCTGGCCATCCTCGACGGCTACCGCGACGCCGAGCTCGACGTGGACGGCGCCGCTGGGATCCACCGCGTGGTCGAGGCGCTCAAGCTCGCCTTCGCCGACCGGGACGCCTACTACGCCGACGGGCTCGCGCCGGGCACCCTGGAGATCCTGCTCTCCCCCGGCTACGCCGCGTCGCGGCGCGCCCAGATCACCGACACGGCGTCCGCCGAGGTCCGGCCCGGGACAGACCCCCGGCTGCCCGAGCCCTACACCCCGCCGCTCCAGTTGGCCGCTGCCGAGGTGAGCGCGAGCGTGGGGGAGCCGACGGTGCGCAGCTCGGGTGAGACCCGCGGGGACACCTGTCACATCGACGTGGTCGACCGCTGGGGGAATGTCATCGCCGCCACGCCGTCGGGCGGCTGGCTGCAGTCCTCCCCGACGATCCCCGAGCTCGGGTTCTGCCTCGGCACGCGCCTGCAGATGACCTTCCTCGATCCGGCGAGCCCGTCCGCGCTGACCCCGGGCAAGCGGCCGCGCACGACGCTCACCCCCACGCTGGTCACCCACGCCGGGACGCTCACGGCGTTGGGAACCCCCGGCGGTGACCAGCAGGAGCAGTGGCAGCTCATCCACCTGCTGCGCACCCTCGTGCTCGGCTACAGCCCCCAGGGCGCGATCGACGCACCCGCCTTCCATACCACGAGCTTCCCGGAGAGCTTCTGGCCGCGCACCTGGGAACCGGCCGGGTTGGTGATCGAGGCGCGCGCCGGCGCCGAGGTGATCGCGGAGCTGCGCGAGCGCGGACATGCCGTCACCGTCGCCGGGCCCTGGGAGCTGGGGCGGGTCTCCACGGTGGGTCGGGACGGCGCGACCGGTCTGATCAGCGCCGCGGCGAACCCGCGCGGCGAGGGGTACGCCGTCGCGCGCTAAGCGACGGCGGAGGCCAGCACCGCCGGCGCCCCGGCCTGGACCAGCGCGTCGGGCAGGACTACCGACCCGTCGTCCTGCTGGCCGTTCTCCAGCAACGCCACGATCGTGCGTGAGGAGGTCACCGCGGTCCCGTTGAGCGTGTGGACGTGGGCGGGCTTGCCGTCGCCGGCGCGGTAGCGGACGTCGAGGCGCCGGGCCTGGAAGTCGGTGGTGTTGGAGCAGGAGGTCAGCTCGCGGTACTGGCTCTGGCCGGGCAGCCACACCTCGATGTCGTATTTCTTGGCCGCCGGCGCACCGAGGTCGTCGACGGCGATGTTCACCACGCGGTAGGGCAGCTCGAGGTCAGCGCAGATCGCCTCCTCGATCGACAGGATCCGCTCGTGCTCCTCCACCGAGTCCGACGGCGCGACGAAGCTGAACATCTCCACCTTGTCGAACTGGTGCACGCGGAAGATCCCCCGCGTGTCACGTCCGCCTGCCCCCGCCTCACGCCGGAAGCACGAGGACAACCCGGCGTAGCGCACGGGCAGGTCGGCCAGCTCGAGGATCTCGTCCCGGTGCAGGGAGGCCAGGGCGACCTCGCTGGTGCCGACCAGGTAGAGATCGTCGGCGGGCAGCTGATAGATCTGCTGCTCGGTGTCGGGCATGTATCCGGTGCCGTACAGCGCCTCCTCGCGGACCAGCACCGGCGGGATGACCGGCTCGAACCCGTGGCCACCGAGCTTGGCGAACGCGTAGCGCACCAGGGCCAGCTCCAGCAGCACGAGGTCGCCCCGCAGGTAGGCGAAGCGCGCGCCCGACAACCGCGCCCCGCGTTCCATGTCGATCCGCGGCCCGGCCAGCTCGAGGTGGTCACGCCCGGTCTTGTCCGCCGAGCCGACCTCACGCAGCACCGTGTCGGTGTCCGCGGCGTCCGGCGCGGGCAGGTTCTCCAGGCCCAGCAGCGCGGTCTCACGCTCGGCGCGGACGCCGGCCTCCTGCTCGGCCAGGTCCTTGGCCCGCGCGGACAGGTCCGCCAGTTCCTGGCGCTGCTCGGGGGTGGGCGCTCCGCGCAGCGCCTTGGAGGCGCGGTTCTGTTCAGCCCGCAGCTCCTCCGCCGAGCGGGTGAGCTCCCGCCAGCGGGTGTCGAGCTCCAGCACCTGGTCGACCTTGGCCGGTTCCTGAGGCCCGCGCCGGGCCAGCGCCGCCTTGACGGCCTCGGGGTCGGCCCGGATCAGCTTGATGTCGAGCATCGCGCTCGAAGGCTGAGCGGACTAGCCGTTCGGCGACGGGTTCGCCTGGTCCGCGACATTCGGCGAACCGGGGGACGTGCCGGTGTTCGTCGTCTGCGTGACCGCGACCCCACCGGTGGCCGTGCTGGGCAGCGAGCCCATCTTCTGCTGGGTGCAGGGGGTCGAGTCCGGCTGGGTGGCCGCGTGACGGCCGGCGAACTCGGAGACAAACTCGGCCACCGCGCGGGCCTGCTGGCCGACGACGATGTTGGCCGGCATGTACGCCCCACCGAAGCCGCCGTTCTCGATCGCGTAGAGCACGCGCGCCACGGGCCGCTCACAGCGGACGTTGAAGTTCGGCCCGGAGATGGCCAGGTAGGTCCGCGGGTTGTTGCCCGAGCCGTTGGCCGCCGCGTAGGACAGGGTGTGGCAGCCGCCGCAGCGCTCGTGGAAGATCTGCGCCGCGCTCTCGTAGGACTTATACGACGCGTTCGACGTCGACACGACGCTGGAGATGTCGTACTTCTCCTGCCCGCAGGCGGAGGTGATGAGCGCGACGGTCAGAGCGACGAGCAGCAGGGCGGCGGGGCGGAGAATGCGGGAGCGAGACATCGGGTGGGGATGATACGGGAGCTAGCATCCGGACGTGCGCTCCGTAACGATTCGCAACCTTTCCGGGGCTTTTGTTGCGATCCTGTGTGGGATCGGGGCCGCCCTGGCGGTCGCCGGCTGCGGGCATCAGGCCGTGCTCAAGCCCGGCCACCGCTTGACCGTGGCCCTGATGGAATACCGGCTGCGACCCAACCACATCGTCGTGTCCAACGGCCACCTGAGGATCACCGTGGAGAACGTCGGACGCCTCACCCACAACCTGGTCATCGCCCGGCCCACCCCGACCACCACGACGCTCAGCACCCCGACGGGCACGGTCAGCTACGCGACCACGGTCGCGGGCCGCGCTCCCGACCTGGCCCCGGGACAGCGCACGACGATCACCGTCGCGCTCGGACCCGGGCGCTATGGGATCGCCTCGACCGTCGACAGCGATGGTGCCCTGGGCGAGCAGGGAACCCTGACGGTCACGTCGAAGTAGCTGAGATCCCGGCGCCGGTCAGCAGACGCTCGCACCCTTGACAATCGCGACGTCCCTCTGACGCGGCGGCAACCCGAAGGAGACCGGCGCCGGGCCTTCTCGCTCTATCGTCTCCAGAGCCGTGGTTGCCGTTCACATCGTCGTCGGTTCACTCGCCATCCTGTTCACGGCCATCGCGTTCTGCCTGGGCGCCTACTCCTGGCGCGTGCGGCGGCCCAGCCCGTGGTTCTGGCGCCACCTGCGCGCCGGTCAGGCCCTGGTCATCGTGGAGGCGATCCTCGGCGGGATCTGGATCCTCGACGGGCGCAAGGTCACCGAGCTGCACGTCATCTACGGCCTGGTCCCGATCTTCGTGGCGTTCATGGCCGAGCAGCTGCGCATCTCCGCCGCCCAGATGGTGCTCGACAAGCGCGGCTTCATCACGCCCAAGGACGTCGGTGAGATGTCCCAGGAGGACCAGCACGCCGTCGTGGTGGCAGTGGTGCGCCGGGAGATCGGCGTGATGACCCTGTCGGCGCTGGTCACCCTGGTGCTCATCGCCCGCGCGGCGATGTCCTATTGAGTCCCTAGGATCGACCGCCCCCATGGAGTACCCGGTCGAGACCTTCAGCGAGCAGGAACGCGCCAGCCTGGCGCCCTACTTCACCAACCTCGAGCGGCCGACCTTCGCGCTGGTCAACATGCCCGACACGGTCAAGGGCGCCCTGCTGGCCCGGTACTCGCGCTACCCCGGGACGCTGCGGCGGCTGTTCCTGGATGAGTTCGCCGCGGACGTCGCCCCGGTGACCGCCGGAACCGAACAGACCACCCGGGCCAGTGCGTTGTACGAGCGGATCTTCCTCGGCTACGGCGACGACTCGGTCGCCCAGCTGGGGGGCGCCCACATCGCCACCGAGTTCGTCTCCAACGTCCTCACCAAACTGCTCCAGCGCCCGCGCCTGGGCGCCTATCTGGAGCAGTCCACCCGCTACATCGCCTACGACACGCCGATGGAGGGCACCGACGCGTTCCGCTACTACCGCGACGCCGAACTCGGCCCGCAGTACGCCACGGCGATGGACGAGCTGTTCGCAACCTATTCGGAGCTGCTGCCCCAGGTGATCGCCTGGGCCGCGACGGAGTTCCCCCGCGCCGAGGGCGAACCCGAGGCCGCCCACGCCCGGGCGATCAAGGCCAAGGCGCTCGATCTCCTGCGCGGATTGCTGCCGGCCTCGACCCTGTCCCACATGGGCATCTACGCCACCGGCCAGACCTACGAGCAGCTCATCCTCCACCTGCTCGGCCACCCCCTGCCCGAGGCGCGGGCCACGGGTGAGGCGATCCTCGCCGAGCTCAAGCACGTGATCCCCAGCTTCCTCACCCGCATCGAGCGGCCCGAGCGGGGTGGTGAGTGGATCGCATATCTGCAGGCGCGCCGGCGCGCCGGAGAGCGCTGGGCGGCGCGGCTGGCCAGCGACGACGACACCCGAGAGCCCGGGCCGTCGGTGCGCCTGCTCCACGTCGACGGCGACGAGACCGCGCTGCTGGCCGCACTGGTGTACGAGCAGGCCGACATGGGCGACAGCGCGATCCGCGCCGGCCTGGAGCGCCTGTCGGGCGAGGAGCGCGCCGCGATGCTGGCCGACCTGATCGGTGAGCGCGCCAACCGCCGCCACCGGCCGGGGCGCGGCTTCGAGGCGCTGCGCTACCGCTTTGAGATCGTCGCCGACTACGGCGCCTTCCGCGATCTCCAGCGCCACCGCATGCTCACGGTGCAGTGGCAGAGCCTCACCCCGGCCGCCGGGGCCGGGGTTCCGGAGCAGGTGAGCCTGGCCGGGGGTGGCGACGCCTACGCCCGGGCGCTCGAGATCTCGGCCGCCGAGTACGCCCGGATCGTCGCCGCCGGCCTGCCCGAGGCCGCCCCCTACGCCCTGTGCCTCGGCTACCGCATCCGCTTCATCCTCGACCTCAACGCGCGTGAGGCGATGCAGCTGATCGAGCTGCGCTCAGGCCGTGAGGGCCACCCCAGCTACCGGGCCGTGGCGCATGATATGCACGCCCAGATCGCCGCGGTCCACCCGGCGGTGGCGGCGGCGATGACCCACGTGGACACCACCACCGAGCCGCGGCTGGAGCGCATCCTCGCCGAGCTGCGCCAGCCGGCCCAGCGCTAGACGACGCTAGGCCGCGTCGCTCAAGCCGACGCGGGAGCGCATGGGCTCGAACCCGAGCGTCGGAATGCGCTCGAGGGAGCCGATCTCACGCTGCTCCAGGGCGGCGACCCGGGTGGCGTGCAGCTCCCAGCAGCCCGCGGCCGGGTCGATGCCGAGCGAGCGGCCGGCGCGGCGCAGCGCGCGCACGGAGAATCCCTGGCGTTCACCGGCCGCCAGAACCGATTGCTCGAGTGCGCGGTGGCCCCGAGCGGAGTAGAGATAGCTCTCCAGCCAGTGATGTGCTTTGTAAGCCAACATTCGTCTGAGACCTCCCAGGTGGGCTGACGGCCCCTGAGTCGCGATAGTTCAATGGGTACGACGTTCCGGCTTGTTCAGCAAAAATACTGTAAATCGGACGTCGCGCAAGCGTTTTATGTGTTTTCGGCGCACACAGCCTGGGCCTTGAGCCGGAATGTGGTGTGTGGACGGATGTTCGAGGCGCCCGAGCGTCAGCTCCGCAGGCGTCGGCGCAGCTCGGCCACGTGACGGCGGGCGACGGGCACGTCGGAGCCGTCCTCGAACACCACCGTCGCACCGCCGCCCAGCTCGGGGCGGATCTCATGGGCGCGGCGCAGGTTGGCCAGGTAGGAGCGATGGACGCGCACGAAGCCGTAGGGCTCCCAGCGCTGCTCGATGTCGCTCAGAGACGCTCGGGCGAGGAAGCGGCCGCTGTCGGTGTGGATGCGCACGTAGTCCCCCTCGGCCTTGAGGAAGAGGACCGAGGAGCGCGCCAGCAGCCGGGTGCTGCCGCCGTGCTGGTTCTCGATGGGGACGATCTCATCATCGTTCACGGGGTGCGCCGCCGCCTCGCCGCCCCACACCCGGGTGCTGCCGATCCGGGCCAGGGCCTGCTCGACCCGGCTGCGCGACACCGGCTTCATCAGGTAGTCCACCGGGTGCAGGTCACGGGCGAAGACCCCGACGGCACCATCCTCGAAGGCCGAGACGAAGATCAGCGCCGGCGGCTCGGCGAACCGGCCCAGCAGTCCTGCGAGCTCCAACCCGTCCACCTCGGGCATCCGCACGTCGAGGAACACCGCGCCGTAGCGCTGACCGCCGGCCAGCAGCCGCAACGCCGCGGGTCCGCCGTCGGCCAGGGTCACCCCGTTGACGCCGCTGCACCGCTCCAGCAGCCGGCCCAGGTCCTCGAGCGCGGGACGCTCGTCGTCGACCACCAGCACCCTCACGCCGCCACCGCATCCCGGACCGGCTCGGGGACCCGCATGGTGACCGTCGTGCCCTCACCGAGCTCCGATTCGATCTCCAGTCCGTACCCAGGACCGAAGCTGGCCAGCAGCCGGGCTTGGACGTTGGCGATGCCGACGCCCTCCCCCGCCCCGGCGAGCACGGCGTCGGCCCGCTCACGGCTCATGCCCACGCCGTTGTCGCACACCGAGAGCTGGATGCCGCCCTCGCAGCGGGCGACGGAGATCTCGATGCGCCCGCGGCCGCGGCGCTCGACGCCGTGGCGAACCGCGTTCTCCACCAGCGGCTGGAGCGACAGCACCGGCACCGTCGCGGCCAGCGCCTCGGGCGCGACCCGCAGGGAGATCTCCAGGCGCTCCCCGAAGCGGGCCTGCTCGAGGCGCAGGTACTTCTCCACGTAGGCGAACTCGTCGGCCAGGGTCACGTACGGCTGCTGGCGGCGGAAGGCGTAGCGAATGAACTCGGCGAACTCCGTCAGCAGCTCGCGGGCCTCGTCAGGCTGGGTGTGGATGTAGCTGGCGATCGCCGCCAGCGCGTTGTAGATGAAGTGCGGGGAGATCTGGGCGCGCAGCGCCCGCAGCTCCGCCTCCGCCAGGGCGCGGGCCTGCTCCTCAAGGCCCTGGAGCTCGAGGAAGGCGGAGACGAGCTTGGCCGCCTCGGCCACCGTGCGGGTGTCGTCGGAGGTGATCTCGCGTCCGCGCCGGTACAGCGTCACCACCGAGCCGACCACCGCGCCCCCGACGACCAACGGCGCGGCCACCGCCGGCCCGAGCCTGCAGCCAGGGTGACGGCAGCCGATCTGGACCTCCACGTGAAGGTGATCCTCGCGCGCGGGAGCGGTGATCGGGATCAGCGCGTCCCCGGCGTGGTGGTGATCCTCACCCAGGCCGACGAAGGCGAGCACCGCCTCACGGTCGCCCAGCGCGACCGCCTCGGCCTGGGTCAGGGTCTGGAGGTGGATCACCGCGCGCGCGGCCGACGCCGGGTCGAGCCCGCGGCGCAGATGGGGCAGCATCACCGTGGCCGCGTGCAGGGCCGACTGGATCGCTCGCCCGCGCCGGCCACTGGCGGCCCGGTTCCAGAGATGGCGTTGCAGCAGAGCCGCGAAGGCGGCGAGGACCAGGCCGAACAGCACTCCAAGCAGGATCTGCACCGTGCTCTGAGCATAGACCCGTCCTGTGACAACCGACACAGACCACGCCGGGTCCGCCAGCGTCAACCGCTCATCGCGCGAGAACCACCGTTCATCGTGCCGGGGTGGCCAGCCGGCGCATCAGGGACCCCCCTCGAGCCAGCCCGGGACTAGCGTCCAACCGACCGTTTCAACCTCAGAGGAGAGGAGACCTCAGATGGCCACCATCAGCGAACCGCCGGGCGACCCGGCGCCCGCCCGCGCTACATCGGGCGTGACCGGCGCCGCCCCCGGCTGGGTGCCGGCCAACCCGGCCCCGCTCGGCCTGGCCGCCTTCGGCATCACCACCCTGGTTCTGTCGGTGATGAACGCCAACCTGGTCAGCTTCGCCCACGACCTGCCGGTCGTCCTGGGTATGGCTCTCGCCTACGGCGGCATCGGACAGCTGCTGGCGGGCATGTGGGAGTTCCGCGCCGGCAACACCTTCGGCGCCGTCGCCTTCACGTCCTTCGGGGCGTTCTGGATCAGCCGGCGGCGCCTCGGCCGTGAACGCCGGCCTCGGCCTCTACCTGTGGGCGTGGGCGATCTTCACCGGCATGATGTTCCTGTGCTCCTTCACCGCCACCCGCGCGGTGCAGGTCGTGTTCCTCCTGCTGACCCTGACGTTCATCTTCCTGGGCATCGGCAACTCAGGCGGAACCGCCAGCATGATCCACGTCGGCGGCTACCTCGGCATCGCCACCGCCGCGGCGGCGCTGTATGCAGCCTGTGGTGAGATCATGACCCAGGTGTACGGTCACGACGTGCTGCCGCTGGGCCGCCCGGTCCCGCACAACTAGAACGCTTCACCTGAGGGGGTGGTCCCACAGACCTCCCCCTCAGCCGCGACCAGAGGAGAGAGAATGGCG
This sequence comes from Burkholderia sp. PAMC 26561, assembly GCA_964657595.1. GTDB lineage: Bacteria > Actinomycetota > Thermoleophilia > Solirubrobacterales > Solirubrobacteraceae > Palsa-465. Next base: position 3,650 of record CAZZVR010000098.1, on the reverse strand, counting down.
ACCGGATCCATCAGCGAACACGATCTCGAGCGCGAGCTCGGTCGGCTGTCTGAGCAGGAGAGCTTCCCCACACCGCCCGGCTTTGCCGAGCATGCCGAGTTCAACGACCCGGCGATCTACGCACAGGCCAGCGCGAACGCTCCGGCCTGGTGGGCGACCCAGGCGGAGAAGCTCGACTGGTTCAAGCCGTGGGACACCGTCCTCGACGACTCCAATCCCCCGTTCTTCAAGTGGTTCACCGGAGGCCAGCTCAACGTCTCCCACAACTGCCTCGACCGTCACGTCCAGGCCGGCAACGGCGCCCGGGTGGCCTATCACTGGCGCGGCGAGGAGGGTGAGGAGCGCGACGTCACCTACGACGATCTGCTGTCCGACACCCAGCGGATGGCCAACGGCCTCAAGGGGTTGGGGATCCGCAAGGGTGATGTGGTGGGGATCTACCTGCCCATGATCCCCGAGGTCGCGGTGGCGATGCTCGCCTGCGCCCGCATCGGCGCGGTGCACAACGTGGTGTTCGGCGGCTTCTCGGCCGAGTCGGTGCGCGAGCGCATGGAGTTCTCCAGCGCCAAGGCGCTGATCACCGTCGACGGCGCCGCCCGCAAGGGCAAGGTCGCCCCGGTCAAGGCCAACGTGGATGAGGTGATGGGCGATCTGGGGACGCTCGAGCACATCGTCGTGGTCCGCTCCAAGGGGGTGGAGTGTGAGATGAAGGACGGGCGCGACGTCTGGTACCACGACCTCGTGGTGGAGGCCGACCCGATCTGTCCGGCCGAGCCGATGGACGCCGAGGATCCGCTGTTCGTGCTCTACACCTCCGGCTCGACGGCCAAGCCCAAGGGCATCCTGCACACCACCGGCGGCTACCTGACCGGCGCCTCGACCACCCACCGCATGGTGTTCGACCTCAAGCCCGAGAGCGACGTGTACTGGTGCTCGGCCGACGTCGGCTGGATCACCGGTCACTCCTACATCGTCTACGGCCCGCTGTGCAACGGGGCCACCTCGATCATGTACGAGGGCGCGCCGGACTACCCGGCCAAGGACATCTGGTGGGAGATCGCCGAGAGCTACAAGGCGACGATCTTCTACACCGCTCCCACGGCGATCCGTGCCTGCATGAAGTGGGGGGCCGACCAGGTCCTCAAACACGATCTCAGCTCGCTGCGGCTGATCGGGACCGTCGGTGAGCCGATCAACCCCAAGGCCTGGCTGTGGTACCACAAGATCGTCGGCGGGGAGCGCTGTCCGATCGTGGACACCTGGTGGCAGACTGAGACCGGGGCGATCATGATCACCCCGCTGCCCGGCATCACCGCGACCAAGCCCGGATCGGCCACCCAGGCGTTCCCCGGGATCTCGGTCAAGGTGCTGGACGAGAGCACCGGAGAGGAGGTGACCAACGGCCAGGGGCTGCTGGTCATCGACCAGCCGTGGCCCTCGATGCTGCGCACGCTCTATCAGGACGACGAGCGCTTCGTGGAGACCTACTGGCGCCAGTACGGGGAGCGCACCTACCTGGTCGGGGACGCCGCCCGCGTCGACGCCGACGGCTACCTGTGGATCATCGGCCGCATCGACGACGTGGTCAACGTGTCGGGGCACCGGCTGTCCACCGCCGAGGTGGAGTCCGCGATCGTCGCCCACGACTCGGTGGCTGAGGCGGCGGTGATCGGCCAGGCCGACGAGGACAGCGGCCAGTCGATCTGCGCCTTCGTCACCCTCCAGGGCGACACGCCCGGCTCAGATGAGCTGATTGCCGGCATCCGCGACACCGTGGCCGAGCGGATCGGCAAGTTCGCCCGGCCCAAGCGGATCATCTGGACCGACGACCTGCCCAAGACCCGCTCGGGCAAGATCATGCGTCGGCTGCTGCGGGACATCGCCGAAGGCCGGGCCCTGGGGGACGTCACCACCCTGCGTGACCCCACGGTGATGGCCGCCCTGCAGGACCAGATCGCCGCCGAGCAGACCGCGGCCGACAGCTGACCCCGGTGGGTTTTCTAAGAGCGTTTACATCGAGCGGATCGCGGGGCGGCTAGGCTCTCATTCGGCTGTGGGTGAGACGAATCTGGAGAGCGGAGCCGCCCGGCGTGCCGGTGGGAGGTTCCGGCGGTGGCTGGCCCTGGGGCTCGGCGTGGTCCCGGCCGCGCTGGCGTGCATTGCCGCGGTGGCCCTGGGTTCGACCGCGACGGCCCTTGCTGGAAGCACGAGCACGACGGCGACCACCACGACGGGCGCGACGACCACGACGGGCACGACCACGACCACGACCGCTGGCGTGCCGGTGCAGGTGTACCTCACCGACGCCGACCTCCACCAGGCGGCCCTGACCCAGCAGCCCAACGCGACGTTCTCCCACCGTGCGGTGCCCCGCGGCGTGAAGGTCCTCGACGTCGATGACCACATCGCCTACCAGTCGATCGTCGGCTTCGGTGCGGCGATGACCGACACCTCGGCCTGGCTCATCCACAACTACCTGAGCCCCGGCCAGCGCAAGAGCGTGCTGGAGAACCTGTTCAGTGCGAGCAGTGGGATCGGCATCAATTTCGCCCGCGTGCCGATCGGCGCGTCGGACTTCACCTCCGCCGGCACCGCCTACACCTACGACGATCAGCCCAAGGGCGACACCGATCCGACCCTGGCGGGCTTCAGCGTCAAGCACGACCTGTCCTACGTGATCCCCACGCTGGCCCAGATGATGAAGACCAACTCCCAGGTCGACATCATCTCCACCGAGTGGACGGCGCCGGGCTGGATGAAGTCCAACGGACTCACCGACGACCTCGGCCGCTCCGGCACGCTGCTCAGCGCCGACTATCCGGTGCTCGCCCAGTATCTGCTCAAGTTCGTGCAGGCCTACCAGTCCTACGGCATCCCGATCTGGGGCATCACGCCTGAGAACGAGCCCGGCACGCCGGTCTCCTACCCGAGCATGAACCTGACCCCCGCAGCCGAGGCGCAGTTCATCGCCCAGGACCTCGCCCCGGCCTTCGCCGCGGCGGGCGTCACCACCCGCATCTACGGCGGGGACACCGGCGGCGCTGAGCCCTCCTACGCCCAGGCGGTCGAGTCCACGGCGGCCTCGGCGTCGGCCACCTCCGGCATCGCCTGGCACTGCTACGGCGGCCAGCAGGGCATCGCCGCCTTCCGCAATCTCTACAAGAACGTGCAGAACCTGATGACCGAGTGCTCGCCGGGGATCATCCCCTACTCGGGTGCGGAGGCGGCGATCGACGCGGTGCGCAACTGGGCCTCCTCGGCGGCGCTGTGGAACATCGCCCTCAACGGCCAGGGCGGTCCGGTTCAGTCCCCCAACTCGGGGTGTCACGCCTGCACCGGGCTGCTGACCATCAACGAGGGCACCCACAAGGTGACCTACACCGCCAACTACTACCAGCTCGGCCAGCTCTCCAAGTTCGTCCAGCGTGGCGCGGTGCGCGTCGACACGCCACGCTGGGTCAGCGACTACCGGGACTCCTCCGGCTACCACGTCTCCTCGGGCCTGGACAACGTCGCCTTCCTCAACCCGGACGGCTCGCGCGTCCTGGTCGCCTACAACCACTCGGCCAAGCCGATCACCTTCGGCGTCTCCTGGGACTACCAGCAGTTCTCCTACACGCTGGGCGCCGGGGCGACCGTCACCTTCAAGT
>CAZZVR010000097.1:0-14153 GCA_964657595.1 Burkholderia sp. PAMC 26561 | reverse complement strand
TCGGCCTGCACAACCTCAAGCCCGCCCCGGGCAGCCAGAAGCCGCGCAAGCGCGTCGGCCGTGGCCACGGCTCGGGCACGGGCAAGACCTCGGGCCGCGGCCACAAGGGCGCGGGCAGCCGCTCGGGCTCCAAGGACCGGGCGCGCTTTGAGGGTGGGCAGATGCCGATTCACATGCGGATGCGCAAGCTGCGCGGCCCGCACATGAAGAAGTCGATGCCCTTTGAGCCCTTCCGCACCCACACCCAGCCGGTCAACCTCGCGGCACTCGAGGAGCGCTTCGAGGCCGGTTCGGTGGTCACCGTCGAGGCGCTCAAGGCCGCCGGCCTGGGCAAGCGCAAGGACATCGCCGTGAAGATCCTCGCCAAGGGTGAGATCACCAAGGCGCTGACCGTGCACGCCCATGCGTTCTCCGCGAGCGCCCAGGCGGCCATCGAGGCTGCCGGTGGCTCGGTCGTGCTGGTCGAGCTCAAGAGCTCACCGGCGGCTGCTGTCGACGCCTCGGCGCCCGCCAGCACCACCGACGCCTAGGCGCCCTGCACCGCTAACGTCCCCGACGCCTTGCGCCTGCAAGACTTCCGTACATGATCTCGACGATCCTCGGCGCCTTCCGCGTCAAGGAGATCCGCAGAAAGGTCCTGTTCACTGCAGGGCTGCTGGCGTTGTACCGCCTCGGTGCCTACATTCCGGCGCCGGGGATCAACGCCAGCGCGATCAACCAGATCCAGAGCAACCTGGGCTCCTCGTCGATCTTCGGGCTGCTCAACACGTTCTCGGGCGGCAGCCTGGGGCGCCTGGCCATCTTCGCTCTCGGCATCACGCCGTTCATCACCGCGTCGATCATCTTCCAGCTCCTGCAGGCGGTGATCCCGTCGCTGGAGGCGCTACGCCGTGAGCCCACCGGCCAGGAGAAGCTCACCCAGTACCAGCGCTACCTGACCGTCGGCCTGGCCTTCGCCCAGTCGATCGGCTACGTCTTCTACTTCCGCTCGCTGGAGAACGGCGCCGGCGTCACCCTGATCCCGGGCTTCAACGTGGCCAAGGTGTTCCTCATCGCCATCGCCCTGACCGCGGGCACGATCCTGCTCATGTGGTTCGGTGAGCTGATCACCCAGCGCGGGATCGGCAACGGCATCTCGCTGCTCATCTTCGCCTCGATCATCTCCCGCATCCCCAGCGGCATCAACTCCTGGTGGAACTCCACCGACCCCACCTTCAAGGTGATGATGCCCTTCATCGTCGTCGCCGTGGTCGCCGCCATCGTGTTCGTCCAGGAGGGCCAGCGCCGCATCCCCATCCAGTACGCGCGACGATCCATCGGCCAGCGCATGATCTCGGGTCAGCAGACCTTCATGCCCCTGCGCATCAACATGGCCGGCGTGATCCCGGTGATCTTCGCCGCCACGGTGATGACCATCCCGCCGACCCTGGGTCAGCTGATCGGCAAGAACCGCAAGGGCTTCGGCACCTCGCTGTATGACTTCTTCGCCCCCGGCGGCTGGCACTTCGTGCTCGGCGAGTGTCTGCTCATCATCGTCTTCACCTACTTCTACACCGCGGTCACCTTCAATCCCCAGGAGCAGGCCGACGAGCTGCGCAAGGCCGGCGGCTTCATCCCGGGCGTCAGACCGGGGCGGCCGACCGCCGAATTCCTCGATCGCATCCTCGCCCGCCTCACCTTCTACGGGGCGCTGTTCCTGGCGGCGATCGCGGCCCTGCCGACGATCCTCATCAACTCCACCGGGGCGAACTTCGCCTTCGGCGGCACCTCGATCCTCATCGTCATCGGCGTCGCCCTCGACACCATGAAGCAGCTCGAGGCCCAGCTGATGATGCGCAACTACGAGGGCTTCCTGAAGTAAGGGAGTGGTGCGCCGTTTTCCGCGCGCACTGAGACGCACAGCCCCGGCGGCGGACGCGTTGTGCGTCGAGACGCGCCCTCACGGCGCACCTGGACGCAAAGCCCCCTTATGCGGCCTGAAACGACCCGGCTTTGCGGTATTGAGCGCCCGCGCCCGCGCCAGCGCCAGCGCCGGCACCCGCGCCAGCGCCAGCGCTGACGACATTGAGTGTCGAGTGCATCCCCATCATCAGATGCCCGGGCAGTGAGCAGTAGATCTCATACCGGCCGGCCCGCAGATGCCAGACCGCGGTGTGGATCGCGCCTGACGGCGTCACCGAGACGCCACCCAGCACGGCGCCAACCATCACACCGGCGGCATTCACCCGCCGCACCCGCACGTCGTGGGCATCCTGGCCGCGGTTCCACAGCTGGACGTCGAGCGTGCCGGTGGCCACGTGGGTCCGTGAGGGCCAGAGCGACCACTCCTGGGCGTAGATGAGCAGGTGTCCCGGGGCTGGCGGGGTTCGCGCCACGGCGCTCGATCCGAGACACCCGACACCCGCGAGCAGGCAGGCGCCGGCGCTCAACCGTCGTACCAGCGCACCCCGCGCGCGGCTCACGCTCCGGACCCCAGCAGCGCGTAGCGCGCAAAGCGCCGCGCCTCGGGGATGACCGCGCCGGCATCCTGGTCGAACCACTGCTCCAGCAACGAGCAGTAGAGCCCGCGGAAGTCGACGTTGACCTTCTGATTGCCGTTGGCGTCCAGGTGGTTGAGGGCGGGGAACTCACCGAGCATGCCGCCGGTGACCCGGCTGCCGATGAGCAGGGCGCTGCCCGCGCCCCCGTGGTCGGTGCCGTCTGACCCGTTCTCCTGGGCGCGACGTCCGAACTCCGACCAGACCTGCACCAGCACGCGGTCGGCGATCCCCCGGGCCTGGAGGTCGGCCTGGAAGGCCTTGAGCGTGTCGGCCACCAGCTGCACGCCGGAGCTGAAGGTGGCCGCCTGGCTCGAGTGGGTGTCGAACTCCGTGTCGGTGGTCAGGGCCACGCACTTCAGCGGCAGCCCGGCGGCGATCATCGCCGCCAGTCCGGCGAAGCGCCGGGGCAGGTCCGAGGTCCCCGAGGTGGGGTAGGGCACCGGGCTGGTGTAGCTCGCCTTGCCCTGCGCGTTGTGGAACGGCGCCAGGGCCCGGCGGACGATCTGGACCTCCGAGGCGGCCCGGGCCACCTGGGCGACCGCGGGATCGTGGGCGGAGCGCAGCGTGTCACCCAGCGCACCCGCCGCATTGAGGGCGGCGCTGAAGGGCGCGCCCCAGGCCCCCTCGATGTACAGCGAGAAGTCCTCCGGGGTGGTGATCGCCGCCACCGGATTCCGCGCGCTGGCCAGGGATGGGTTCATCTGGCCGTCGAGGGACAGGCCCTGCAGCGGATTGCTGGCACTGCCGGCCACGTCGAGGTAGCGGCCCATCCAGCCGGTCATCAGCTCGGTGCTGGTCGCCCCGACCTCCCAGTAGTGGCGGGAGGTGAAGTGCGACATGTCCTCGCCGGTGTAGCCGATGCCCGGGATCACCGTCAGCTGGCCGGCGGCGTGCAGGTCTGCCAGGGACCCGGCCGCGGGATTCCACTCCAGCGACGGATCCTCGGGCAAGGGCGTGCCGCTGCCGGGGCTGACGGCCAGGGTCGGGCGCAGCTTGACGTAACGGGGGTCCGTCGTGGGCGCCAGCAGGGACAGGGCGTCGAGGCCGCCCTGGAGGAACAGGGTGATGAGGACCGGGTTGTCCGCCGGCTGGGCACTCGCCGCCTGGGCGATCCCGTCCCCGAGCAGACGGTTGGTCAATCCGAGGCGCTCGGCGCCGTAGACCGCCAGCACGCCGCCGCCGGCGGCGGCGAGGAAATGGCGGCGGTCCACGCCGGTCCCCGCCGGCAGCGGCATCCGCGGATCCCACTCGCGCTGCACCGCCCCGCCGCCCCGGCCCCCGGCAAGCGCGCGCAGCGCCTGGGCGCGGGTGAAGGAGCGACAGCAGCCGCCTGAGGCGGACGGTGGCGGGGTGGGGGTCATGCCGTCTGCCAATCCGGGGTCATGGGGATGAGGGCGCGCAGTGCGTTCTGGCGCAGGATGCGGAACGTTCCCCGCTCCCAGGTGGCGCGGGCGTCGCGCTCGGCCTGGCGGGCATAGTCGGTGAGGTTGCGTCGGGCCGGGGCCGACAGGGTGGGCTCGTCCCAGAACGCGAGCGCGCGCTCCAGCGCCTGGTGGGGGGTCTCCTGCACCGGGTAGTGGGCGTCGTTGCTGGAGATCACGCGCTTGGCCAGGATCTGGTTGACCGCAACCAGGCGCCCGGACCAGCGGGCGGTGTCGAGCCAGTCCGCGTAGTCCCAGCCCGAGACGTTGGGCGGATCGAACAGCAGCTGGCCGGCCTGATCACAGATCCAGGACCAGGCGTTGGTCTCCAGGCCGATGCCCCGGGCGCGATGCATCCCGGCGACGAACACCACCGGGGCCAGCACCATCCGCGGGCCCTCATAGAACAGCGGATGGCGCAGGATCGCCTCGATCAGCGGACGCACGGCCAAGCCGGCTCCCACGTAGGCTCGCTCGAGCTCGGCGGCGGTCCGAGCCGGCATCGCGGCACCGACGAAGTAGCCCCACAGCTTGGCCACCATGAAGGCGGGATGGTCAGGGTGGGTGACCGCCAGGCGACAGCTGTCGCGCCACCCAAAGCGTCCGCGGTGTCCGAAGATCGTCTTGACCCGGTTGTCATGCAGGGCGGGCACGTAGCGGAAGTTGCTCGGACCGCGGTCGGTCCAGTCGGCGGTGAACCCGGTCAGCGCCAGTGCGTTCTCGTGCACGTCGCGTTCGCCATAGCCCCGGCCGGCCCCCAGGGTGAACAGCTCGAGCATCTCGCGGCCGTAGTTCTCGTTGGGTGCGTACAGGGTGCTGCCGGCCCCGTTGAGCCACAGCAGCATCGCCGGATCCCGGGTGACGTCGCAGAGCAGGTCATGGAAGTTGCCCAGCGCGTGGGAGCGCATCATCGCGTTCTGGTTGAGCATCAGCTGGGCGCTGGAGCTCTCGATCGAGGTGGCGAACCAGCTGTGCCAGACCAGCGTCATCCGCTCGATCAGCGGCTGGTCCGAGCGGATCATGCGGTCAAGCCACCAGCAGTGGGCGTCGCCCCACACGTCGATCGGGTCCAACGGTTGCCCCTGAGCGTTCCGGGGCTCGGGTCCGATCAGCGACTCGCGGCCAGCCGGGCGGGTCAGGGACGCGACCGCGCCGTCGAGGCCCAGTTTGGCCAGCCGGGCGGCCTCGCCCCGGCGCGGCCCGAAGCCCGCACGCCACAGCAGACGGGTCGCCGCCGCCGCATTGAAGGGACCGCGGTAGACGTCGGTGGGCGAGGGATCGAGCACGTTCGCCTCATCTATCGGCAGCCCGTCCGGCCGGCCTGAAGCCGTTGCCCCCGCCCTCGACGGACATCACCCCCAGCGGTGGTACACGTCTGACGCGTCTGGCAAGCTCTCCCCGGTGACGTGCGAGTTCGTCGGCGCGAGGCGGCTGAGCGCTGGCCCTGATGGAGCGATCGCCCCGGTCGCCCTGACCCGCGGCACTCCCCCGCTGTGAACCGCGGCGCCCAGCGCCTGGACTCGCTGACGGGCCTGCGCTTCTTCGCCGCCCTCGCGGTGGTGATCTATCACCTGCCGCTGTTCTGCGGCGTGGCCTTCTACGGCCAGGGCGCCGCGCCGTGGGGCTACCTCGGCGTGGAGTTCTTCTTCGTGCTGTCCGGCTTCGTGCTCATCTGGACCGCACGGGCCGAGGACACGCCCCCGGCGTTCTGGCGCCGGCGCTTCGCCCGCGTCTACCCGCTGTACCTGGTGATGTTCGTCCCGGGGGTGATCCTGGCCATCCTCGGACGCTCGTTCGAGCCGGTGTCCGCCGGGGCGGTGCTGACGTCGGTGGTGATGCTCCAGGCCTGGGTGCCCGCGGGCCTCTCGGGCCTGGTGCTGCACAACGCCAACGCGCCGAGCTGGTCGCTGTCGAATGAGGCGTTCTTCTACGCGGTGTTCCCCTGGGTGGCGCCGCGCCTGCTCGGAGCCCGGCGCTCGGCGATGCTGGGGGTGGGGGCGGGGGTGCTGGCGCTCATGGTCCTCGTCTTCGTGGGGCTCGACGCTCTGGGCCATGGGGCCCAGAGCCTGTACTACTTCCCCGCCTTCCAGCTCGGGTTCTTCCTCATCGGCATGCTCCTCGGCGAGGCGGTGCGTCGCGGTCTGTCCGCCCCGCCGCTGTCGGTCAGCGCCACGGCGCTGGTCGCGTTCGGCGTCGTCGTGGTGATCCTCGGCCACCATCACGTGGGCCTCATCAGCCGCCCGGCGTTCGTGGAGCTGGTGGCCCTGCCCGGGATCGTGGCGCTCATCGCCTCAGCCGCCCGCTCGGATCTGCGCGGCTCGCCCAACCCGTTCCGCGCCCCCCGCGTGGTCAAGCTCGGCGTGTGGTCCTTCGCCCTGTACCTCGTGCAGTACCCGTGCTTCCTGGTCATCCGCGCCATCTGGCCCGGCGGGCTCTCCCGCAGCCAGGCCAGCGGGTCGCTGGAGGCACTGGCCATCCTGATCATCCTCATCGCCGTGGCCGCGCTGGCTCACCGGCTGATCGAGGCGCCGTGGAACGACCGCCTGCGCCAGGCCCCGCCGTCACTGATCAGCGAGCAGGACGCTCAGCCCTGAAGCGCGTTCGTCCCCCGCGGGGGCTCCGATACACGCTCTCAGCCCGCCGGCTGACACCGCCCACACCGCGCCGAGCGCCGCGAAGTGCCAGGGCCAGTCGAACAGGTTCTGGATGAGGAAGGCGCCACTGGCCGGGGCCAACAGCCAGGCGCCCCCGGCGCCCCCGGCCCGGGCGCGCAGCCCCCGCCACACGTCGCGCCCGGCCGACAGATAGAGCGCCAGGGCAAGCGCGAACCCCGGGATGCCGAGCTCGGCGGCGAGCTCCAGCGGCAGGTCGTGAGCAAACAGCGTCAGGTCATCTGACAGCTGGAAGTGCCGTGCGGTGGCGAAGAACGACTCCGCGCCGGTGCCGAGCACGGGGTGCAGTCGCCACACGCGGAAGGCGGAGCTCCAGTAGGAGAAACGCGAGTGATCCAGGCCGCCGCCGGCCCCCGTCAGCGTGCTCGTGTAGCCCACCAGCACCCACACGCCGACGGCGAGCATGCCCAGGAGCGCCCCGACCAGCCACAGCCGGGCGGCCGGGAGCGGGCGGACCCGACGCGCCAGCCAGGGCCACGCCGCCGCCAGGATCACACAGCCGGCAAAGGTGGCGATGACCTCGAGCGTCGTCCCCGGGTGGTCGCCCAGGTCCCGGCGCCCGAGGCTGAGGTTCCCCAGCACGGCGGTGAGGGCGAGCAGGATCGCCCCGGCGGCCAGCCGGCGGCGCGGCAGTGCGCGACGGTCGGCCACCCAGGCGAGCACGATCAGCGTGGCCACGGCGAGGGCGAGGGGCAGGCGGCTGTCCTCGGTACCGAAGTCGACTCCGAAGATCGCCAGGGCGAAGGCGCCCGCGCCGGCACGCCAGCGCACGGGGGAGGCCGCGAGCATCAGCGTGACCGGCAGCGCGCAGACCTCGAGCAGGCTGAGCGCCGGCGCGTACTCGAAGTTCCCCGCCGGGCGCCAGCTGTCAGAGAGCAGGACGGCCTCGGGGATGTGGCGCAGGGCCAGCGCCCACGTCCCGATCACCCCCTCGACCACCGCGACCGCCGCGACGGCGCCGGCGAGCGCCGTCGGGCCCAGCCAGCGCGCGATGATCGCCGCGGCCGGAACCAGCACCGCCAGGTCGAGGGTGACCGCGGCCCAGCGGATGGCGTCGGCCGGTGCGCCGGTGGTCCAGATCGCACTGGCGGCGGTCCACGCCGCCAACAGGACGAGCGCGGCCGCGAGCGGGACCCGGGCGGCGCCGAGCAGCCCGGACGGCGCGAGGAAGATGAGCTCGAGCACGAGCACCGCGGTGAGGGCGAGCAGCAGGCGCTGACCGCTGAAGGTGTAGCCGCCGGTGGCCAGGCTGGCGCCGAGAAGCGCCGCCAGCAGCGTCGCCAGTGTGAGGGCTGCGGGGATCCGCCGGGCGGGGTTCTGGCCAGTGAGCACGCTGAGGGCCTAGAGCCTAATGGGGTGACGCTCGGGTGTTGTCAGCTCCACCGGGCCTCTGGTAGGTTCGGTCCCGAGGCAGTCCTGCGTCGCGGGGCGCGGGATGCCAGCACGAGACAGAGGGGTGGAGGTGCCATGAAGAAGTCGTTTTGGTTCTCACGTACGGTCGGCGGGGTCGCGGCCGGTGTGGTGATGGCCGGCGCCGGTGCGGGCGTGGCCATCGCCGGGGCGTCGGGGACCTCGGATCAGTACACCCACGGGGCCAAGCCCTACGCCGGGGTCCAGCCCCATGACGTGACCGTGGGTACCCAGACCTTTCCCTCCTCGGTCACCACCACGATCGCCAACAGCACGGTGACCAGCACCCAGACCAACACCGTCACCACCCCGTACTACATCGTGGTCGCCACCACGCCGGCCTCCACCACCGCCGCGCTCCAGGCCGCCGTCGCGGCTCTGACCGCCAACGCGGCGACGATCAACACCCTGCTGAAGCCCCAGATGCGCAACCTGCTCCAGGGCAGCGGCAACTATCTCAAGACGCCGACGCTGGCCAAGGCCAAGAAGCTCAGCTTCAAGTTCACCTCACCGGGCGCGGGCAAGCTCACGGTCACCTGGAAGGTCGGCGTGCCGGGCAGCAAGGGCACCTACTACGTCAACTACACGGGCACCCTGCGCAAGGCCGGGGACATCACCGTCAATCTGCCGACCACCGCCGCCGGGCGCAAGCTGCTGGCGCGCGCCACCAAGGGCGCCAACGTCGTCGCCGTGGTCACCTTCACCGCGACCTCGGGCGCGAGCGTGAAGGTCAGCCGCTCCTACAAGCTCAAGGGCTAGCCGCCGGGGGGGTCGGCGCCGTGAGGCCCGGCCCCCATTAGGAGGTTCTTCAGCTCACGCAACGCTAACCGGACAGTGGTTTGGGTAACCCTGACGGGATGCCCTCCACATCGACCTCACGGGGTCGGTCTGGTCGACCGCGGCCCAGGACCGACGCACGCAGCCACCCTCAGCCCGCCCACCGGCACCTGGCAGCTCATCCATCCGAGCGCGATCTTCCCGACCCTCTGCGAGCCGGCGACGGCCCCAGCCGCCCGGCGGCGCGCCGGCCCCGGCGCCTGGGCCGGCGCCCCGTGCTCGATGGTCTGCGCGGGGTCGCCGTGCTCCTGGTCATCTCCGAGCACACCGGGCTGGTTCCCAACGGGTTCATGGGCGTCGACGTGTTCTTCGTCCTGTCGGGCTTCCTCATCACCACGCTGCTGTTCGAGGAATGGGAGCGCCTCGGGCGCATCTCCCTCACGGGCTTCTACCTGCGCCGCGCCCGGCGTCTGATTCCGGCCATCGCGCTGCTGGGGATCCTCGCCGCCGGCGTGGATCTGTTCGCCTACCGGCTGACCGGGTGGGGGATCGGCCTGAAGTTGGCCAGCACCTTCGGCTTCGCCAACAACTGGGTGGCGGGTCTGTCCCTCGACCACGGGCAGGCGCTCGGGGCGATCAACCCGACGTGGTCCCTGGCCCAGGAGGAGCAGTTCTACCTCCTCTGGCCGATCGGGCTGATCCTGCTGCTCAAGCTCCGGGCCCGGCCCGCCCAGATCCTGGCCATCCTGGTGACCGCGATCGCGGCGCTGCTGCTGGGTGAGCCGAGCGTCGCCGCGCACCTGAGCGGCTATGACTCCTACTACTCACCGGTGGACCGCGCCGCCGAGCTGCTGCTCGGGTGTGCGGGCTCGGTCATCTGGCGCCACCGCATGCTGTGGCTGCCCGAGGCCGCCCCCCCGGGCGGCCGCCCCAACCGGCTCGTCCACACGATCGTCGACCTCACGCTGGCCGGGCTGTTCTTCGCCTTCGCCTGGCTGTACCTGCACGCCAACCCGGCCGACTCACGCTGGGTGTTCCTCGGCGCCGCCGGGATCACCCTGCCGGCGCTGCTGCTGCTCATCCAGCTGCCCCACAGCCTGCTCGGCCGGGTGGTCTCCCTCGCGCCGCTGCGATTCATCGGGCGCCTCTCCTACTGCCTGTATCTCATCCACCTGTTGGTGCGCAACCTGATCCTGCACGAGTTCCCCGCCCTCCAGAACCCCTGGGAGGTGGCCGGGGTGACCGTGTCCGTCAGCCTCGTCGCCGCGCTGGCGTCAGAGCGATACCTGGAAACGCCGATCCGCCAGGGCCGTTGGCCGTTCGGTCTCGAGCATCTCACAGCCCTGGGGCCCGACATGCAGAATCGCCCGGTCCGGGCGAGAAATTCGGGCACGGCGCACGCGGCACGCAGACCGATAAGATCGTCCGCCTGATGCCGGAGCTGAACCTGATTTTCATCGGTCCCCCGGGGGCCGGCAAGGGCACCCAGGCCGACAAACTGCGTGACGATTTCAAACTGCCCTACATCGCCACGGGCGACATCTTCCGCGAGAACGTCAAGAACGAGACTGAGCTCGGCAAGCAGGTCAAGGCGATCACTGACGCCGGTGACCTCGTCCCCGACGAGCTGGTGGTCGACATCGTCACCGACCGGCTCGAGGCGGATGACGTCCAGGACGGCTTCATCCTCGACGGCTTCCCCCGCACGATCCCCCAGGCCGAGGCGCTGACTGACCGGCTCAGCTCCGAGAGCCGGCGCCTGACCGCCGCGATCCTCATCGACGTGCCCGACGAGGAGGTCATCAAGCGGATCTCCGGCCGGCGCGTGTGCGTCAAGGAGGGCCACCTCTACCACGTCGACTACGACCCGCCCAAGCGCGAGGGCGTGTGTGACCAGGACGGCAGCCGTCTCATCCAGCGCGAGGACGATCAGCCCGAGGTGGTCAAGAACCGCCTCGAGCAGTACCACCACAACACCGAGCCGCTCATCGGCTACTACGACGAGCAGGGCATCCTGCGCCGCATCGACGGCACCCGCCCGCCCGCCGCTGTCCACGATCACATCCGCGCGGTGATCGCGACCCTGCGCCTCGAAGACGACGTCTAATCGCCCGCCGAGCGGCCAGAGGCATGGCGATCATCAAGAAGTCCCCGCTGGAGATCGACAAGATGGCCGCGGCCGGGGAGGTGCTGGTCCGGACCATGCATCTGCTGGAGTCCAAGATCCGTCCCGGCGTCAGCACCCAGGAGCTGGATCTCGCCGCCGAGCGATTCATCCGCTCACAGGGCTGTGAGCCGGCGTTCAAGGGCTACCGCGGCTTTCCCGGCTCGATCTGCTCGAGCCCCAACGACATGGTGGTGCACGGCATCCCCGGCGCCTACACATTGGCCAAGGGGGACATCCTGGCCGTCGACATCGGGGTGGTGAAGGACGGCTGGGTCGCCGACGCCGCCCGCACCTTCGGAGTCGGTCCGATCAGCGCCGAGGCTCAGCGGCTCCTCGATGTCACCCAGCAGTCCCTGCTGCTGGCGGTGGAGCAGTGCCGTCCGGGGAACCACCTCGGCGACATCGGCCACGCGGTGCAGGAATACGTGGAGGCCAACGGCTTCTCGGTCATCCGCACCCTGGTCGGCCACGGCGTCGGCCGGGCGATGCATGAGGATCCCCAGGTCCCCAACTACGGCCGGGAGGGGTCGGGGATCCGCCTGGAGGCCGGCATGGTCCTGGCGGTCGAACCGATGGTCAACGTTGGCAAGCCCACCGTGCGTCTGGGTGAGGACAACTGGTCCATCTATTCCCAGGACGGCTCCCTGGCCGCCCACTTCGAGTTCACCATCGCCATCACCCCCGAGGGACCCCGGGTGCTGACCCCCTGGCACGCGGGCCTTGCGGCCCGCGCCGCCTAGTCGCGCCCGACTCGAGTGGCGGGCCGCCGCGGCGGACCGTAGACTTGAGCGCCTCGGGTAACGCGGCTGAGGGCCAGATTCCTGCTGCTACTATCCCCGGATGCGTCTGGAGCGTGGAGGTTCGCGCTGCACGACCACTTCCCCTCGCCGGTAGCGGCAACCACAACGGTTGCCAGAGCCGGGTGGGGATTCATTCGCCCCAAAATCCCTCACGACGAGAGAGACGACGTGAAAGTACGACCGTCGGTCAAACCGATGTGTGAAAAGTGCAAGATCATCCGCCGGCACGGACGTGTCTTGGTGATCTGCTCCAACCCGCGACACAAGCAGCGACAGGGCTAGCTCGATGGCGCGTATCTCCGGAGTCAACATCCCGCTCAACAAGCGGGTTGAGGTTGGTCTCACATACATCTACGGCATTGGCCGTCCCACATCGAAGAAGCTTCTGACCGAGCTCTCCATCGAGCCCGATCGCAAGGTCCGTGACCTCACCGAGGACGAGGTCGTGCGTCTGCGTGACCTCATCGACTCAGATGTCGTCGTCGAGGGTGACCTCCGTCGCGAGCGCTCCCAGAACATCAAGCGCCTGCAGGAGATCGGCTGCTACCGCGGATTGCGTCATCGCCGCGGCCTGCCCGTGCGCGGACAGAACACCAAGACCAACGCGCGTACTCGCAAGGGCCCCAAGCGCATGCAGGTGGCCGGCAAGAAGAAGGCAGGTAAGAAGTAATGCCCGCAGCCAAGCGCCCCCGCGCCGGCCGCCGCCGCGTTCGCAAGAACATCCCGGTCGGCCAGGCCCACATCAAGACCTCTTTCAACAACACGATCGTCTCGCTGACTGACCGTGAGGGCAACGTGATCGCCTGGGAGTCCGCCGGCGGTGCCGGTTTCAAGGGCTCGCGCAAGTCGACCCCGTTCGCCGCTCAGGTCACCGCCGACGCGGCCGCCCGCAAGGGCATCGAGCACGGCCTCCAGAAGGTGGAGGTCTACGTCAAGGGTCCCGGCTCCGGCCGCGAAACCGCGATCCGCTCGCTCCAAGCCGCCGGGCTCGAGGTCACGGGCGTCAAGGACGTCACTCCCCAGGCGCACAACGGGTGCCGTCCGCGGAAGCGCCGGAGGGTCTAGAGAACATGGCACGTGATATAGGACCACAGTGCAAGCAGTGCCGCCGTGAGGGCCAGAAGCTGTTCCTCAAGGGCGAGCGTTGCCTGACGGACAAGTGCGGCGTCGAGCGTCGTGGCTACCCGCCCGGAGAGCACGGCCGCGGTCGCCAGAAGCAGTCTGAGTACCGGGTCCAGCTGCGCGAGAAGCAGAAGGCCAAGCGCTACTACGGCGTGCTGGAGAAGCAGTTCCGCATTTACTACGCCAAGGCGTCACGCCAGCCGGGCATCACCGGTGAGAACCTGCTGCGTGCGCTCGAGCTGCGTTTCGACAACGTGCTCGTGCGCCTCGGCTTCGCCACCTCGCGCCGGCAGGCGCGTCAGATGATCCTTCACGGTCACTGGACCGTGAACGGCCGTCGCGTCAACATCGGCAGCTACCAGCTGCGCGACAACGACGTGATCGCCCTTCACCACGCGTCCAGCGACAAGGCTGTGACTCAGGTGATCCGCGACGCCACCGAGCTGACCGGTCAGATCCCCGCCTGGCTGCAGGCCGATCACGACGGTCTGACGGCGAAGGTGCTGCGTAAGCCGGAGCGTCGCGAGATCGCGGCCCCGGTGGACGAGCAGCTCATCGTCGAGCTGTACTCGAAGTAACCCAGATATTCACGGTGACGGGCGGGGCTGTGTTGGCGGTCCCGCGCCGTCGCCCCCCGTGCCGCCGTCGGGCAGAGCGGCGGCGGCCCCGACACCACCGAAGCTAGGAACCCGCGCAATGCTTGACTTCCAGGTCCCCAGAATCTCCACCGAATCCGTCGAAGAGAATCGTGGCTCGTTCACGATCGAGCCGCTGGACCGGGGCTTTGGCTACACCTTCGGCAACTCGCTGCGGCGGGTTCTGCTCTCCTCGCTCGCCGGGGCGGCCGTCACCAGCGTCCGCATCGAGGGCGTCGCGCACGAGTTCTCCACCATCCAGGGGGTGAAGGAGGATGTCACCGACATCGTCCTCAACCTCAAGGGCGTGGTGTGCCGCATGCACTCCGACGCGACCGAGGTCGAGGCTCCGCTGGTCGTCACTGGCCCCGGTGAGATCACCGCCAAGGACATCGACCTGCCCTCAGGCGTGGAGATCCTCAACCCCGAGTCCCACATCGCCACGCTGGAGAAGGGCACCAAGCTCGAGGTCTACCTGACCATCGGCCGCGGCCGCGGCTACCGCCCGGCGGAGGAGAACAAGTCCGCCGACCAGCCGATCGGCGTCATTCCCATCGACTCGATCTTCTCCCCGGTGCGCCGCGTCGCCTACAACGTCGAGCAGGCCCG
>CAZZVR010000096.1:0-14289 GCA_964657595.1 Burkholderia sp. PAMC 26561 | reverse complement strand
AGTACGGGCCGGGGACAGCGTCGCGGTGTGTCTCGAGCCGTCGGTCGCCCTCGTGAGCGCCGCGCTGGCGGCGCTGCGAGTAGGTGCCGCCGTCCGGCTGCTCGATCCCGCCCAGTCGCCGGAGGCCCTCGGGACGGCGGCGACGGGCGCCGCCGCCGTCGTGGTCGGCCCTGGTGGCGGATCGGCGTTCGCTGCCGCAGGCGTGATGACCGTGCCCTGGCCGGGCACGGTCGCTGACCTGCTCCAGCCTGCTCCCGGTAAGGGCTCCAGCCCCGACCGCGGTCCGGATCCGGACGGTGGTCCTGATCCGGACCCCGTGAGCAGGTTCGCGTTCGACCCCCGACGGCCCGGCGCGCTCGCGGAATTGGCCGGTGACCCGCTCCACACGCTGGTGTCGGCGTTGATCACCGAGCTTGGTCTCGGCCCCGGCGACACGGTGCTCAGCCTGCCCGAGATGCTCTACGCGAGTCCCGTCACCGAGCTGTGGCCTGTGCTGCTGGCGGGCGGGCGGCTGCTGCTGGCGCCCGCGGAGGCGGCGGTGGACGGCCGACGGCTCAGCCGGCTCGTCCGCGCGGAGGGCGTGACCGTTCTCCATGCCACTCCACCCCGCTGGGAGGCGCTGCTCGCAACCGGGCTGGGGGCCACGCGCGGGCTCCGCCTGCTCAGTGGCGGCGCACCGCTGTCACGGGAGCTGGCCGATCAGCTGCTGGAGCGCTGCCGGGTCCTGTGGAGTGCGCACACTGCCACCAGCGCGGGCCTGTACTGCACCGTCGGCCGGGTCCCCAGCCGCGGCCCGGTGACCATTGGACGTCCGTTGGCCAACCACCGCGCTCACGTGGTGGACGGCGCCGGGCGACCGGTCCCGTTGGGCTGGGTCGGCGAGCTCCTCCTTGCCGGCCCGCTCGCGACCTGGGACGACCCGGCCGCTGAGGCGCTCGCTCCCGAACCCGGCGGCGTCGGACGCGCGCGACGCACCGGACATCGGGCCCGGTGGCTCGATGACGGGCGCCTCGCGCTGCTCGCCTGAACCCCGCCGACCCCCCGATCCCGCCCGGCTCGGGGGGTCGGGCGGGGTTCAGAGCGGGAGGTGGAGATACCAGTCGAGCAGTCCGTCACCGAGCCCAGGCCCGTCCGGGACGCCGAGTCGGCCGGCGCGGACTCGCAGGGGCGGCTCGCCGACGAAGCGCTCGAGAGTCGCCAGGCCACACGGCCGGTCCGGCGCGAGCACAGTCGCTGCGTGCAGCGCCGCGGCGATCCCCAGCGGCCCGTCCAGGGTGGACGCGAGATAAATCTGATAGCCAAGCTCCCGCGCCTGCCGCGCCTCGTCGACGACGCCGCTGATGCCACCGGCCGCGGCGATCTTGAGACACACCGCGGCGGCGCAGCGCACCCGGAACAGCTCCGGGTCGGCGGTGCTCTCATCCGCGGCCACCGTGACGGGCGAGCGTGCGGTGACCGCAGCCAGGGCGCCGGCCCCGTGCACCGGCTCCTCGCACAACTCGACCCTGTACCCCGCCAGCTCCGTGAGCGCCGCCAGAGCGGCCTCGACGTCGCCGTAGGCGCCGTTGGCGTCGAGGCGCAGCGCCACCTCAGGGCCAACTGCCTCCCGCACCGCACGCACACGAGCCAGGTCGTCACCGGATCCCACCTTGAGCTTCAGGCAGCGGTAGCCCGCCGCCACGGCGGCCACCGCCTCAGCCGCCGCCGCGGCCGCCGTGACCGCGCCGATCACCGCGTTGAGCTCGAGCGCGGGCGCCGACGCCGCGCCGAGCAGCCGCCACACCGGCTGACCGAGGTGACGGCCCGCGATGTCCCACAGGGCCAGATCGATCGCCGCCAGTGCCTGGGGGAGATCGGTGCAGGCCCGGCAGGCGGCCAGGGTGGCGGCGTGGTCGTGCCCGTCGGCGGCTTCCAGGGCGGGCCGGCATGCGGACAGTGCGTCGAGCGTCGCCGCCAGCGACACCCCGTCGTAGGAGGCGAGCGGTGCTGCCTCGCCACGACCCATCACCCCCGCGGGCGTCTCGAGGCCGAGCAGCACCAGCGGCCGTGGCTCGGTACTCGCGCCGGTGTCGTGGGCACTCGCGAGGGGGGCGCGCCAGCGCGCCCGCACCACGGTGATCGACACCCTCACCGGGGATGGGTGCTCTGAATCGCAAATGCGACGAGAGTCTCGCGGCGTCTGGACGCGCCTGAGTCACTCCCGAGACTGCTCGAGCATCTCCGACTCACGACGCTAGTGACTGAGCAGCAGCCCGGCGGAGACCAGGACGCAGTAGGCCAGCTGCAGCTGGCCGGTCCCGGCCAGCAGGCCGTTGAGTGTCGGGCCGTCGGTGTGGGCGGCGATCGTGACGATCATCCGCTGGGCCAGCGGCAGGGTGGCCAGGGCCAGCAGCAGCCAGGCCGACAGGCCGGCCAGGATGATCACCACGACCAGCAGCACGTAGGCGGCGATCAGCAGCGCGGCGTAGAGGCGTCGCGAGTTCTCCCGACCCATCCGCACCGCCAGCGTCTTCTTGCCGGCGCGCCGGTCGGTGTCGATGTCGCGCGTGTTGTTGACCACGAGGATCGCGGTGGGCAGCAGGCCGACCGGGACGGCCAGGGCGACCGACTGCCAATCCACGTGCTTGGTCTGGACGAAGTAGGAGCCGGCCACCGCCACGATTCCGAAGAACAGGAACACGAACACCTCACCCAGGCCCTCGTAGCCGTAGGGACGGGGCCCGCCGGTGTAGAGCACGCCCGCCAGGATCGAGGCGACGCCGATGAGCAGCAGCTGCCAGCCGGCCACCACGATCAGGTAGATCCCGATCAGCGCCGCCAGTCCGAAGGTGACGTAGGTGGCGATGAGCACCTGTCGCGGGGGCACCAGCCCGCCCGCGGTGACCCGCACCGGGCCGAGACGGTCGTCGGTGTCGGTACCGCGGTGCGCGTCGGAGTAGTCGTTGGAGAGGTTCGCGCCCACCTGGATGAGCAGCGCGCCGATCAGGGCGGCGAGGAAGCGCAGCAGGTGGAACTGGCCGTGGTTGTCGGCCAGCGCGGTCCCGACCAGCACGGGGGAGAGGCCCGCCGGGAGGGTGCGCGGGCGCGCCGCCATCAGCCAGATGTTCCAGGCCTTCGGCCCGCCCGTGGTCGCCGCTCCGCTGCTCATGACGAACGCTTCAGGTTACGCGCGGTGCGGGAACTGGGAAAAGTCCGGCCGGCGCTTCTCCAGGTAGGCCTGGCGTCCCTCGGCGGCCTCGTCGCTCATGTAGAAGAGCAGGTTGGCGTCGTGGGCCAGCTGCTGGATGCCGCCCAGGCCGTCCTCGTCGGCGTGGAAGGACAGCTTGAGCATCCGCAGGGCGAACGGGGAGAGGCTGAGCATCTCCCGGCACCAGCCGACCGTCTCGGCCTCGAGTTGAGCTAGCGGCACCACCGTGTTGATCATGCCCATGTCCAACGCCTGGCGGGCGCTGTACTGGCGACACAGGAACCAGATCTCCTTGGCCTTCTTGGGACCGACCAGGCGCGACAGCACCGAGGCGCCGTAGCCGCCGTCGAAGGAGCCGACCTTGGGCCCGGTCTGGCCGAAGATCGCGTTGTCCGCGGCGATGGTGAGATCACAGATGGTCTGCAGTACGTTGCCACCACCGATCGAGTAGCCGGCCACCATGCACACGATCGGCTTGGGCAGTCGCCGCATCTGCACGTGCAGGTCGGTCACGTGGAAGCGACCGACCGCGGTCTGATGACCCGCGTCGGCGGGGTCCGCGTCGGAGGCGTAGCCGCCCCGAGCGGTGCGCACGCGCTGGTCGCCGCCGGAACAGAACGCCTTGTCGCCCTCACCGGTGAGGATGATCACGCCGACCGACGGGTCCTCGCGCGCCCGCTCGAAGGCATCGGACAGCTCGATCACCGTCTCGGGACGAAACGCGTTGCGCACCTCGGGCCGGTTGATGGTGAGCTTGGCGATGCCGGCGTCCTCGCCGCCCGCGAGCTCGTAGCGAATGTCGGTGTAATCGTGTGCGGTCTGCCAGGTGGTCACCGCGGCCACACTACCGTGTGATCGATGCAGGACTGGCTGATGCGTGCGGCGGATGCTCACCCCGGACGGGTGGCCATTCAGCGCGGCGACGACGTCCTCACCTACGCCGAACTGCTCGCCGCCGCCCGGTCCGCGTCACCGTCGGCTGGCCCCGGGGATCGGGTGCCGTTGGCCTTCACCGACCGGGTGGAGTTCGCCGTCGCCCTGCACGGTTGCCTGCTCAACGGTGCCGCGGCGGTCCCCATCGACCTGCGCCTCAGTTCCGAGGAACAGGCGCTGCGCCGCGCGCCGGGCCGCGTCGGGACGCCTGGCACGGTCGCGGTCATGCACACCTCGGGTACGACCTCGGCGCCCAAGCCGGTGGAGCTGACCGCCGACAACTTCTTCGCCAACGCGGCCGGCTCGGCGCTCGCCCTGGGCCTCGACGCCCGCGAGCGCTGGCTGGCGGTGATGCCGCCGGCCCACGTCGGCGGACTCAGCATCCTCCTGCGCTCGGCCATCTACGCCACCACGGTGGTCGTCCACGACGGCTACGACACCGCGGCGGTGCTGGCCGAGCTGATGGACGCCTCAGCCGCCATCACGCTGGTGTCTCTCGTGCCGACGATGCTCGCGCGCCTGCTCGACGCCGGGCTTGCACAGCCACCGACGTTGCGCTGGGCGCTGCTCGGCGGCGGACCGATCGCCCCGGGTCTGCTCGCTCGGGCCCGGGACCGCGGGGTGCCGGTGGCGCCCAGCTACGGGATGACCGAGGCGTGCTCCCAGATCGCCACGTTCGGGCGGCCGCTGCATGGCGTCGAGCTCAAGCTCGACGCCGAGGGGGAGATCGCGGTCCGGGGCAGCGTCGTCGCACCGGGTGCCCTGGGGCCCGACGGCTGGCTGGCCACCGGCGACCTGGGCCGCTATGACCCCGACGGACGCCTCGAGATCATCGGGCGTCGCTCCGACACGATCGTCTCCGGGGGAGAGAACGTCGCGCCGGCCGAGGTCGAGGCGATCCTCCTCGAGCACCCGGCGGTGGCCGATGCCGGCGTGTTCGCCCGGGCTGACGCTGAGTGGGGGGAGGTGGTCTGCGCGCGCGTCGTCCTGCGCGAGGACGCCGCAGCGACGACCCCGGACGAGGACCTGCGCCGCTTCTGTCGCCAACGCCTGGCCGGCTTCAAGGTGCCCAAGACGATCGACTTCGTGCCGGAACTGCCGCGTACGCCCTCGGGCAAGCTGCTGCGACGCCAATTGATGTGACATCGGCTGCCGTTATGCTCAGACCACCGATGCCTTCGACCCAGGTCAATCAGTCAGCCAACACGATGACCATCGAGCAGCTCGCCGCCGCGTCGGGCATGACGGTCCGCAACATCCGCTCCCACCAGGCCCGGGGGCTGGTCAGCCCGCCCGAGGTCCGCGTCCGGGTCGGTTATTACGGCGCCGAGCATCGTGAGCAGCTGCGGGTCATCCGCGATCTCCAGGCGGACGGCTTCAACCTGCGCGGGATCATGCGCCTGTTCTCGATCGCCGCCGAGCTCGCCGACCGCGGGGTGCCGCTGACGGTGATCCTCGACGCGCTCGACGCCACCCGCCAGGTATGACCGACGAGCAGCGTGAGGAGCTGCTGGACGGCTGGGAGGCGGCGGCCCCCGGCTGGGGCCGCCAGGCCGAGCGCTTCAGTGACGCGCTGGCTCCCGTCTCGGCGGCCATGCTCGCGCGCGTGGATCTCGCACCCGGGCGCCGGGTCATCGAGCTTGCCGCCGGTCCCGGCGATCTCAGCCTGGCGGCCGCGCCCCGCGTCGCTCCGACCCGGGTCCTGTGCACCGATGGGGTCGAGGCGATGCTCAGCGTGGCCCGTGAGCGCGCCGAGGAGGAGGGTGTGGAGAACATCGAGTTCCAGCGCACCCAACTGGAGTGGATCGACCTGCCCGCGGCCGCCGCGGACGTGATCTTCTGCCGCTACGGCATCATGCTGGCCGTCGACCCGGAAACGGCGCTGCGCGAGTGCCGGCGCGTGCTCGCACCGGGCGGGCGCCTCGTCCTCGCCGTGCAGGGGCCGGCGGTGGACAACCCGTGGATCACCACGCCGATGGCGGCGGCCGAGGACCTCGGTCTGCTCGACGCGCCGGCGCCGGCGCCGGACAGTCCGGGCCCCTTCGCGCGGGCCGGCGACGGCCAGCTGTCTGAGCTCATGGGGGACACGGGGTTCTTCGACGTCGAGGTGCTCCAGGTCCCCTTCACCTGGGCCTATCGCAACGCGCTGGACTGGGTGGGTGAGAAACTCGACCACTCAACGTCCTTCGCCCGCATCTGGCGGGGCCTCGACGACGCGCACCGCGCCAGGTTGCGCGCCCGGCTGGACGAGCGGGCCCAGCCGTGGGTGCAGGCGGACGGTTCGCTGGCCGTGCCCGGGTTGGCCCTGGTCGCCGCCGGAGACGCCTAGAGACACCAACCGGCCCCGGCCCGGGCCCAACGCCGTTGTACGCTGCAGCGCATGTTCTACGACGACGATGCTGATCTGCACGCGCTCGACGGGAAGACCGTCGCGATCATCGGCTATGGCTCCCAGGGCCACGCCCACTCCCTGAACCTCAAGGACTCGGGCGTCGACGTCGTCGTAGGCCTGCGCCCCGGATCCGCCAGCGTCGCCAAGGCCGAGGCCAACGGCCTCAAGGTCCTCGACCCCGCCTCAGCCGCGGCCGGCGCCGACGTGGTCATGCTGCTCGTCCCCGACGAGCTGCACGGTCAGGTGTGGGACGAGATCAAGGGCGGGCTGGAGCCGGGCAACCTGCTGCTGACCAGCCACGGGTTCTCCGTGCTCTACGGCACCGTCGAGCCGCCCAACGACATCGACGTCGCCCTCGTCGCCCCCAAGGGCCCCGGTCACATGGTGCGCCGTCTGTATGAGGAGGGCACCGGCATCCCGGGCCTGGTGGCCATCCACCAGGACGCGACTCACAACGCCCAGAAGGTCGCCCTGGCCTACGCCAAGGGGATCGGCTGCACCCGCGCGGGCGTGTTCGAGACCACCTTCAAGGAGGAGACCGAGACCGACCTGTTCGGCGAGCAGGCCGTGCTGTGCGGCGGTGCCTCTGAGCTCGTCCAGGCCGGCTTCGACACGCTGGTCGAGGCGGGCTACAACCCGCAGATGGCCTACTTCGAGTGCCTGCACGAGCTGAAGCTGATCGTCGACCTGATGTACGAGAAGGGTCTGTCGGGCATGCGCTACTCGATCTCCAACACGGCCGAGTACGGCGACTACACCCGCGGCAAGCGGGTCATCACCGACGAGACGCGCCAGAACATGAAGCAGATCCTCACCGAGATCCAGTCGGGCCAGTTCGCGCGTGAGTGGATCGCCGAGAACAACGCCGGCCAGGAGAACTTCAAGCGCATGCGCGCCGAGCAGGCCGGCCATCAGATCGAGAGCGTGGGCACCGAGCTGCGTGGCCACATGGACTGGATCGACACCGCGTTCCACGAGTAGGCGTTTCCCCGGGTGGCCGGCCCATGAGGCCCGCCACCCGGCTCGAGCGCCCGTGCGCTCGATACAGTGCAACGCGTCCGTCGTGACTGGCGCCTACAGGTGGACTGACCACCGGGGAGCGACGGATGCTTCACACCGCCGCGCGCCTGGGCATGTAGGTTCCCTCACGAACCCCCGGGAGATCCCATGCCAGACACCCTGTTGACGATTCCAGACCACCTGAAGCCGGCCGACGGCCGTTTCGGCTCGGGTCCCTCGCGTATCCCGAACGCCCGGCTGGGCGGGTTGGCCGACACCGGCGCGCAGTTCATGGGCACCTCACACCGCCAGGCGCCGGTCAAGTCGATCGTCGCCCGGGTCCGCGCCGGACTGGGCCAGCTGTTCAACCTCCCGGACGGGTATGAGATCGCGCTCGGCAACGGCGGCACCACGGCGCTGTGGGATGGACTCGCCGCGGGCGTCGTCGACCGCCTCGCCCTGCATCTCACCTACGGGGAGTTCTCCGCCAAGTTCGCCGCGGTGACGGAGGGGGCGCCGTTCCTGGACGACCCGGTCGTCGTCCGCGCCGATCCGGGAGACGCGCCCGATCCCGCCGCGGTGGGCGGCCCCGCGGGCGTCGCCGGGGCCGACGTGGTCGCCTGGGCTCACAACGAGACCTCGACCGGGGTGATGGTTCCCGTCGTCCGGCCCGACGGATTGGCGGCCGATGCGCTGGTGCTCGTCGACGCGACCTCCGGCGCCGGGGGCCTGCCCGTCGACATCACCCAGTCCGACGTCTATTACTTCGCCCCGCAGAAGGGCTTCGCCTCCGACGGCGGCCTGTGGCTGGCGGCGCTGTCACCCGCCGCGATCGAGCGGATCGAACGTGTCGCGGCTGACCGCCCGACCGTCGGGCCTGCGCGCTGGATCCCCGAGTTCCTGTCGCTGACCATCGCGCTGGAGAACTCCCGCAAGGATCAGACCTACAACACCCCGGCGGTCGCCACGCTGTGGCTGTTGGCCGCGCAGCTCGACTGGATGCTGGAGCAGGGCGGCCTCGACGCCATGGTCTCGCGCACCGCCGCCGCCTCGGGGCACGTCTACGGTTGGGCCGAGGCGAGCCAGGTCGCCGCGCCGTTCGTCACCGACCCCGCCAAGCGCTCGCTGGTCGTGAGCACCATCGACTTCGCCGACGCTGTCGACGCGGCCCAGATCGCCGCCACCCTGCGGTCCAACGGGATCGTCGACACCGAGCCCTACCGCAAGCTCGGGCGCAACCAGCTGCGCATCGCCACCTTCCCGGCCACCGACCTGGCCGACGTGCAGGCGCTCACCGCCTGCATCGACTACGTCCTGGAGCACACCGCATGAGCACCGTACCCGCCACTGCCACACCCACCGCGGCCGACACCACCCGGCGCCCCAGGGTCCTCGTCGCCGAGAAGGTCGGCGCCTCGGGGATCGACCTGCTGCGCGAGCAGTGCGACGTGGAGATCGGCTTTGACTGGTCCCGCGAGCAGCTGCAGGAGCGGATCGGCGAGTTCGACGGCATCCTCATCCGCTCGGGCACCCAGGTCGACGCCGAGCTGATCGCCGCCGCTCCGCGCCTGCGCGCCGTCGGACGGGCCGGGGTGGGGGTCGACAACGTCGATGTGGCCGCCGCCACCCGCCGCGGCATCGTCGTCGCCAACGCGCCCCAGTCCAACGTGGTCACCGCCGCCGAACACACCATGGCGCTGTTGCTGGCCATGGCCCGCAACGTGCCCCAGGCTCACGCGTCGCTGATCTCGGGCAAGTGGGAGCGCTCGAAGTTCTCTGGCGTCGAGCTGTATGAGAAGACCCTCGGCGTGCTCGGCTTCGGCCGCATCGGCCAGCTGGTGTCCCAGCGCGCGGCCGGCTTCGGGATGAAGGTCATCGCCTTTGATCCGGTCGTCTCAGCCGAGCGCTACGCCGAGCTCGGCGTCGACAAGGCCGAGACGCCCGAGGACGTCTACGCCGTCGCGGACTTCATCACCCTGCACCTGCCGAAAACCCCGGAGACCACCGGCTGGCTCAACGCCGAGATGCTGGCGAAGTGCAAGGACGGGGTGCGCGTGC
Source organism: Burkholderia sp. PAMC 26561 (assembly GCA_964657595.1). Taxonomy (GTDB): domain Bacteria; phylum Actinomycetota; class Thermoleophilia; order Solirubrobacterales; family Solirubrobacteraceae; genus Palsa-465. The sequence goes on along the minus strand of CAZZVR010000096.1, from coordinate 4,720 downwards.
TCAACGTCGCCCGCGGCCCGTTGGTCAACGACGCCGATCTCGTCGCCGCGCTCGACTCGGGCAAGGTCGCCGGTGCGGCGCTCGACGTGTTCCAGACCGAGCCGATCACCGAGTCGCCGCTGTTCGGCCGGCCCAACGTGGTGGTCACCCCACACCTCGGCGCCTCCACCGCCGAGGCGAATGACCGCGCTGGCTACCAGGCGGCCGAGCAGATCATCGCCGCGCTGACCGGCGGATCGGTGACCACCGCGGTCAACATCCCGGCGATCCCGGCCGCCGACCTGGCGGCCCTGTCACCGTTCATCGATCTGTCCCGCAGCCTGGGCCGCATCGGTGCGGCGTTGACCGACGGCACGGCGATCGACCGCGTCGCGGTCGAGTTCCTCGGCGGGCTCGCGGGCCGCGACACCCGGCTGCTGGCGGTCAACGTGCTCGTCGGTGTGCTCGCCGGTGGTGGGGGCGGGGGCGTGCAGCCGGTGGCGGTCAACGAGGTCAACGCCCCGGCGCTGGCCGATGAACGCGGGATCATCCGTGAGACGGTGATCAACCCCGAGGCGCGGGACTACACCGATCTCATCCGCGTGACCATCCATAGCGGCGAGGAGACCGTTCGCGTGGTCGGCACCGCCATCGGCTCCCATCACCGCCCGCACCTGCTCGAGGCGTGGGGCCAGCGCTTCCAGGTGCAGCTGGAGCAGAACGTCACCCTGTTCCGCTATCGCGACGTGCCCGGCATCATCGGCAAGGTCGGCACGATCTTTGGCAACCACGGCATCAACATCGGCTCCTCGATCGTCGGCCATGGCCGCGATGCCGAGGATGTCCCGGGACCCGGCGGCACCTCGGCTGACGGGATGGCGACGATGGTGCTCACCACCGATCAGCGCGTTCCCGCCGCGGTGCTGGACGAGATCGTCAGCTTCGAGGGCTTCGTCGCCGGCCGCACCGTCGAGCTCTAGCGGTCGCGGCGAGTAAGCTTCGCCGTCGATGGCTTTCCGCGCTCTCGATCCCACCCTGCTTCGCCTCCTCCCCCTCCGGGGGGAATAGTGCGCCGGCGGCCGCCTTCAGCCGCGAACTCAGAAGCAGCCAGATCGAGACCTTCCCACTAGGAGAGACCCATGACCGCTCAAGCGGACCCCAACCGAGTACTGCTGTTCGACACGACCCTGCGCGATGGCGAGCAGTCCCCCGGCATCTCGCTCAACGCCCAGGAGAAGCTGGAGATCGCCCAGCAGCTGTCGCGCCTCGGCGTCGACATCATCGAGGCCGGCTTCCCCATCGCCTCCCCGGGCGACTTCGAGGCCGTGCAGACGATCGCCCGCCACGTCGACGGACCGGTCATCACCGCCCTGGCCCGTGCCCAGGCCCCCGATGTCGACACCGCCTGGAACGCGATCAAGGATGCCGCGCGACCGCGTATCCACACCTTCATCTCCACCTCGGACATCCACATCGTCCACCAGTTCAACTCCACGCGCGAGGACATCAAGGGCCAGGCCCGCGCCGCCGTCGCCCAGGCCCGTTCGGTGTGTGAGGACGTCGAGTTCTCACCCATGGACGCGACCCGGGCCGACGTCGAGTACACCGCCGAGGTCCTGCAGATCGCCATCGACGAGGGGGCGAGCACGATCAACATCCCCGACACCGTCGGCTACGCGGTGCCCCGGGAGTACGCGGCCTTCCTGACCCGGCTCTATGCGCTGGTACCGGACCTGGCCAAGGTCGTGCTGTCGGTGCACTGCCATGACGACCTGGGTCTGGCGGTCGCCAACTCCCTGGCCGGCCTGCAGGCCGGCGCGCGGCAGGTGGAGGGCGCGATCAACGGCATCGGCGAGCGCGCCGGCAACACCTCGCTGGAGGAGATCATCATGCTCCTGGACACGCGGCGCGAGGAGCTGGGCGGCCTCTACACCGATGCGGTGACCCGTGAGATCACGCGCACGTCCCGCATGGTCTCCCGGTTGACCGGTTATCCCGTACAGCCGAACAAGGCCATCGTGGGCCGCAACGCCTTTGCCCACGAGGCGGGCATCCACCAGGACGGCGTGCTCAAGGAGCGCTCGACGTATGAGATCATGGACGCCACCGCGGTCGGGCTCGACGCCAACAGCCTGGTGCTCGGCAAGCACTCGGGCCGCCACGCGCTCAAGCAGGCGCTGGCCGAGCTCGGCATCGCCGTCGACGGCCAGGCGCTCAACGTCGCGTTCAAGCGCTTCAAGGCGATCGCGGACAAGAAGAAGCAGGTCACCGCGATGGATCTGGAGGCGCTGGTCACCGACGAGATCCGCGAGGTCGACGCCGACATGTATGCGCTCGCCTCCTTTCACGTCGAGACGAGCAGCGAGCGCCCGCCCCACGCCCGCGTGGTGGTCAGCTCCCCGGGCGGGGAGCAGCTCGAGGGCTCCTTCACCGGTGACGGTCCGATCGACGCGATCTTCCATGCCATCAACGCGGCAACCGGTTTCGACGCCAAGCTCGTCGAGTTCCGCATCGGGGCGGTGACCGGCGGGCAGGATGCGCTCGGTGAGGCCTCCGTGGTCCTCGAGGTCGGTGGCGTCCAGGGCGCCGGTCAGGGGGTGTCCACCGACATCATCGATTCATCGGCACGGGCGTATGTCCGCGCGCTGTCCACGGCGCTGCGACGCCGCGAGGTGGAGGACCGCCAGCAGGCTCAGCCGGTGGCCACCCTGTCCTGACTCCGGTCAGGCCGAGCTGGCTGAGCTGGCGGCGAGCTCGAGGCCCTGGCGGTAGCCCGCGGCCAGGACCTCGTGCCGCGGTCCGCTGGCCATCAGATTCGCGCCCATGAGCTCGGCGGTGGCGCGGCCTGGTCCCAGCGCGGTGACCTGGGCACCGCTCGCCCGCAGGGCGGCGGCCTCCACCGCCGTCGCCGAGCGGCTGGCCCCGCGGGCCAGCGTGAGGATCGGATGGGGGCCGCGGAGGCCGGCGGTCGGGTTCAGGCACAGGACGCGGCTGCCCTTGACGACGGGCGCGGCATCAAGGTTCGTGGGACTCCAGAAGCCGCCGTCGACGTAGCTCGACGCACCGATCGGGACCGCGGGGAACATCCAGGGCACCGTGCAGGAGGCGTGCACCGCCTCGGCCACGGTCGCCGACGGTGCACCGGGGCTGCCGAACATGACGCGCCGACCGCTGCCACGATCGACGGCGCTGACCGACAGGCGCCCGTCGAAGGCGAGATCGAGTGCCTCGAAGTGCTCGCGCAGTTGCGCCAGGGACCCGGTGGCCTCCGGCAGGGCCCTGAGTGCGGCGATGCGCGCCAGGGCACCGGCCGGGGTGCTGATCCCCAATGCGGCTGAGGCGAACGGTGCGCTGACCGTCAGCGCCAGGTTGGCCACCGGATTGCCGAGACTGTGCGCCGCATGGGAGATCGGGGCCAGCAGCGTGGAGGCGACGCTGCGCACCGGCAACGCCGCGGTGGCGACCAGGGCCGGCATGGTGCGCCGGAAGCGCACCTCCGGCAGGGCGGGGAGCCGGCTGGGGTCGATCCGCGGCCGGCGCAGGGGCTGCCCGGCGGCCAGCTTGGCGGCGACGATCGAACCGGCGCTGGTGCCCACGAAGTGCTCGCACTGGCTGAGCTTCTCGCCGCTGGCGTCCTCGAAGCCGGCCAGCAACCCGGTCATCCACGCCTCGCCCAGGACGCCGCCGCCACCCAGCACGAGGATGTCCGGTCGCATCTGCATCTCCCTGACGTTACCCCCGCAGCCTTCACATTACGTTTGTACGCGATAACGGACGTACGTGATAACGTACGCGCCGTTCATGGCCGCCACCCCGCTGAAAGCCACCATCGAGCCGTTGGCCGCCGGGCCGGATCTGCTCGGCGCCCGGGTCAAGGCCCTGCGCGAGGCGATGGACCTCTCCTTGCGTGACCTGGCCGACCGCTCGGGCGTGTCGGCGCCCATGCTGTCTCAGGTCGAGCGGGGGGAAACCAGTCCGACCCTGTCGGTCGCGGCGAAGATCGCCTCGGGCCTCGAGCTGCGGCTCTCCCAGCTCCTGCGTCTGGACGAGGACGGTGCCGTGTCCGTGGTGCGCGCCGCGGAGCGGCGCAAGGGTCCGGGCGGTGTGCGCGGACACGCCTATGAGATCCTCACCCCACCGCTGCCGGGCCAGCGCGCCGAGCTGTCGGAGCACACGCTCGCGCCCGGGGCCTCGACCGGCGGCCCCGGTGACGCGCCGATCCATGAGCCGGGCAGTCGTGAGACAGCGATCGTGCACGCCGGAACGGTCACCTTCGCCTGCGACGGCGAGCGCTATGAGCTCCGGGCCGGTGACGCGGTGACCTTCGACGCCGACCTGCCCCACCACTTCGAGAACCGTGGAAATGACCAAGCGACCCTGTACGCGGTCGTGAGCGCCGGTCTACGGCGCAGCTGACAGCCAGAGGAGAGTCCAGAAGCCATGCCCCAATCCCTGTTCGACAAGATCTGGGAGCGCCATGAGGTCGCCCCGGGTCTCATCTACATCGACCTCCATCTGGTCCACGAGGTGACGAGTCCCCAGGCCTTTGACTCCCTGCGACTCAACGGTCGGAGCGTCCGCCGGCCCGACCGCACCCTCGCCACCGCCGATCACAACACGCCGACCGACGGCACGCCGACCGCGAAGCTGATCAAGGATGAGCTGTCGCGCATCCAGGTCGAGACACTCGAGGCCAACGCCGCGGAGTTCGGCATCCCCATCTACTCCCTCGGCTCCGAGC
>CAZZVR010000095.1:0-14317 GCA_964657595.1 Burkholderia sp. PAMC 26561 | reverse complement strand
CGAGGTGCTCTGACTCGGTGCCGCACTGCTCACCGGGGCAGCTGCGCTGCTCGTCGCAGCCGAGCTTGCGCTGGACTGCGAGCTTGCGTTGGCCGTCGCGCTCGCACGCGGAGCTGAGCGCGTCGGGGCGGTGCGCTTGCGGACCGTATGGCGGCGCTTGACCGCTCTGTGGTGCGGTTTGGTCCGGGTTGGCCTGGTCGTGGTGACCGACTGCGCCGAGTGGTGCGTGAGCACGACGTGGATCGGCGTGGACGCGGTCGTGGGCGAGGTGAGCGTGTCCGCGGCCTGGGTCTGGGTCTGGGTGGGAGCGGCGGCGACCGCGCGGGTGACGGTGCGCGTGTGGTGGGTGCCCGTGCTGATGGCGGCGATGCCCACACCGACGGCCACGAGCAGGGCGATCACCGCGTAGGCGGCCCGGGGCAGGGACGCCCGGCCCGAGCGCGGAGGGGCCAACTGCTCACGGAACGCCGCGTCGGCGGCGACCGTCTTGAGCGCCAGATCGCGGCAATGGGCGCAGCTGGCGAGATGCTCATCCAGCGCCGCGCTCTCACGGGGTTGGATGTTGCCGTTGGCCCGGGTCGCCAACAGGGCGGCGGACTCGCGGCAGGTGCAGTGCGAACTGGAGCCGATCGAGGCCCAGACGGCCTGGCGGCGATCCTCGGGCTGGCTGTGGTCGGGCACCGAGACGGCCGACATCAGCCGCGTCAAGGCCAGCAGGGTCTCATCGGCGGCCGGCGACTGGGGGCCTCCGGGGAGATCCCCCCGCTCAGAGAGCGCCTGGCGGAATGCCGCCACGGCGTCCTCGGCGGCGGCGGCGGCCACCTCCGGCTCGAGCAGGTGCCTCGCGTAGGCGTGGGCAGCTCGCCGCTGTGCGGCCGAAACCACATCGGCACCGGTCAACGCCGGCACACCTGCATCCAGACCATCGGTCATGTCTTAACAGTAATCGGCACTCCAGCGGAGGGCCTGCAGTTACCCGGACGGCCGGTGAGCGGGCCGTATCGCGTTAACGCGCCGGGGCGCCGGCGCTGAGGCGTCCCGCCGCGGCCAGTGCGGCAACCACGTCGGCGGCCGCCTGCGCGGGTGACAATGCCGCGGTGTCCAGCCGGATCTCCGGGGTCTCGGGCGCCTCATACGGCGAGTCGATCCCCGTGAAGTTGGTGATCTCACCGCGACGCGCCTGGGCGTAGAGGCCCTTGGGATCACGCGACTCCGCCAGGGCGATCGGTGCGTCGACGTGTACCTCGAAGAACTCCCCCGGCGCGAAGTTCGCCCGGACCCGCCGGCGTTCGGCGCGGAACGGGGAGATGAAGGACACCAGCACGATCAACCCGGTGTCGAGCATCAGCTTGGCCACCTCCGAGACGCGGCGGATGTTCTCACAGCGGTCCTGCTCGGTGAAGCCGAGATCCCCGCTGAGGCCATGGCGGACGTTGTCGCCGTCGAGCAACGTGGTGAGGTGGCCCTGGGCGTGCAGCTCGACCTCGACGAGGTTGGCGATCGTCGACTTGCCCGAACCCGACACCCCGGTGAACCAGAGCACCGACGGCTGTTGATCGAGCAACTTGACCCGCGCGGCCCGGTCGACCGTCAGGTGGTGCCGATGCACGTTGTCTGAGCGCAGAGAGGTCACCTGGCCCCAATGATCTCAGAGCACCGGGTACGGGACCAGCCCTTATTCCACTTTGTGGGCGGAATTGGTGGGTTTGTCGTCTCAGCGGTGCCGCTCCAGGCTGGCGCGGGAGGCGGTCAGCCCGCCGAGATGCATGCGCGTATGCCGGCGCAGCTGCCACGCGCTGAGCCCCGTCCGGGCTGACGCGGGCGCCAGCGACGCGGCCGCCGCCCGGGCGCCGGCGCCGAGGGTGTTGACGAGGGCGCTGGCGCGCATCGTCGCCGGTCCGCGCCGGCGCAGCATCCAGGCATAGGCGCTGCGCTGGGCCCGCAGGTCGCGCGCGTCGCCGTAGAACTGCCGGATCGCCGCACTTCTGACGTGATCGACCCGTGCGGCCGGCTCGTAGCGCAGATGCCAGCCCGCCTGAGACAACCGCCAGGCGATGTCGAGGTCCTCGGCGTAGAGGAACTGGTCGGGGTCAAAGCCCCCGACCTGGGTGAAGGCGGCGCGCCGGATGAGGAGGAGGGCGCCGTGGGCCCAGTCAGCGGTGCGCGGTGCGTGCTGGTCCCAGCAGCCGTCCAGGGCCAGGCGCTCTGACAGCCGGGGGCTGAGCCGCGCCAGGCCCAGGTTGAGGGCGAGGCTGGAGCCCAACCCGGGAAACGGATGAACCGAGTGCTCGAGGCTGGCGTCCGCCAGGACGAGCGCGGGCGCGACGATGCCGGCGCGGGGGTCGGCGTCACCCGCCCTCACCAGCGTCTCCAGGGCACCGGGGCGGAGCACGATGTCGGCGTTGGCCGCGGCGATCCAGTCGACGCCCGCGGTGGCCGCGGCGCCGGTGGTGGTGGCCTGGCTCGCCACCACGTTGACCGCGGCCCCGAACCCCAGGTTCTGGGCGGAGTCGATCAGCCTGACCCAGGGAAAGTCGCGGCGCACCATCGCGGCGGAGTCATCTGCTGAGGCGTTGTCATGCACCCACACCTCGGCCAGTTGCGCCGTCGCCGCGGGCTCCAGCGAATGCAGGCAATCGCGCAGCAGCTCGCGCGTGTTCCAGGAGACGACGGCGACCGCGACCCGCATAGGGCCTAGTATCACCCGCCGCCGTGCCGATCGACCAGACATCCCGGGTCGCGATCATCGGCGCCGGTCCCTGCGGGTTGGCGTGCGCCCGCGAGCTCGAGCGTCTCGGGCATCGCAACTGGCGCGTGTATGAGGGCGGTCCCGACGTCGGCGGCCTGGCGCGCTCGGTGCGCGACCCGGCCGGCTTCACCTGGGACCTCGGCGGCCATGTCGTGTTCAGCCACTACGGCGAGTTCGACGCGCTCCTCGCCGACGTCATGGGCGCCGATGTCCGCCGTCACGATCGATCCTCCTACGTGCGGGCCGCTGACCGCTGGGTGCCCTATCCGTTTCAGAACAACCTGCACCACCTTCCGCCGGAGGTCATCGCCGAATGTCTGGACGGGCTGGCCCAGGCGCCCGGGGGCGCCGCGTCGACGAACTTCGCCGACTGGATGACGTCGGTGTTCGGGGCCGGCATCACCCGGCACTTCATGGCTCCCTACAACCTCAAGGTCTGGGCCACGGCCCCCGAGCTCATGAGCGCAGGCTGGATCGGCGAGCGGGTCGCGGTGATCGACCACGCCCGCGCCGCCGCGGCGGTGGCCTCCGGTGTCGACGACGTCGGCTGGGGCCCCAACAGCCGCTTCGTGTTCCCGGCCCAGGGCGGGACGGGTGAGATCTACCGCCGGGTGGCGCGGCCGCTGGCTGACCGGATCCGCCTCAACGTCCGCGTGTGTGGCGTGGATGTCCAGGCGCGCCGACTCCGCCTGGCTGACGCCGCCGTCGAGCCCTACGACGTCCTGATGTCGACCATGCCGCTGGACCGGCTCGTCGGTCTGCTCGACGCCGCGCCGGAGGCGGTCGCGGCGGCGGCTGGGGACCTCGTGCACAACAGCGTCTACATGGTCGGCGTCGGGCTCGAGCAGCCACTCGCCGACCCCCGCTCCTGGATGTACTTCCCCGGCACCGACGTGCCCTTCTACCGGGTGACCAACTTCGCCAAGTACGCGGAGGCGCACGTGCCCGGCGGGGACGTCGGTCGCTACAGCGCCTACATGACCGAGACGGCGTTCTCCGCCGCGCGGCCGGTCCCGCGGGCCGACCTCGAGGACCGCGTGCTGGCGGGTCTGGTGCGGGTCGGACTGGCCGACCCGGAGGCTCGCGTCGCCTCCCTGCACACGGAGGAGATCCCCTACGCCTATCCGGTCCCGACCCTCGGCCGGGATGCGGCGCTCGCGGTCATCCAGCCCTGGCTGGCGAACCAGGACATCCTGTCGCGCGGGCGCTTCGGGACCTGGCGCTATGAGCTGGGCAACATGGATCATGCGGTGAAGATGGGCATCGACGCCGCGCGGCGGCTCGTGTGCGACGCGGCGGAGGAGGCGTTCCGCGACTGAACACGTGGGCCGCGGGAAACGGGCTGGGGAAGGGGTTGGGTTGTGATGGCCGATACGCCGTGGTCGCGCGCGGATTGAGTAGCTGGGGATCGAGCGCTACGCGCTCGATGATGGTTCTCGCGCGCGTCGGGGAGGGGCTGAGGCGCAGGCGTGTCAACGCCGGGCCAGGGCGGCGAGGATCAGCTCGGCCTGGTGCGCGGGCTCGGCGCGGAACGCCTCCCAGGTCAGGCGGATGGTGGGGATGCCGAAACGGGCGAGGATCTCGGCATCCCGCGCGCGGTCGGAGTGGAAGTTGAGCAGGTGGGTCTGGAACGTGTCGAGCTCCACGATCAGACGGTTCGGCAGGAACAGCATGTCGACCTCGAACTCGGCGACCCTGGCGTTCAGGGCGTAATCGGGGAGGTTGAAGCGTCGGGCGAACGCCGGGACCTGGCGCTCGAAGTCCGACCGCAGGGGCCGCGGACCCGAGGCCGAGATCAGCTCGGCCAGCGGCCGGGCGCCGGGATGGCGCGGGTTGCGGGTGATCACGTCGGTCATCTGGTGCAGCGTGAGCGTGTGGTGGAGGCGCAGGTGGTCCACGGCGCGCTTGAGAGGCTTGTCAGCCATTAGCGGCGCGATGTCCAGCGCGGTTCGCGCCGGGCTGGTGACACGCAGCCCGTCAAAGCGCCAGATGTCACGGATCAACAGGGTGCGGCTGTGGTGGACGATGAGTCCCGAGGGCCGGCGGTCCTGGGAGGTGATCAGCTCGAAGGGCTCCCGCCACCGGCGGTCGACCCCGTAGAAGGCGCACGCCGACTGGCCGGCCAACGCGCTGTGGTCGCCGACCGCGAGCTGGGCGGCGAGGGCGCGGGACTTGGGGTCGGTCGGGATGTGGCCCACGGCGTAGACGCCCTGGTGGACCCGGTGCAGCCGCCCGGTGCGGAGCTGTCCTTCGATCGCACCCTTGCTGAGGCCGAGCGCGCGGAGCTGTTTGCGGAGAATGAACCCGCGCTGGACGGCAGCGATGGCGGAAATCCTTAAATGCGTTTGCTTTGGCCCGTCGCTCATGCCCTATAGAGGCTTTGAGCACCCGGTTTTCACCCCCCGGCGGCCTCCACGATCAGCTCGACGGCGCGACGATTGAACGTGGCGGCCGTGTGCGCCGCGGCCGTCACCCGCCCCGCGGCGACCAGCCGCGCCCAGAGCTCGGGGTCCGCCGCCAGGCGCCGCACCGCCGCGGCCAGCGCCCGCGCGTCGCCGGGTGAATGCAGCAGGCAGTTGACCCCGTCCTCCAGGAACTCAGCGGACCCGCCCTGGCCGGTGGCGAGCACCGGGCGACCGACCCCCATCGCCTCCAGGGGCACCAGGCCCCACGGTTCGCCCCACAGGACGGGGTGCAGGACCACGTCGGCGGCGGCGTAGGCGCCCGGCGTCGCCGCGCGGTCGATCGACGCGGTGAAGCGGACACGCTCGCGGACGCCGAGCGCAGCGGCCCGCGTCGCCAACGCCCGCCGGTAGTCCTCATCGCCACTGCCGAGGATGGTCAGCGTCGCCTCCGGCAGGAGCGCCAGGGCATCCACAGCGGTGAGCACGCCCTTCTGCTCGACCACGCGACCGAGGTAGAGCAGCTGCCCGGACCACGGTCGCGGCGGGGCCGGATCGCCGAGATAGCGCGCCTCGATCCCCGGGGTCAGCACGGTCTGGTGTGCGGCCGTCACCCCGGCGGCGTCACGCATCCAGGCTGAGTTGAACACCCAGTGGCCCTGGGTCAGGTCCAGCCGGGTCGGCAGATCGGTGAAGCGCTGCGCCAGTCCGCGCAGGTGTCGCCAGCCGGGGGCGGACCAGAGGGCCAGCCACTGGTCACGCCGCGGCCCGTAGATCGTCCAGGGGTCATGGGCGAAGAAGATCGTGGGCAGGCCCGCTCGCTGGGCACGGGTGATGAGCGAGAGCGACATGCCGCCCATCGGCCAGAAGGCGACGACGTCAGGGCCGAACTCGCTCACGTGCCGGTCGAACACCGCCGCGTTGTGGTGCTCGAGACGCGCGCGCTCGCCGATCCCGAGCCGAGGCCAGCGGTGATCGCGCCAGTACCAGCGCAGCTCGCGGTGCACGCCCCGGTCATCCGGCGCCTCCGTTGGCACGTCGGGACTGTGGAAGTCGCTCACCAGCACCCGCGAGGCGTGGCCGCGGGCGACCAGCTCGTGGGTGACGCCCTGCCACATCACCTCATAGCCACCGAGGAGGTGGGGTGGGTAGACGCTGCCGACCGCGAGCACTCGCACGACGCCCATCCTGCCAAGGCCGCGGGGGATTCAGAGCACCAGGGTGCGCGCCGCCAGGCTCCCCCGGAGCAGGGATGCGGCGCCGACCGCGTCGGCGGCGAGCTGGACCGATGCCGAGACCGGCGAGCGCGGGAGTCCGACCAGGTAGGGCAGGACGGCGGCCAACCCCAGGCGGCGACGCCCCAGCACGGCGACACCCACTCCGGCGAGCGCCAGGTCGAAGGCGGCGGTCTGCTGAGACAGGAACCAGCGGCGGTACAGGAACACGTCACGCAGCTCCGGTACCGCCGCCACCAGCGCGGGGAAATGGCCCCGGCGGCGCTGCTCGGCGACATAGCCGGCGGGCGCCCTGGGGAAGACGGCGTGGCGCACCACGGCCTCGGCGCTGAAGGCGGTGAGGGCCCCGGTGCGCCGGGCCCGCCAGGCGAACCACGTGTCCTCCCCGAAGGGCCGCTCGGCGCCGAAGCCCGGCAGGGGGCGGAACCCTCCGGCGCGCTCGAACGCCTCGCGACGGATGAACAGGTTGGCGGTCTCATACAGGCCGCTCTCATGGCCGACCGACAGGGACCGATCCCAGAGCCGGTGGGGCTCGGCCGCCAGCACGCGTCCCTGGACCAGATCGGCGTCGGCCAGCGCGCGCACTCCCGAGGCGAGCCAGCCCGGGACGGGCTGGCAATCGGCGTCGGTGAAGGCGATCAGCTCCGCTCGGGCCGCCCGTGCGCCCAGGTTGCGGGAACCGGCCGGTTCGCCGCCGGGATTCGACAGCACGCGAACGTGCGCGTGCCGGGCCCCAGCCCGCTCGGCCACCGCCCGCGTCCCGTCAGTCGAGGCGGAGTCCACGACGATCACCTCGCAGTCGACGGTCTGGGCGAACAGAGCGTCGAGCGTGCGCCCGAGTGTCGCCTCCGCGTTATGGGCCGGAACCACCACGGAGATCCTCGGCGTCGCATCAAGCTCGGGCATGAGCGCCGATTGTGGCGGGCATAATCGACCCGCGTGACCTCCGTCGCGCTGCTCAGCCCCTGCTTCTGGCCGGAGGTGCGCCGCGGTGGGGAGCGCTTCACGCGTGATCTGGCCGATGGGCTCATCCGCCGCGGCATCACCCCGACGCTGATCACCAGCCATCCGGGTCGGCCGTCTCGGCGCCAAGAGGCGGGACTGACCGTGCTGCGCCTGCCCCGCCCACCTCAGGGACCGCTGCTGCGCCGTGGTTATGAGCAGTACCTGACCCACGTGCCGCTGTCCTATGGCGCCCTGCGCGCCGGCCGCTTCGCCCTGGCCCACGCCATGTATCCGACCGACGCGCTCGCGGCGGCGCGCTGGCGAGCAAAGACCGGCAGGCCGGCGCTGCTCAGCTACCTCGGCATCCCGGACAGCGCCGGGCTGAACGAGCGGCGCTGGCACCGCGAGCTGACGCTGCGCGCGATCGAGCACACCGACCGGGTGGTCGCCCTCAGCCATCACGCCGCCGCGGCATTCCGCGACACCTGCGGCTACGACGCGCCGGTGATCGCGCCCGGCGTGGACGTGGAGGCCTTCCGCCCCGGCGGCGAGCGCTGTCCGCGTCCGACGATCATCTGTGCCGCCGACGCGTCGGAGCCGCGCAAGCACGTGGGGCTGCTGATCGAGGCCTTCGCCCTCGTGCGCGCCGAGCACCCCGACGCGCGGCTCGTGCTGTCGGCGCCTCAGCGACTGGCCGGCGGACCGGGGGTGGAGTGGGCCGACCTGGATGACCGCGCCACCCTGGCCGGCGCCTACCGGAACGCCTGGGTCGCCGCGCTGCCGTCAGCGTCGGAGGCCTTCGGCCTGGTGCTGGCCGAGGCGCTGGCCTGCGGGACGCCGGTCGTCGGATACGACGACGCGGCGACGCCGGAGCTGATCGATTCAGACCAGATCGGCCGGCTGTTCTCCGAGCTGGCACCCCGGTCCCTCGCCGAGGCGCTGCTCAGCGCGCTGGAGCTGTCCGCGCGCCCTCACACGGCCGCCGCGTGCCGCGCCCGGGGTGAGCAGTTCTCCACCGATGCCTGCGTCGAGCGCTACCTCGCGCTGTACCGCGAGCTGGGACTCGACATCTGCCAGCCGTAGCTCACCAGCCGGCGTACTCGCGGTACCAGGCGATGGTGCGCTCCAGGCCCTCGGTCAGCCCGACGGTCGGCGCCCAGCCGGTCACCCCCGCCAGCTTCCCGTAATCGACCCACTGGCGGTCGATCTCGCCCGCTGGAACCCCGGCGCCGCGAATGTCGGGCGCCACCCCGGTGCCGGCCAGCGCGCAGATCTGCGTGACCACGTCGAGCACGCGGTGGGGCGCACCGCCGCCGGCGTTGAATGCCTCGCCTGCCGCGGGCCCGGGAGCGCCGTCGGGGCCGGCGCCCACAGCGCCGGCGTCAGCACCGAGCGCCGACGCGATCGCCAAGTACGCGGCCACCGCGTCCTCGACGTAGAGGAAGTCGCGCTCCGGCGAGCCGTCGGAGCGGACGATCGGGCGGCGCCCCGACAGGGCGGCGCGAACCGCCTCGGGGATCAGTCGGGAGGCGTTGAAGTCCCCGCCGCCGTAGAGGTTGGCAAAGCGGGTCACCGCCACCGGCAGGCCCCAGGTGTGGAAGTAGGAGCGGGCCAGCAGATCGGTCGCCGCCTTGGACACGTCGTAGGGGTAACGCGCCTGGAGGGCGTGATCCTCGCGGTAGGGCAGGTCGGTGTGGGGGCCATAGGCCTTGTCGGAGGAGGCCACGACCACGCGCTGCACGCCGGCGCCGCGACAGGCCTCGAGCAGCAGCCAGGTCCCGCGGATGTTCGCCTCGAAGGTCGACAGCGGTGAGCGGTTGGCCGTCCCCACCAGCGTCTGGGCGGCCAGGTGAAACACCGTGTCGACCTCGTACTCGGCCAGCGCGCGCGACACCAGCCCGGCGTCGGTGATGTCGCCGTGGACGATCGACAGCCGGGACTCCAGGCCCATCAGCGCCAGGGCCGAGTGGGGCCGGTCGTCGCGATGGATGACCGACACCTCGGCGCCGCCGTCGCACAGCGCGCGGGTCAGCCAGCCGCCGAGCAGGCCGTAGGCGCCGGTGACGAGTACCGAGCGGCCCGCAAAGCCCGGCGCTCCGGAGCTCAACGCCACAGCTTCCACGGCGCCGCTCCGCCGGCCCACAGGTCGTTCAGCGCGACGGTGTCCTTGTAGGTGTCCATGCAGTCCCAGTAGCCGGTGTGGCGGTAGGCGCGCAGCCGTCCGGCCCCGGCCAGGGTCTCGAGGGGATCGCGCTCGAGCACCGAGTCCGCCCCCAGCACGGCGAACACGTCGGGCTCGAAGCAGAAGAAGCCACCGTTGATCCAGTGCTCAGACCGCGGCTTCTCGATGAACCCGGCCACGACGCCGTCGCCGTTGACCTGCGCCACCCCGAAGGGCAGCTCGGGCTGCACGACGGTCATCGTCGCACTGGCGCCGGTCGCGGCTGCGGTGCTGTGGGCAGCCAGCAGGCCCGCCAGGTCGACGTCGGCCACCCCGTCGGCGTAGGTGAGGCAGAAGCGCTGCTCGCCCAGGTCCTCGCGGGCCTGGAACACGCGGCCGCCGGTGGGGGTGTCGAGGCCGGTGTCGCGGCAGGCGATCTGGGTGTCGGGCGGCCAGTCACCCTCGGCCACGAACGCCGCGATGAGCTCCTGGCGGTAGCCGGTGAGCAGCAGGAAGCGGCGGAAGCCCTGGGCCAGGTAGATCTGCAGGACGTGCCAGAGGATCGGGCGCCCGCCGATCTCCACCAGCGGTTTGGGGATCGACTGGGTGCGCTCCTGCAGCCGGGTGCCGCGCCCCCCGCACAGGATGACCACGGGGGGGAGCTCGGAGGTGGCGGCGGGCGGAGCGGGGGAGGGCACGCTGGCGATTATCGGCAATCCGCGCGCCAGGAGACGGCGGCGAGGTAGCCCGGCGCCGGCTCGGGCAGGTCGTGAACGAACCAGCTCGCCCCGCCGGCCCTGACCAGGGGGTCGAGGATGTCGAGGCCGCTCAGGGCGGTGGCGATCCCGCCGCCCTCGGCCTTGGCCACCGCCTCCTTGCGCACCCACAGGCGCAGGAGCGCGTGATCGAGGTCACCGTGGCCCTGGGCCCACGCGAGCTCACGCTGGCTGCACATGCGCCGCGCCAGGCCATCCGGGTTGCGCAGCGCGTGGATCCGCTCGAGGTCGACGCCGACGGGCGCGTCGGGGCACAGGGCGATGAGCGCCAGGTCGCCGGAGTGCGACAGGTTGAAATGAGGTCCGCCGGCCACCCAGGGCTTTCCCTCGGCCGCCCGCTTGATCTCCCTGCCGCCTAACGCGGAGGCCAGCCCCGCGTGGGCGTCGGAGACGGGCAGGATCCACACCTCGAGCGCGTTCACGCCAGCGCTCAGGGCGACGGTGCGCGGGCCTCGATCGCGAAGTACCAGCAGCGCATCTCGGGCCGGGCGGGGGGACGCAGGGGCAGCCCGATGCGGCGCTGGGCGACGAACCCGGCGGCCCACAGGTAATGGTGGAGGGTGCGCACGTTGGGCAGCCACCAGTTGAAGGCGTTCTGGGCGGAGTCAAAGCGCGCCAGCGGGGTCCGCGGGCGCAGGAGGGTCTCAGTCAACGAGATCGCCTCGAGCAGGATCAGGCGACCGCCGGGCACCAGCGCGCGCCGGACGTTCTCCAGCGCGCGGACCGGGTCACGCAGGTGCAGCAGCAGCGCTCCGATGAACGCGAGATCACGCGGGCCGCCGACCATCTCCGGGGTCAGCACCCGCACGTCGCAGGCGACCCGCTCGACGTGCGAGCCCAGGGCCGCTTTGGCCACCGTGAAACCGCGCCCGAGCTCCAGGCCCCACGCGGCCGCATCACGCTCGAGCGCCGCGCGGTTGACCGGCGGCCAGTCCGCGGACTCGAGGGTGTCGAGGTCGATGGCGACCACCTCGGCCCCCCGGCGCTCCATGGCAAAGGCCCAGAAGCCGTCGTAGGTGCCGACGTCGAGAGCTCTCAGGCCCGTCAGGCTGGGCCCGAGCAGGCGCTCTGCGTAGGCGCGCCAGTCGACATGGCCGGGGGTGACGCCCGCGCCGCCGAGGTCGATCGTGTGGTACCAGGCGGGGTTCGCCAGTACCGCGTCAGACAGCGCGACTGGCTCGGGCTCAGGTGCTAGGCGCAATGGTGTTCGACCCTCCATAGGGGCATTATGCAGTCAGACTGAGGCCTGGCCATGCGCACGGAGTCAACCCCCCAGATCCTCGCCCCGGACCCCCCGGAAGCCGAGGCGATCACCCCCTCGGGCCGCCGTTTCGGCCCCGACGGGGTCAACCTGCGGCGCTTCGCCGCCCACGGCGTGGTGGTCAACGCCGGGTTCGACGTCGGCATCGGCGTGATCGGCCTGGGGCGCGGCCTGGTGCTGGCGGCGCTGCTCGACCAGGCCGCCCTGGGGCTGTGGGGCATCCTGCTGGCCTCCCTCGGGGTGCTGGCGCAGCTGAAGGTGATCGGCATCTCCGACAAGTACGTGCAGCAGTCCGAGGTCGACCAGGAGCGCGCCTTCCAGCACGCCTTCACGCTCGAGCTGCTCAGTTCGCTGGTCATGATGGTCTGCCTGTGCGCGGCGGTGCCGGTGATCGCCCTGCTCTACGGCCGCTGGCAGCTGCTCGCGCCGGGTCTGGTGATGACCACCATGCTCATCGCCTACGCCTTCCAGAGCCCGCAGTGGATCCACTACCGGCAGATGAACTTCCTCACCCAGCGGCTCCAGACCGCGGTGGAGCCGGTGGTCGGACTCATCGTGGCGATCGTCCTGGCCCTGGCCGGCGCCGGCTACTGGTCCCTGGTCATCGGTGCGCTCACCGGCGCCGCCGCGGGCGCGGTCGTCGCCTGCCTGATGTCGCCCTACCGGCTGGCGCTCCGGCTCGATCGCAGCTCGCTGTCGGTGTACTGGGGCTTCTCGGGCCCGATCCTCGTGGCCACCCTCGCCTCGGTGGCGCTGGCCAACGGCGCGGTGCTGGCCGCCAACGCCCACCTCGGCCTCCGGGCGGTCGGCGCGATCACCCTGGCCGGGTCGGTCAGCGCCTTCACCACCAAGGTGGACGACACGGTGGCGACGACGATCTACCCGGCCATCTGCGCCATCCAGGACCGTGTCGAGCTGCTGTCTGAGAGCTTCGTCAAGACCAACCGTCTGGCGATGTTGTGGGCGATTCCCTTTGGGGTCGGCCTCAGTCTGTTCGCCCCCGAGCTGATCCGCTACGTCCTGGGGGAGCGCTGGCACGCGGCGGTGGCGCTGCTGCAGATCACCGGGCTGGTCGCCGCGCTCAACCACGTCGGCTTCAACTGGGACGACTACTACCGCGCGCGCTCACAGACCCGCCCGATCGCCGTGACGGCGGTGGTGGCGTCGATCGCCACCCTGGCCGTGGGCGTCCCGCTGATCCTCCTCGACGGCCTTCAGGGGCTGGCCATCGGCCTGGGCGCCGGCGGGGTCGCCTCGCTGGTCATGCGCACGATCTACGTGCGCGCGCTGTTCGGTGACATCGGACTGATCGCCCACGGCGTCCGGGCGATCCTCCCGATCCTGCCCGCGGTGGCCGGCGTGCTGCTCCTGCGGGCGATCCTGACCGCCCACGGGCTGGGCCCGGTGCTGGCCGAGTTGGGGCTCTACATCGGGCTGTCGGCTGGGCTCAGCTTCCTCGCCGCTCGCCCGCTCATCGCGGAGGTGCTCGGCGCCCTGCGAGCCCGGGCATGACGTATCGCGAGCGCCTCCAGCTGGGCGCGATCAGCCTCGTCGCCCTGGCCATCCGAGTGATCGTGGTCCTCGCCACGTCCGCCTACGTGCCCGCCACCGACGCCGCCGACTTCGATCGCAACGCGCTGTCGCTGGCCCAGACCGGCCACTTCCCGGTCGCCTCGCTGCTCACCCTCCAGGGGGGTCCGACGGCGTTCCGCCCCCCGGCCTTCTCCGGGCTGCTGTCCCTGGCCTACCGCATCACCGGCACCGCTGACCCCCACACGCGCTGGCAGGGAGGGCGCCTGCTGGAGGCGGGTCTGGGTGCCGTCACGGTGATCCTGCTGTGGTGGCTGGCCCGGCGCACCCTCGGCCCCCGGGTGGCTACCGTCACAGCGGCGATCGCCGCGGTCTACCCGCCGCTGATCCTCGTCGGCTCGAGCCTGCTGTCGGAATCGCTGTTCATCCCGTTGGTGCTGGCCGCGGTGCTGGCGGCGCTGGAGGCCCGGCGCGCGCTGGAGCAGGACCGGCGTGCCCGCGGCCTGTGGCTGTGCGGGTTCGCCGGGGTGCTGACCGCCGCGGCGGCGCTGGCGCGCTCCAACGGGATCGTCGTCGCCATCGCGTTGGCGGCCATCGTGTGGCTTCCCCGACGCCGGTCTGTGGGACCGGCGCTCGTGCGCCTGGCCGCGCCCGCGGTGCTCGTGGCCGCCCTGGCCCTGGCCCTGGTGCCCTGGACGCTGCGCAACGCCCACGTGCTGCACAGCTTCATCCCGACCACGACCGAGACGGGCTATGCCCTGGCCGGGGTCTACAACCCGTCGGTGCAGAGCGGGGCGGGGACGCACCCGGGGTTCTGGTATCCGCCCGTGGCGGCGATGCTCGCCATCCAGCACGCCCACCCGGGCATCAACGAGGCGCAGATGAACGCCCGGCTGACCACCGAGTCGCTCGACTACATCGCCGCTCACCCCTTCAGCGTCGTGCGCGAGTCCTGGTGGAGTCTGCCGCGCCTGCTCAGCCTCAGCGGCCCGGGCTTCGAGCGCTACCTCGCCCAGCTGGAGGCCTACCCGCCGACGCTGGCGGTGATCGGCATCTACAGCTTCTGGCTCGTCGGGCTGCTGGGGATCGGCGGGGCCGGTGTCCTCGTGCGCCGGCGCGCCGCCCACCGCCGCAGCGCCGCCCCAAGCCCGGGCGCCTCCCGCCCGGCGACGAACGCCCCGCCGGGCTACCGCGGCTGGGCGCTGTGGCTGTGTCCGGGGCTGCTGTTCCTGTCGACCCTGCCGGTGATCGGGGATGC
>CAZZVR010000094.1:0-14336 GCA_964657595.1 Burkholderia sp. PAMC 26561 | reverse complement strand
TCCTCGCCGACGGCGGGCCGCTGGATCGCCTGATGGCCCCGGACGGGATGGTCGATCGACTGCTGCGCCCGGACGGGCCACTGGAGCGGCTGCTCGCCCCCGAGGGTGCCCTCGAACGTCTGACCCAGCCCGACGGGGCCCTCGACCGGCTGCTCGAGCCCGGCGGCGCGCTGGAGCGCCTCACCGCGCCCGGTGGTCTGCTCGACCTGCTGCTCGCCGAGGCGGGCACCGTGGAACAGCTCGCGCGCCCCGACGGGACGGTCAACCGGCTGCTGGCCAGCGGTGGCACGCTCGATCAGCTGCTGGCCCCCGCGGGACCCCTGGAACGACTGGTGGCCGAGGATCGGCTGGTCCGCCTGGTCGACGGTCTCGGCCAGCTGGCCGAGCTGACCGAATCCCTGCGCACGCTCACCGCGCTGGCTCAGGCCCTCGACGCGCTCGCCACCTCGACCGCGCGGCTACCCGAGCTGCCCGACCGCGTCCAGTCCGTCGACGCCCGGGTCGATCAGATCGGCGCGCGCCTGGAGCGGGTCGAACCCGCCCTGGAGCTGCTTAGCGGCAGCGTCGAGACGCTCGGACGCGCCGCGGAGACGCTCGGTGAGCTGGTGGAGCCGCTCACCCGGGTGGCCGAGCGGATCCCCGGGCGACGGGGACGGTCCTCGCGCGACACGAACGGATAACCGCGACGCCGGCGCACGGGTAACCCGGACGCAAACGGGTAAGGCAGGCTGCGTGAATGATCAAGCTCCCCAGCGTTGGATCGCGACCGAGCCCGGCGGGCTCGATGTCCTCAGACTCGTCCCCGTCGACGTGCCCGCTCCGGGGGTGGGTGAGGTGACCATCGACGTGCGCGCCATCGGGGTCAACCCCGCCGACTACAAGCGCATCGCCAACGGCGACTTCAGCGAGCCCGCTCCCGTCGGCTTCGAGATCTCCGGCGTCGTGCGCGAGCTCGGTCCTGACACAGAGCTGGCCTCGGGGGCCGGCGCCGCCGGGGACGAGGTGGTCGCCTTCCGGGTCTCCGGCGGCTACGCGACGCGGATCACCGTGCCGGCGGTCGACGTGTTCGCCAAGCCGGTCAACCTGGAGCACCCGGCGGCGGCCAACCTGCTGCTGGCCGGAACGACGGCAGCCGAGATGCTGCATGTCACCGAGGTCCGCAACGGTGAGACGATCGTCCTGCACGGCGCCTCCGGTGCGGTTGGAGTGAGCGTGCTCCAGCAGGCCCGTCACCTCGGCGTGCGGGTGATCGGCACCGCCGGCCCGAACAACTTCGCCACCGTCGAGCGCTTCGGCGGGACCCCGGTGGAGTACGGCGCGGGACTCGAGTCACGTCTGCGCGCCCTCGCGCCCCACGGGTACGCCGCCGCCCTGGATGCGGTGGGAACCGACGAGGCGGTCGACGTCAGCCTGGCCCTGGTGGCCGACCGGCAACGGATCGTCACCATCGCCGCCATGGCGCGGGCGGGCAAGGACGGGATCAAGGTCATCGGCGGGTCGATGCCCGCCAGCGCCTTCTTCCGTGACGAGGCCCGCGCCGGTCTCATCGCCCTGGCGGGATCGGGTGAGCTGGTCGTACCGGTGGCCCGCACCTACCCCCTCGATCAGGCGCCCCAGGCGCTCGCCTTTCTCCAGGAGGGCCACCCCGGGGGCAAGCTCGCCCTGATCCCCGAGGCCTGAGGTCCCCGTGACGGTGTCCGATTCTCCCCTCAATGCGCTCGCGTCCAGGCTGGAGTCACGTGGGGAGCTCGACCCCCTCGGTACGGCGGCCGGCCGCACGGTCCGCCAGCTCCTCCCCTCCGGCCCGGCCAAGCGCGCCCTCAGCGGCGCCTGGCTCGGTCATGCGCTGCACCCGTTGCTGACCGACGTGCCCATCGGCACCTGGACCAGTTCGGTGCTGCTGGACTGGATCGGCGGCCCCGACAGCCAGGCCGCGGCTGACCGGCTCATCCTCACCGGCCTGCTGGCGACCCTTCCGGTCATCGCCTCCGGCTGGTCTGATTGGGCGGACGCCGAGGCGTCCAGCGACGCGGTGCGCCGGTCCGGCATCGTCCACGCTGGCGCCAATGCGACGGCGGTCGGACTGATGACCGCTTCCTACGTCGCACGCAAGCGGGGCGCCCGCGGACGCGGCAAGGTACTCGCGCTCGCTGGGACCAGCGTCCTCGGTGCCGCCGGCTGGCTCGGTGGCCACCTGAGTTACACGCTCGGGGTCGGCGTCAGCGCCGGGGCGCCGGCGCTTGGCGCCCAGGCCGCCAGCCCCTGAGCGCGGCTCCCGATCCACGCCGCCTGACCGGCTGGCGGAGGCGGGGCCGAGCCGGGCGGGGCTGCACCGGGACGCGGTGGGCCGGGGTACGATCGTGGCCCATGGGCGAGATCTCCCCCGCGTTGTACCGCGCCGGAACCGGTGAGCCCGTCGTCCTGCTTCACGGCTTCACCGGACACTGGCGCCACTGGAAGCCCGTGCTGGCCGACCTGGTCGCCCGCTATGAGGTGATCGCCCCGGCCCTGTCGGGACACCACGGCGGCCCGCCCTACCCCGCCGGTCTGGGCCTGGAGCGGCTGGCGGACGCCGGAGACTCCCTCGAGCACCACCTCGACGAGCTCGGGGTGAGCCGCGCTCACTTCGTCGGCAACTCGATGGGTGGCTCACTGGCCATCGAGATGGCCAAGCGCGGACGGGCCCACAGCGTCGTGGCGCTGTCGCCCGGAGGCGGCTGGGAGCTCGACGGTCCCGAGCCCGAGCGCATCGCGCGGTTCTTCGCCCGTCAGATGCGGATGATCCGCGCCTCCGCCAAGCAGGTCCCCCGGCTGATGGGCCGACCCGGAGCCCGCCGGCTGGCGATGCGCGACATCATGCGCCAGGGCCAGCTGATGGCGCCGGGTGACGCCGTCGACATGAGTCTCGACCCGCTCGCCTGCACGGTGGTCGACGAGGTGCTCGCCAGCCTCCGCGCCGGGCGTGCCCATGTCACCGACCTCGACCAGGTCACGGCGCCCACCCTCGTCGCCTGGGCCGAGTTCGACCGGATCCTCCCCCAGGCCAGCTGCGCCCCGCGGTTTCGCCGTGAGATCGCCCACGCGGAGTTCCGCGTCCTGCCGCGCGTGGGTCACGTTCCCATGTGGGACGACACCCGGCTCGTGGTCAAGACGATCGTCGACTGGGTCGACGCCCACCGCGACGCGGCGCCCTAGGGGGTTTATGTCTCAGAACATAATGTGGTAGTACATAACGCTGACTCCCGGGTTGAGGTGTGTCTCGTTGCCTCCGCCATCCACGCCACTGGCATTTCGTATGTATTAGTACATAATGTGATGGTGCATACGGAGCCGACGAACCCGTTCACCTTCGGTGATCTCGCCCTCGACGACGCGTTCACCGACCGCGAGGCCGAGGTGCGTGAGCTGGCCTCCGATATGCGCAACGGCCAGAACGTCCTCGTCTACGCCCCGCGGCGCTACGGCAAGTCCTCGCTCGTCCTGCGGGCCGCCCAGACCGCTCTGGCCAGCCGGGCGCTGGTGGGCTACTGCGACCTGATGAAGACGCCGACCAAGGAGCGCTTCGCCGCCGCACTGGCCAAGACGGTGTACACCGACATCGCCTCCCCCATGGGTCAGGCGTTCGAGCGCGCCGCCGATCTGTTCCGCGGGCTGCGCATCGCCCCGACCATGGAGGTCGACCCGAGCGACGGTTCGCTGCGCTTCAGCTTCCAGCCGGGCCGGCGCAAGAGCGACATCGACGAGACGATCGAGCGCCTGCTCGAGCTGCTGGGCGAGCTCGCCGCCGAGCGCAAGCGGCCGGTGGTCATCATCTTCGACGAGTTTCAGGAGATCGTCTCCCTCGACCCCCAGTTCCCCAACCTGATGCGCGCGGTGTTCCAGACCCAGCCCGAGGTCAGCCATGTCTACCTCGGCAGCAAGCGCCACATCCTGGAACGGATTTTCAACGACCAGAACGAGCCGTTCTGGCGCAGCGCCAAGCAGCTCGAGATCGGCATGATCGCCCCCGCTGCGTTCGCGCCGTTCATCCGCGACCGCTTCATCGCCTCGGGCAAGGGCATCACCGCCGAGGCGCTCGAGCGGCTGCTGGCCCAGAGCGGCGGGCACCCCTACGGCACCCAGGAGCTCGCGTACTTCGTCTGGGAGCTCATCCCGCCGGGCACCGTCGCCTCGATCGCCGAGCTCGACACCGCGATCGTCCGCGTGCTGCGCTCGGAGAACAACCACTTCGCCCAGATCTGGGACGAGGCCCCCCACGCCCAGCGCCTGGTCCTCCTGGCGCTCGCCCGGGAGCCGACCGCCAGCCCCTACCGCGCGGACTATCACCTGCGCCACGAGCTGCCGGGGAACCCGACGCTCCAGACCGCCCTCAACGGCCTGGTGAAGAAGGAGCTGGCGGGCCGGGACGCCGCGGGGGACCTGACGGTGATCGAGCCGTTCCTCGCCGCCTGGCTGGCGCGCGAGCAGCGCGCGGACACGCTCGGCCCGTCGCGGCGCTGAGCTCACATTGACACCGCGTTAGCGGCCCACCGGCGCCTGAGTCGCGATCTCAGGCGGTGGGTAAGGGGTTATCGGGCTTGGCCGCCGGGCGACCAACCCTGCGCCAACCCGCCCTCGACCGAGGAAACCTCCATGTCCGCCGACAGCGCCAACCGTTCCGAATCCAACCGCTGGGCCGTCCTCGCCCTGCTGGGCGTCGCCCAGCTGATGGTCGTGCTTGACGCGACCATCGTCAACATCGCGCTGCCCTCCGCGCAGAAGTCGCTGGGCTTCTCCACCGACAACCGCCAGTGGGTGGTGACCGCCTACGCGCTCGCCTTCGGCAGCCTCCTGCTGCTCGGCGGCAAGCTCGGGGACCTGTTCGGTCGCAAGTGGACGTTCATCGGGGGCCTGATCGGCTTCGCGGCCGCGTCATTCGTCGGCGGCCTGGCCCAGTCCTTCGCGATGCTCGTGGCCGCGCGCGCCTTCCAGGGCATCTTCGGGGCGCTGCTGGCCCCCTCGGCGCTGTCGCTGCTGACGGTGACCTTCGCCGACTCACCCGACCGCCCCAAGGCGTTCGGGATCTTCGGGGCGATCGCCGGCGGTGGCGCATCGGTCGGTCTGCTGCTGGGCGGCGCGCTCACCCAGGCGCTGTCATGGCGCTGGTGCCTGTACGTGAACCTGGTCATCGCCGTGCCCACCGCGCTCATGGCCTTCCGGCTGCTGGTCAACCACGGCGATCCGGAGCGGCCGAAGATCGACTTTCCCGGGGTGCTCACGGTCACCGGCGGACTGTTCGCGCTGGTGTATGGATTCTCCAACGCCGAGACGACCTCCTGGCATGACAGCACGACGATCATCGCCCTCGCCGCGGCGATCGTGCTGCTGGCCGGCTTCGTGCTCATCGAGCGGCGCGCGGCCCACCCGCTGCTGCCCCTCAGCGTCATCTGGGACCGGGCCCGTGGCGGGGCGTATGCCTCGATCTTGGTGGCCGGCGCGGCGGTGTTCGGCGTGTTCCTGTTCCTCACCTACTTCATGCAGGACAACCTCGGCTTCTCCCCCATCGCCACCGGCCTGGGCTTCCTGCCGATGACGGCGCTCATCATCGTCACCTCGACGACGGCCCAGACCAAGCTGGTGCCGCTGATCGGTCCCAAGCCGCTGATCATCACCGGCATGGTCCTCGGCCTTATCTCGATGGTGCTGCTCACCCGGCTGTCACCCGGCTCGAGCTACGCGGGCAACGTGCTCCCCTCCCTGCTCATCCTCGGCGTCGGCATGGGGTTGATCTTCGCGCCCGCCTTCAGCACCGCCACCCTCGGCGTCCCCCGGCACCAGGCGGGCGTCGCCTCGGCCATGGTCAACACCTCCCAGCAGGTCGGCGGCTCAGTGGGCACCTCGCTGCTCAGCACGCTGTTCGCCAGCTCCGCCGCCTCCTACCTCGCCTCCCACGCCAAGGGCTCGGGCGCCCAAAGCGCGGCCATGGTCCACGGCTACACGACCGCCTTCTGGTGGGGGGCCGGCCTGTTCGCGGTCGGACTGATCATCGCCGTCACCGTGTTCCCCGCCCGCGTCCGGCCCGCCGAGGCCCACGCCGCAGCGACTGAACCCAGCGCCGACGCCTCGCTGGCCGCCGGTTAGACCCACTCACAGGGCTAGCCCTATGGCCAAAGCCGGGGGGCGAGTGACCTGCCATGCTCGACGCCGATGATCGAGGGAGCGAGCACCACCGACGCCGGCGCCTCACCTCAGGCGCCCCTCCCGCTCCGGGTCGGGTGCACCTTCCAGTTCGAGGTGAACCAGCACACCTCATCGATCATGCAGGTGGCACCCCGGCCCGAGCCGGGCCTGTCGATCCGCGACGAGCTGTGGGCCGCCGACGCCTATCACTACACCTACGTCGACTCCTTCGGTAATCGCTGCGAGCGCTTCGAGCTGCCCCCGGGGGTGGCCACGGTGATCTACGAGGCCCACGTGGTGGTCGCCCGGCCGGTCGACCTCATCGCCCGCGAGGCCCGGGAAACCCCGGTCGGCCGGTTGCCCGACGCGGTGATGAACTTCGTCATGCCCAGCCGGTTCTGCCTCTCGGATGAGCTGGGGGCCGAAGCGTGGCAGCGCTTCGGCGCGCTCACGCCGGGCTGGGACCGGGTCCAGGCGGTCGTCGACTACGTGCATGAGTACCTGGAGTTCACCCCGGGGGGATCCAATCCCTGGACCACGGCGGTCGACGCCTACCGGGCCGGTCAGGGCGTGTGTCGCGACTTCGCCCACCTGGCCATCACCTTCTGCCGAGCCCTCAACATCCCCGCCCGCTACGTGTTCGGCTACATCCCCGACGTGGGGGTTCCCACGCCGGAGGATCCGATGGACTTCTGCGCCTGGTTCGAGGCCTACCTCGACGGGGCGTGGCACACCTTCGACGCCCGCAACAACATCCAGCGCTCGGGCCGCGTCATCGTCGGCCGGGGTCGTGACGCGGTGGACGTCGCGCTGATCACCTCGTTCGGGCCGCTGGCGCTGACCGGTTTCGAGGTCCGCGCCGACGTGCACACACCGGTCTGAGCCGGCTCGCGCGGCCTACTGCGCCGGCGGGGTGCCCCGCGCGGCGCGGGCGCGCTGGGTGAGCTCCACGGTGGCGGCGCGCAGCTGCGCGGCGGCGCTGAGCGGCTCGGGGAACCCGACGCGGGCCGGCGCGCGGCCCCGTGCGGTGTCCAGGCTGAGGTCGATGCCGTAGCGGTCGACGCCGTCACAGCTCGCCCGGGTGGCGTCGGGGTAGCCCCCGAGGGTGCGGGCGATGTCCAGCAGCGCGTCGGCGTGGTCGGCGTTGAGGTGCGCGACCGCGCCGGCCGCGGCACCCATCACCGGGTCCGGTGCCGCGGCCGCGTAGTCCGCGGCGCTGGCGGAGTCCATGCGACCGTAGCCACCGACCCAGCGGACCCGCTCGACACGGAGGATGAACAGGGAGAAGTCGGAGAAGTCGATGAAGTACTTGGCGGCGTCCACCGCCGCGACGTAGGCACCGCGGGCAGCCGCGCGAGCGGCGTCGTCAGCCGGCCGCTCACACCGCCCGGCCAGGGTGACGCGCGCGGCCGCGAGCACATCGGCGGGCGGGTCGGGCTGAGCGATGATCAGGCTCGCGCGCGGGTCCCCGGCGATGTTGCGGCCGTGCTCGGCCATCCGGGAGAGACACAGGACGGGCGATCCGTCCGCGAGCGCGCCATAGGTGATCAGCGACGCCCACGGGTCACCGTCGCCGGTCAGGCTCGCGAGCGCCGCGACGTTGGTGCCCGCCACGAGCGTACGGGCCTCCTCGGCGGGGCTGAGACGGGGAACCTGGGGAGTGCCGGCCTGGGGGGCCGGCACCGACGGAGCGCCCTCGAGCACCCCGTGATCCTGGGTGGCTGATGCGGTGTCGCTCACACGTGCAAGCGAAGCACATTCGCCCGCGCGAGCAGGTACAGCATCGCCAGCAGCAGTGCGGGCGCCAGGGTGAGACTGGGGATGACGTCGCCGTGGCCGATCCCCGAGGCGACGATCGCCACGACCATCGTCACCGACAGCAGCACGGCGGTGGGCGCCACCCACCGGCGCAGTACGAGCAGGACGCCCCCGAGCGTCTCCAGGACGCCGGCGAGGATCTCCAGGGCGGAGGGGAACGGGAGCCCGAAGCTGACGAAGGCGTGCAGCTCCCAGTGGTGGAAGACGAACTTGACCAGCCCGGCGAAGAAGAAGATCACCCCCGAGGCGACCGCGACCTGGGTCAGCCTGCGGTCGCCCTGGATCACCCGGTCGGGTCCGTCGAGCCACGGGTGGGTCAGGCCGGCGCTGGACATCCGCTGATTTCTACGCACCACGGGCGGGCCTGGATCATTCACCCACCGGTCCCAGCGGGGGCATCGCCCCGACGCTCTGGACACAGCGCGCCGCCGCCGCCATCGCCAGCTCGGGGCCGCCCACGAGGTAGCCGGCCGCCAGTGCGTCGCCGGCACCGGTGGTGTCGAGCGCAGGGACGGGCGCGGCGGCGAAGCGCCCCTCGGGGAAGATCGCCCCCTCCGCCCCGAGCTTGATCACCCAGGCCACCCCCAGGTCGGGCATGACCGCCCGCTCGGCTCGGTTGGCGAAGATCAGGTCGGGAGCGAGCTCCCGCACCCGCTGGGTGAAGCGCGCCACTCCCATGAGCTCGATGTCATGGGCGGAGGCGAGGTCGAGGGTGACCCGCGGGGCCCAGCGGGCCGCGGCGATCGCCGCCCGCGCGGTCGACTCCCGCAGCAGGCAGTAGCCCGAGACGTGCAGCACCTCGCTGCCCGCCAGCCACGCCGGATCGAGCGTGTCGGCGTCCAGGTGTGCCGCGACCCCGGGGTCTGAGGCCATGGTCCGCGCGCCGGCCACCTCGCGGGTCGAGACCACCACACCGCCGGCCCCCGCCAGCTCCGGCCCGCAGATCTCCACCCCGGAGCCCGCGAGCTGGCCGATGGCGAGCGCGGCCGCCGGGTCGGTCCCCCGAGCGCAGATGAGCCGCCCGCGGGCCCCCAGGGCGCTCACCCAGGCCGCCACGTTCGCCGCTTGGCCCCCCGCGCTGAGGCGGATCGTCGCCGGTGTGTCACCGTCGGGCGCCAGGGGTGCGTGGGGGAGCACGATCACATCGAGGATCAGGTCGCCCAGGGCACAGATCACGGGGGCCGGCGCGCGGTCGGGCGCTCGCGGTGTCGGGCTCATGCCCGACATGATCACGCCTTGGGCGCGCGAGCTCCGGGCGCGGTGTTCTAGGGTTCGCTCCGGTGTCGATGACCGCCTCAGATCAGCCCATCGTGCTGTCAGATCGCGTCGCCTCGGCGCTGGCGGCCGGCGGCCCCGTCGTCGCGCTGGAGTCGACGATCATCACCCACGGTCTCCCCCATCCCGAGAACGCACAGGCGGCGCGTGACTTCGAGCAGACCGTCACCGACAGCGGCGCCACCCCGGCCACCATCGCCGTGCTCGACGGCGTCGTCCACGTCGGCATCGACGGAGCTCAGCTCGAACGCCTCGCCGGGGCCGAGTCGGCGCTGAAGCTGAGTGCCCGCGACCTCCCGGTGGCCATCGCCCGCGGCGCCAGCGGCGGCACGACCGTGGCGGCAACGGCGCTGCTCGCCGCCCGGGCCGGTATTCGCGTGTTCGCCACCGGCGGCATCGGCGGCGTGCACCGCAACGCCGCGGAGACCTTCGACGAGTCCGCCGACCTCGGCGTCCTCTCGCGCTGTCCGATCACCGTGGTCTCCGCCGGGGTCAAGTCGATCCTCGACATCCGCGCGACGCTCGAGCGCCTGGAGAGCCTGAGCGTGACCGTGCTCGTCTACGGCACCCACCAGTTCCCCGCCTTCTACCTCGCCGACAGCGGCATCTCCGCCGATCACTCCGTCGCCAGCGCCGGGGAGGTCGCAGCGATCATGCGCGCCAGCCGGGCGCTCGGGCTGCCCGGGGGGATCCTGGTGGCCAACCCGCTGGGGGTGGCCGAGCAGATGGACCGGGAGCTGCATGACCGGCTGCTCACCGACGCGCTCGCCGCCGCCCGGACGGGGGCGATCAGCGGCAAGGCGATCACCCCGTTCCTGCTCGACTACATCCACTCCCACACGTCGGGCACCAGCGTCGAGGTGAACCTCGAGATCGTGCGCGGCAACTGCCGGCTCGCCGCGGCGATCGCGGTCGCCGACTGCGGCGCCTGACCGGCCGGTTGATGAGCGGGCGCGGCGATGCCGCGACAATGGGGAGATGACGACGATCGTCCCGCCGGGTGATGAAGTGCCACCGAGCCCGACCCGGCGTCGCGCCGAGATCGCCTGCGTGGCGGGCATCGCCTTCAAGACCGTCCTCGGCCTGGTGCTGCTGCCCCTGTCGCCCTCGCTGCTGGGAACCCATCCCGTGCTCCTCGAGGCGCTGCGCGGGTCGACCTCGTCGCTGGCCTCCGGCGGTGCCTTCGCCCGGGTGGGTGAGGCGTCGCTGGTGCTCGCCCTGCTCGCCCCCCTGCCGACGTTGATGTTCGCGGACCCGTTCTACTGGTGGGCGGGGCGTCTGTGGGGCCCCAAGGCGGCCGCCGTGATGGGCGGCGGCCATCCCAGCGCGGAGAAGTGGGCGCGCCGCTCCGGCGCCCACCTCGAGCGCTTCGGCGGGTTCGCGGTGCTGCTGGCGCCCTATCTCCCGGTGCCCTCGGCGTTCATCTATGCGGCCGCCGGCTGGACCGGGATGAGCCTGCGGCGCTTCCTCGTCTTCGATGTGCTGGGCACGCTCTCCTGGATCGGGCTGATCGTCGGTCTGGGCTACGCGATCGGCCACCCCGCCGTGCATGTGGCCAAGGAGATCTCCCACTACGGACTGGTCGCCACCCTGGTGCTGGTGGTCGTGGTCGTGGGGATCGCAAGCATCCGCGCACGCCGCGCTGAAGCGCTACGCTAGATCCGTCAGATAGCGATGGCACCAGAGGGCGAGACCTTCTTCTGAACGTCCCCCGACCGCGAAAGCCGCCTGATCTTCTGATGGCCGACAGTCCACCCCCGGGTGGGCTTTCCGCCTTAAACGGCGGGTTTCGCTCAGGGCAGGATGTCGCCGAGGGTCGCGCTGAAGCGGCCGTCTGACTCGGTGAGCTCGCCCTCGATGTGCAGGCGCGCGGGGCCCGTCTCGGTCCACAGGTCCAGGAAGTAGGCCCAGCCCGGCAGGCCGGGATCATCGGACTTGGTGATCGCCTCAACCGGATAGGCCTCACGGGAGGGCAGGATCAGCGCCTCGGGACAGTCGTCCTCGACACGGCGGCGCAGATCCTCGATCGCCAGACGGTCGTCCGACAGGGTGCGCAGATCGTCATACTCGCCGTCCACCACCAGGTCGACGATGTTCTCCAGCGCGCGCTGCATCGGCTCGGGCATCAGCTCGAGCGTCTCGGTCACCTCAGCGGGGGCGGTCAGCTCGGTGCTCGGGGCCAGGTCGAGCCGGCTGTAGAAGTAGTCCTCACACGCCTGGCGGGCCTGGCGGCGGATGCTCCGGTCCAACCCGGCGGCGCTGAGGGCGAAGGCGGCCGCCTCGATCGCCTCCGCGAGCGTGCCCTGGCGTCGGGTCAGCTGCGCGGTGACCGCGCGGCCGTGCTCGGTGTCGACGGCCACCGAGGCACCGTCGAGGAGGATCGAGGGGGCGTCGTGACGGTTGTAGCCGACACAGCCCCGCACGGCGGAGTGCATGACGATGAGGTGATCGCCCATCAGGACCGTCCGCGACATTGCTCAGAACCAGACATGCCCCGAATATATGCTCAGGCGATGGGTGAGCTGATCAGCGTCAATGTCGGTCGTCCCCGCCAGATCGCGCTGACCCGGCGGGGTGAGCCGGTGATCAGTGCCCACGGCAAGGTTCCGGTGACCGGGCGGGTGGCCGTGCGCGGAGTCAACCTGGCGGGTGACGATCAGGCCGACCGCAGCGTCCACGGCGGCCCGGACAAGGCGATCTACGCCTACGCGGAGGAGGACACCGCCTGGTGGTCGAGCCAGCTGGGGTCCCCACTCGGACCCGGCGCGTTCGGGGAGAACCTGACCACCGCGGGCATCGACGTGTCGGGCGCGGTGATCGGTGAGCGCTGGGCGGTCGGGTCGACCGAGCTCGAGGTCTGCCAGCCACGCCAGCCGTGCTTCAAGCTCGGCATCAGCTTCGCGGACCCGACCATGCTGCGGCGCTTCGCCCAGGCTGACCGCCCCGGCGCCTACCTGCGGATCGTGCGCGAGGGCGAGCTCGGCGCGGGTGACGCGGTGGAGGTCCTCTCACGGCCCGAGCACGGGATCACCATCGCCACGGTGGGACGGGCGATCCTGGTCGACGCGAGCCTGCTCGGCGTGGCCGCCCGGGCGCCGCAGCTCCCGCCTGACCTCTCCGCGTGGATGCGTGAGCGCGCGGCGACGCTCAGCCGGCGTGAGCATCCGTGACACAGTTATCCCGTGGCCTCAAGCGCGTTCACCAGCTCCGACATCGTGGTCGTCACCGGAGCCAACGGGCTCGTCGGCTCACGGGTCTGTGCGGCGCTGGCGGAACGGGGGCCGGCGGTGCGGGCAATCGTCCGGCGGGCCGGCAGCGCGCCCGAGCTCCCGGGGATCTTCGAGGTGGTCGGCGACTTCAGCGACGCCGACTTCGCCGCTGAGGTGGTGTCCGGCGGCCGCGCGGTGGTCACCACGGTGCACCCGATGGGCTCTGACCGCGCGACCCAGCAGCGCATCGGCGTCGAGGGGACGCCGGTCATCGCCCGGGCAGCCGCCGCGGCGGGGGTCCAGCGCCTGGTCCACATCTCGACCGCCGCGGTGTATGACCGCTCACCTCAGTCCGGGGACATCGATGAGACCTCGGCCCTGGTCGGCGACGACGCCAACGACTACGCGGTGACCAAGCGTGACATCGATGCAGCCCTCGCCGAGGTCGACGGCATCACGCGGGTGCTCCTGCGCCCCCCGGCGATCCTCGGGCCGGGTCCCACCTCGGTGTGGAACACGCTGCGTCCGGCGGCGATGCGTGAGTCCGCGAGCGCCCGCCACACCGTGGCGGAGCAGACCTTCCCGTGGGTGCACCTCGACGACCTGGCCAGCCTGGCCGCCGACCTCGCCAGCGGCCGGGTTCCCGACGCCGCGCCCGGCGCCGGGGGCGCCGACGGACCGCTGCCCGGCGGGTGCACCCCGCTCAACGTCGGCGCGCCCGCCCGTGCCACCCAGCGTGACTATTTCAGCGCGGTGACCGGCGCGCTGGGCCTGGATCCGGTGTGGGAGCAGGCGCCGGCCTGGACGGGGCGGTTCCGGGCCGACCGCGCCCTGGGCTGGGGATGGACGCCCACGGTGGACCTCGCCGAGGCGCTGGCGGAGCTCGTGGCCGGAATCCACGCGGGTGAGGCGCCGTGAACGACCGCGTCAAGGTCCGTCGCGAGGTGGCCGGACGCCGCGGCAAGGCGGTGACCACCGTGTCGGACCTACCGCTGGATGAGGCCGGCTTGCGGCTGCTGGCGGGTAGGCAGAAACGCTGTGGCGTCGGGGGCTCGGTCAAGCAGGGCGTGATCGAGCTCCAGGGCGACCACCGCCCCGTGGTGCTGGAGATGCTCGAGGCCGAGGGCTACCGGCCCGTCCTGGCCGGCGGCTGATGCGCGTCGACCGCTGGCTGTGGACCGCACGGCTGTTCAAGACACGCGCCCTGGCCGCCGAAGCCGTCAAGGGTGGACGGGTGCACGTCAACGGCGTGGCGGCCAAGCCGAGCCGGGAGGTCGGGCCAGGTGACGAGCTGGCACTGACGGTGGGCCCGGTCCGCCGGACGGTGATCGTGCGCGGCGCGGCGGAGCGCCGGGTGTCGGCCGTGGAGGCGGCCCAGCTGTATGAGGAGACGGCCGACAGCGTGGCCGAGCGCGCGCGCCAGGCGGAGCTGCACCGCCTCGGGGGACCGGTCGGCCTGGGTGAACGCCCGACCAAGCGTGACCGGCGCCGCTATGACGCCGGCCGACGCTAGCCAGCGTCTCAGGCGCCGGAGCCGATGCCCGCGACACGGGCCTGGAGGATCTCGGCGACGAGGTCGGGGCGGCTCCACTGCGGGCAGTGGCCGGTGGGGAGGTCGATGACCTCGACGCACTGCTCGAGGAACCCGTCGGCCAGCGCCCGCGGGATCAGGTCCTGCTCGCCGCGGAGATAGACGCTCGGGAGCTGGGTCCAGGCGGCGACCGCGATGGTCTGATCGGTGCCGGCCAGGCTCTGGGGCTCGATCAGCGCCAGGCCCTCCTGCTCGCGGGCGTCGGTGCAGTCGTTGAACAGGGCCTGGGCGGCGATCTCGGGGGGGAACACCATCAGCCCATCCTCACGCGGGGCCGGGCCCGG
>CAZZVR010000093.1:9104-14360 GCA_964657595.1 Burkholderia sp. PAMC 26561 | reverse complement strand
GACAGACATCGCGTCCGTCCGCGTCAGGCAGACCGATGTCGAGTACCAGCACCTCGGGCGGGTCGCTCGCGAACGCGCGCACGGCCTCCGTACCGGAGGCCGTGGCGCGCACCACGCAGTCGGCCTTCTCCAGCGCGCCGCGCAGAATCTGGCGCAGCGCGTCGTCGTCCTCGCAGATCCCGACGCTGATCACTGCCCCATCTTGTACTCCGATGCCGCTAGGACTCAACCCGGGCCGCGTCCGAGCCTGTGGTCCCCTGGTGAGGGTGCGGAAGGTGAGGATGGTTCACATCGTCGGCGTAGACCAGGCTGGGTGGGGTGAGATCCGGCTTCCGGATCGCCAGGAATGCGACGAACGAGACGATCAGGCCGAGGAAGATGTAGCTCGTCACGCTGGTGCCCAGGTTGAGGCCCTGGTTACCCTTCTGAGACAGCAGGTCCCCGGTGGAGGCACCCAGGGGGCGGGTCATGATGTAGGCCAACCAGAACATCAAGACCCCGTTGGCCTTGGTGAACTTCCAGATCGCCGCGATGACCGCGATGACCGCCAGGAACACCACCAGCGTCGTGAAGTAGCCGAGGCTGAGCTTCTCGGCGACCAGGTCACCCACGGCGGTGCCGGTCGCGAAGGTGGTGAGGATGGCCAGCCAGTAGAAGGCCTCGCGGCGGTGGGTGCGGATCGAGTGCATCGACAGGGTGCGCTCGACGTACCACCAGACCGCGAACACCAGAGCGAGCAGGGTGAGGGAGACGACGGTGATCGCCACCATGTTGTTGGGAACCGCCCCGTTGCCCTCGAACTGGTCGGTGATCTGGGTGCCGAAGACGCTGATCAACACGACGTTGAGCCAGTAGACCGGCGCGATGTAGCGGTCGCGGGTCAGCTGGACGGCCATGGCCACCGCCAGCACCCCGAAGGTGACGAGCATCACCTGGACCGACGCGCTGTTGATCTTGGACAGCGGGGCGCTGTCGCCGCCCGCCCAAGCCGAGGTGAGGTTGTCCGAGAAGGTCTCCCCGACCGTCGTGCAGAGGCATTTGATCAGCCAGAAGTAGACGGTGACCTCGGGCACCTTGTTGAGCATCTGGCGCGCGGTGGCGCGGCCCGGCTGGGCGGAGGAATAGGTGGTCATGGCGTCAAGGCTGGCCAGATAGTCCTGCGGTTTCCTGACCGGTTGGCTGATCTCCGCGTTTCGGTGCCGCGTGATTTCAGGTGCACCGGTCAGATGCCGATACCCATTGGGTGCCGATCGACTTCGCAGATGTGCTCATGCAGGTCGTGGACCGTCGCGCCTCAGACCTGCACCTGGCCGCCGGCGCGCCCCCGATGATCCGCAGCCGCGGGCGACTCGTGCCGCTGGAGGGGTACGACAAGCTGACTCCGGCCGACACCCGGGAGGTGATCTACTCGATCCTCTCCGGCGCCCAGCGCCAGCGCCTGGAGAACCACTGGCAGCTCGACTTCGCCTACGCGGTCCCGGGCCACGCCCGCTTCCGCGTCAACGCCTACTTCCAGCGGGGCGCCCTCGGGGCGGCCTTCCGCCTCATCCCGTTTGACGTCGTGCCCCTCGACCAGCTCGGGCTGCCGCCGATCGTCCGCGAGTTCGCCGACAAACCGCGTGGCCTGGTGCTGGTCACCGGCCCGACCGGGTCGGGCAAGTCCACCACGCTCGCCTCGATCATCGACGTGATCAACCAGACGCGTGATGACCACATCATGACCATCGAGGACCCCATCGAGTTCCTCCACAGCCACAAGCGCTGTCTGGTCAACCAGCGCGAGCTCGGCTCCGACGCGACCTCCTTCGCCGACGCCCTGAAGGCGGCCCTGCGCCAGGACCCCGACGTGATCCTGGTGGGGGAGATGCGCGACATCGAGACGATCGGCACCGCACTCACCGCCGCTGAGACCGGCCACCTGGTGTTCGCCACCCTGCACACCCAGGACGCGCCCCAGACGATCGACCGCATCGTCGACTCCTTCTCCGCCGAGCAGCAGGGCCAGATCCGCGCTCAGCTGTCGATCGCCCTCCAGGGCATCATCACCCAGACCCTGATCCCCACCGCCGACGGTGCCGGCCGCGCGGTGGCCGCCGAGGTGATGATTCCCACCGCGGCCGTGCGCAACCTCATCCGCGAGGCCAAGACCCATCAGCTCTACTCGGTGATCCAGACCGGCTCGGCCTTCGGCATGCAGACGATGGACGCCAGCCTGGCCGGTCTGGTTCGCAGCGGCCAGATCACCAAGGCGGTGGCCGAGCAGCGCGCCCACTCGCCCGAGGAGCTCAACCGCCTGCTGAGCTCGTCGCCGACGTCCTTCTCGAGTCCCGTCTCCATGCCCGCGCCCGTCGGGGTCTGAGGTCGAACGCCGTGCCCACCTTCAAGTTCAAGGCGATGGACCTGGCCGGTGCCACGGCGTCGGGTGAGGTCGAGGCCGTCTCCACCCAGGACGTGGTCGAGCAGCTCAAGCAGCGCGGCCTGGTGGTCGTCAACGTCGCCAGCAAATACAAGTCGCGCGAGCTCAACCTCGAGCTCTTCCCCCGGGTCAAGGCTGACGAGCTCGCCGTCGCGTCGCGTCAGCTGTCCACCATGGTCAATGCCGGGATGCCAATCCTCCGCGCGTTGAGCGTGCTCGAGCAACAGAGCGAGAACAAGCTGCTCAAGAGGTCGCTCGCAGCCGTACGTGACGATGTCGAGGCGGGCTCGAACCTATCTGATGCGATGGCCAAGCACCCGAAGGTGTTCGACGACCTCTACGTGTCGATGGTTCGGGCCGGAGAGGTCGGCGGTCTGCTCGAGGCGGTGCTCATGCGGGTGGCCGACCAGCTCGAGAAAGACGCGGCACTCAAGCGCCAGGTCAAGGCCGCGATGATCTACCCGTGCGTCGTCATCACGTTTGCCCTCGGGATCATGCTTGCGCTCGTCGCGTTCCTCATCCCGGTGTTTGTCGGGGTCTTCAAGCAGTTTCCGGGCAAGCTTCCGGCGCTGAGCCAGTTCATGGTCAATTTCAGCCATGCGCTGACCCACCAGTGGTACATCTTCCTGCTCATTGTTGGTGGCATCGTCTTTGGGTTCATTTCGCTCAAGAACTCAAAACGCTTCCGGCCGTACTGGGATAGGGCGAAGCTGCGCGTGCCCATGAAGATCGGCGAAGTCGTCCAAAAGGTGGCCATCGCCCGGTGGTCGCGCACCCTCTCATCGCTTGTCGCCGCCGGTGTACCCATGATCCAGGCGCTTGAGATCACCGGACACACCAGCGGCAACACGGTGATCGAGGAGGCCATGGGCAACGTGATCGTCTCCGTCAAGCAAGGGGGAACCATCTCGGCCCCGATGAAACGGTCCCCGGTATTTCCCCCAATGGTCCCGCAGATGATCGCCGTCGGTGAAGAAACCGGTGCTCTCGACAACATGCTGGCCAAGGTCGCAGATTTTTACGATGACCAGGTCGAGGCCGCGGTCAAGGCGCTCACCTCGATCCTCGAGCCGGTGATGATCATCGTTGTGGGCGGTATTGTCGGCGTCATCGTCATCTCCATGTACCTTCCGCTGTTCAGCGTCTACAACGCGATTCCCTAGCTCCAGCTCACCCGCTGCCCGTGAAGGGCTGGCCGCTATCGTCGGCGCTTATGCCTGACGCGAAGACTGACGCTGAGGACCGATCGACCTGCACGCCCTGTCACGGGACGGGCAAGCTCATCTCCAATAAGGGCGGCACAGCCCACGAGGTGACCTGCCCCTGGTGTGAGGGCACCGGTCGTTTCACCAAGGGTCACGACGCGCAGCAGGCCTCGGCAGAGCCCTCCGCCTAGCCGGCTCGCTGGCGGCGGACGTTCGGTCGACCGGGCTGTCCACGCGATGTCCGAGTTGGCACCTTTTTTCTGAGGTATCCCTAAACCTCTGGATGAGGTGGGCCGATAACAACCTTGCCAGAGTTACTCGGTGTCAAACGCAAACCATCCGAGAGGGTGGGACGCAAAGCCACGAGCCTCAGTACGAGGTAGTCGAGCTACCGCCGATGGTAAGTCACTGGAGGACCTGGCTTGTTTCTCAACGAACGAACCAGATCCCCTTCAGGAGGACAGTTACCCCATGCTCACCAAGATCCGTAAGCGGCTCCAGCAGGAAGAGGGCTTCACCCTCATCGAGCTGCTGGTCGTGGTCCTCATCATCGGCATCCTCGCCGCGGTGGCGATCCCGACCTTCCTCTCGCAGAAGAACAAGGCGTACAACTCCAACGCCAAATCGGACATCAAGAACGGTCAGACGATCGCCGAAAGTTATGCCGCCGGCAACGGCGGGACGTACGCGGCGACCGCCAGCGCCTCGCCCTTCACGCTCGCGGCGGCGCTGGGTTCGAACAACTCCGACGCCAACGCCCTGACGAGCCTCAATTACTACAGCGCCGGCACTACGGCTGACACCTACACGCTCTGTGAGAGCGCTCAGGGTTCGGGCTCAAGCGCCCCGCTCTACATGCTGCAGGTCCTCAACGGCGTGGCGTACTACACGACCGGCACGGCCGGAGCGAGCCCGAGCGCGACGAACTGCCCCGTGTTGACGACTGCACCAACGGGCGGCTCCACCACCGGCTGGACTTCGTAATCCCTATCTGAAAACCAACTGAGCGTCTGGGCGGGCCGGCATCGGCCCGCCCAGACGTGTTTAAGGAACGACGACGGCCGAGGCAAACCCCGTGCGGAAGTTCGCAGCGCCCTGGTCTCAAGCCGGGCTTCGTTCAGACCGATGGTTGAACTATGAGCGTCATCCTGTTCGAGGCGATCGTGGCAGCCACGATGGGCCTGACGGTCGGTTCATTCATGAACGTCGTCATCTGGCGTGTGCCGCGCGGCGAATCCATCGTGTCGCCGGGCTCCCACTGTCCGAACTGCAACTCCGCAGTGAAGGCCTACGACAACATTCCCGTTCTCGGCTGGCTCCTACTCGGCGGGAAATGCCGAAGCTGTCACGAGCCGATCTCAGTGCGCTATCCCGTGGTCGAGATGCTCACTGGGGTTCTGTTGACCCTCGTCGCCGTTACCCAGCGCTCCCTTCACACCTTCGTCCTTGACGAGCTGCTCGTGCTCACCCTCGTCCCGGTCGCGCTGATCGATTTCGATCACCGGATCATTCCCAACAAGATCCTAGGGCCGGCGGCGATTGCCGCGATCGTTGCCGGCGCGGCAACCCACCCCGCAGGGCTCCTCGCGCAGCTCGTCGCGGGGGCGGCTGCCGCGGGCTTCCTGTTTGCCTTCG
>CAZZVR010000093.1:0-9094 GCA_964657595.1 Burkholderia sp. PAMC 26561 | reverse complement strand
GGGACGTGAAAATGGCCGGCGTACTCGGCCTGTTTCTCGGCCGCTCGGTGGCCGTGGCGATCCTCGCGGCAGTCATCCTCGGGCTCCTCTTTGGCGTTGGTGTCATCGTCCAGCGCGGGGGCGATCAAGCCCGGAAGACCGCGATCCCCTTTGGTCCGTTCCTGGCGTTAGGGGCGCTGGTCGCCGTGTTCTGCGGTGACCCAATCGTCCATTGGTACGTCCACACGGTCATCTGAAGGCGCTCGCCTGAGCGACCTTGGGTCCCGGCCGTCGCCCCTGGGGTGGGTTTGTCCCCGTGAGAACTCGTCGCCGGGTCAAGCCCAGCGGACGAATGACCGATAGCCCTAGTGCACGACATGTCCTTTCTCCAGACAGAAATTCCCTCTCCCCGAAAGGCTCTCTCTGCCATCCGCAACCGGCCCGCGAGATCCGGGGCACCGCAGAGGCGTCCGGCACCGACCAAACGCGTCGGCGGACGTGCCGGGGTGATCGGTCTGGACATCGAGCCGGGATTTGTGACCGCAGTCGAGACCGTACCCGGCTCGGTCACCGTCAGGCGCGCTGCCAGCATGGAACTCGCCCCAGACATCGTCCGAGAGGGTGAGGTTGCCGATCCCATCGCGCTGGGCAACGCCCTCAGGGACTTCTTCGCCGAGCACGAGCTTCCTACGCGCGTGCGTGTTGGTCTCGCCAATCAACGGATCGTCATGCGCACCGTCGATCTCCCCCCGATCACCGACGACCGACAGCTCGCCTCAGCCGTTCGCTTCCAGGCTCAGGAGCACATCGCGATGCCGCTCGAGCTGGCCGTTCTCGAGCATCAGTCTCTTGGTCTGGTCGGCACCGCCGACGGTCCGCGAGCGCGTGTGGCGCTGGTGGCCGCTCGCCGGGAGATGATCGAACGTCTGCTTGTGGCCACGCGGACTGGCGGACTGCGGCTGGAGGGCATCGATTTGTCGGCCTTTGCGCTGATCCGGGCGCTGCACCGTCCGAGTGATGGCGAGGCCCAGGTGGCCTACATCAACATCGGCTCGATGACCAACCTGGCCGTCGCCTCGGGTACGCAATGCCTGTTCACTCGTGTGGTCCCCTTCGGCGTTGAGTCGATGGTCAGCGATCTGGCGGCCCGCGGCGGTCTGACCAGCGAGCATGCCCGGGGCTGGCTGCGGCACGTGGGCCTGTCACGTCAGCTCTCCGAGATTGAAGGTGAACCGAGGGTCGTCGCCGCCGCACGCGAGGTGCTCGAGCACGGAGCCGCCAGGATGGCCGGCGAGATTCGTCAGACGCTGGACTTCTACGCCACGCAGACGGGTGGTGGTCTCACCGAACGGGCGATCATCACGGGTGCCGGCGCCTCGCTGGAGGGAGCGGCCGAACGCGTCGTTGCCGAGCTTGGCGTGCCGGTCGAAGTCCGCACGGTCTCTGAACAGCAGGCTGGCGCATCCGCCGGGATCGATCTGGCCCGTCTCACCGTCGCAGCGGGTCTCACCACGACCGAGGCTCCGGCGTGAAGGCCGTCAACCTGGTGCCTGAGGACGCACGGCGCAGCCGTGGCAGCTCAGGTCGCATTCCCGTCCGCATCAACCCCGCATCCTTCCGTCTGGCCCACGCCGTCGTTGGTGTCATGGTGATCGTGATCGCGCTGATCGCGCTGCGGGTGCTAGCGGACAACAACGTCAACGACAAACGGGCGACTCTCACGGCGCTACAGGCCCAGGTCGGCACCGAGCAGGCGCGTGCCGCCAAGCTCAGCGTCTACGCGAGCTTCGTTCAGGCGGCCGAGCAGCGTGAGGATCAGGTGCGCGATCTCGCCGAGCAGCGTTTTGCCTGGCAGCGGACACTCGATCAGATAAGCCGTGTGATGCCGGCAACCACGTCACTGACAAACCTGACCGCGTCCACCACCTCGGTGACAGGCGCCGACGCCGCGTCGTCGGTGCCGCAAGGTACTTCAACCTCCGCAGCTGACAGCGGCCCGACCTTTACTCTGACTGGCTGCGCTGACACGCCAAATCAGAACGGCGTGGCAACTCTGCTCCGTCGACTGCAACTGCTGACCGGCGTCACGAACGTTGGTTTTGAGAGCAGCACACGTCAGGCTGGGTGCGGCAACAGCTTCGACCTGGCGCTCAGCTTCTCTCCCGCGGGCGCCGCTGCCACCTCGGCAAGCTCAACCGCCGCAGACAACGCACCAATGACTACAACCACCCCGGTAGCCGGAGCAGCAGGCGAATGAATTCGCGCGACAGATCCATCATCGCCGTCCTTGTTCTGATCGTCATCGCGATCGGGGGCTTCTTACTGGTGGTCGCGCCCAAGCACCATCAGTCAGGTCAGCTCCAGAGCCAGATCACCTCCGAGCAGAGCGATTTGAGGCAGACCGAAGCGCGAGTTCAGTCCGACCTCAGTGCGGAGGCCCAATACTCCGCTTACGCCAAGCAGCTGACCAAAATCAAATCCGCCGTCCCGAGCGACGCACAGATCCCGGAGCTGATCAACCAACTCCAGGCAGCCTCGACCCAGACCAAGATCAGTCTCCAGGGGGTGTCGGTGTCTCCCAGCTCATCGGCGACCGCGGGGACCTCGAGCACCGCTGCGTTCCCCAGCCAGAGCTTCAATCTCTCCTTCACCGGGAGCTATTTCTCAGTTGCCCGTCTGCTCGGCAGGCTTGCAGCCTTCGTTCGTATCGATGACACGCACTTCCATGTCACCGGACGTCTGATCAGCATCAGCACGCTGTCGCTCACACCGGGTTCTGGGAGTTCGAGTTCTGCGGCAAGCTCGGGGATGGTGACGGCGGCCGTAACGGCGCTCGACTACGACGTTCCCACGGGGTCCCTGTCTGACGGCTCTGCGGCCGTGAGCTCCTCGACACCATCCAGCACCGCCACCCCGGCCGCCGAAGTCGCCCGTCGACCATGAATCCAGATCGAATCCGCAACTCACTCTCTGCGCTCACCTCAGACCTGCGCTCCCGTAAGGTGCTCGCGGCCGCGGGTCTGCTGGTCATTGTGGCGATCGCAGTTCCACTTCTCCTCTCCCACTCGGGCACCCCAACCAGCCTCGCCGCCCTTCCGCCTGCGCCGACGATCACGGCACCCGTGCCAACAGCAGCAGCCGTAAGTACCACGCGGAATGAGACACCGCCGGAGCGCATCTTGACCGGCCCGGCGCACAATCCGTTTCTCGCGCCAGCGTCCAAGACAGCCTCAAAGGACACCGCGTCGCAGGCGGCATCAGCGAAGACGACAGGCGCCGCGATCTCCAACGGCGCGACCGAGAGGACCAAGACGTCGTCGACCGGCTCAGCCGCGGTCCCGGCGTCTAGCAAGTCCACATCAGGTAAATCGACCCGCACGACTCACTCACGGGCGGGCGGCTCCGCCGATTCCGGCCAGGCTGCGGCGACCCAGCAAGCGACCACGGTGACAACGCCCGCATTGACGGTCACCGTGACAAAAACCGTGACCAGGACTCCAATGTTCACCGACTACGCGGCTCGGATATCGATGCGCCAGGAGGGAACCAACCGAACGCCCAAGCGCCTCAACCGCGTGGCCCGGTTTCAGCTTCTGCCCGCTGACAACGGCGCGTTCGCATCGTTCCTCGGCATCCGCAGCGATAAGAAGACGGCCGTGTTTGTGCTGGCGAACGGCGTAACAGTTGCGGGGCAAGGTCGCTGCGCGCCGTCCTCGTCACGGTGCGTCTTTCTCACGCTCCAGCCGGGCGACAGCGTCAGGCTGCAAGCCCCAGACTGGGCGGGGTCGAAGACATTCACGCTCCGATATCCAGGAGTCCGCCTCATTACGTCGAGCGCGAGTGTGGTCGACGTCGACCAGATCGGTTGGGCCGTCGTCAAGAAAGCCGCCGCAGACTTCTCGTCTCTCAGGACGATGACATACGGGCACTACACAAGCTTGTTGAGCATCACGCTGCGAAGGACCGCTCCAGCGGCCACGCAGCTGAGTCCGAACTAGCGCCGCGGCCATAGATGCTGAGATGAAGCAACCGTTTTCTCAAGCACGAAGGATCAGAGGTTCGGCCACGGCTGCGGATGAAGCTGGATTTACTCTGGTCGAGGCCCTCGTGAGCATGGCGGTCCTCGCGATCTTCATGACTGGAGTGGTCACGGTGCTCACCACGGCGCTGCATACGACTGGCAGCAGTTACGCACGTGCGGCGGCCACAAATCAGGCAGAGGTTCGTCTTGAGGTCATGACCCGGGACCTCCGTAACGCGGTGAACTGTCCGTCGGGGGTAAGTCTCGGGACCGGCTCGAGCGCTACATCTGGGATTGCCATCCAGGTCTCGGCCGGCCCGCAGATCCAGATGTGCGATCCCAGCTCGGGACTTCCCGCCGCTAACAGCACCAGCCAACTGCCACAGACGTCGATCGTGACCTGGACGTGCGCCTTCGGAGCCGGCTCGAGTTACACCTGCAGTCGTTGTGTGACGGCTACGTCAGCGGCGGCGCCCGGCAGTTGCACCTCTAGCTCATCTGGGCTGACCAACGTCATGACCGGCGTCCTCTACCTCGGGCTGACGGGGCTCAGCGGCACGCCGGCCTCCCTGCAAAGTCCATTAACTGGCAACTGGTCTTTGGCGAGCGGATATCTCAGCTGGATTGGAATCAGTGCCCAGCTCGCACAGTTGAGCAACCCGAATGCCACCAGCAACGGCGCGACTGCGGTGACCGGCAGTAAGCCGATTGCCGTTCAGACCGGAGTCGAGCTCAGAAACTACGGGACCTTCTAGTGCGAAAACGCTCTGTACGAGGCGAAGCGGGCTTCACTCTCATCGAGGTGCTCGTGGCGGTTCTCATCATCACCGTCGCACTGCTCGGTCTGTCACTCCTCCTCACCCGTAGTCAGAACCAGTCGTCGTCCAACGTCCAGGAGGCTCAGCTAATCAATGTCGCAGATCAGCAGATCGAGCAGGTTCGAGCCGAGGTGGCGGCCAGCGGATTCGACGAGCTCGCGATGTCGGCCGCGCCAACGCCGATCGCCAGCCCGACCGCGGTGCAGACCAGCAACACCTGGAGCAACCCGAAAGCGTTCATCGAGCCGGTCACGAGCGGGAACTCCGCGTGCGGAACCTCCGGCTATGGGTTGGAGATCGCCAGCGCTTACGACAACATTTCCACCAGTTCTCCTGGCAGCGCACCGTACGGATCGCCTCCGGCCGGTTACGTGCAGTGGTCAGGATGTCCTGCTGACGTTGAGCCTCTGTCGGTCATCACGCCGGTGGGTTCCAGTTGGCCGACGATTGTCCAGACTGCAACCGGTACGCCAGCGGAGTGCGGTAGCAGTACCTCGAGCCAAGCGAACGTGACAGCTAACTCGGCGCCGACCAGCGCGACGATCACCTCGCCCTGCACCGTCTCCCTGAACAACGGAAGCTTTCACTCCACTGCCACCGTCTACATCTTTGTCACCGACACCTACATCGGCAACAACGGGGGCATTCCCTGTACGACGCAGGGAACGGCACAGTGTCCGTGCGTCGCAACCAGCAGCGCGAGCTGTGCGGGGCAGTCGCCCACCAGCCCAACGCTGATCGGCTGCGGTGCCTCGTCCGCATTTCCGTCGAGTTCTGCGGCCTCGACCCAGTACAGCACAATCTGCGCCGACGCTCGTCGTGTCACCGTCGCGGTGGTGCCAACTGGACGTCTGTCGACCGGGCGCATTACACCGGTCTACATCAGCACCGTCTTCACTAACCCGGTCGTGTCCCAGGACCAGCAGAACGCGATCGGACTCACCCTGGGCCTGCACCTGTGATGCCGGG
Organism: Burkholderia sp. PAMC 26561; assembly: GCA_964657595.1. Lineage (GTDB taxonomy): Bacteria > Actinomycetota > Thermoleophilia > Solirubrobacterales > Solirubrobacteraceae > Palsa-465. The sequence goes on along the minus strand of CAZZVR010000093.1, from coordinate 3,307 downwards.
ATCCAGACTCCGTGCAGTCATCCGGGATGAGGGTGGGCAGGCGCTCGTGCTGGCGCTTGGGATCGTCGTCATTTCGGTGCTCATCGGCCTTGGCGTGGTGACCTTCGCCCTCAATACGAAGAATCAGTCGACTCACGACGAGCGCACCCGCGAGGCGCAACAGGCAGCCGATGCAGGAGTGCAGCAGCAGCTCTACCGTCAGTCCGACAGCGCGCCTGGGACCTACAACCTGTCTGGCGGGCTGCTCGGACTCAATAACCTCGTGGACTGTGTCGTGCCCCAGGTGAGCGCGAGCGTGGTGGTCGGAACTGTTCAGGTTCAAGCCAACAACGGGGCCTGTCCGCTGTCTGTGTCAGCGTCATGTGCTGCGGGCTCGACATGCCCGTCCACGAACGGCGTGTGGACACCGCTTTCCGATGGCGACTACTACCAGTCTGAGTTCTTTCCGAACGAGCAGCAGCAGACGACGGGTGTAGGCAACAGCCAGTCTGCCTACAACGTGCAGTTCCCAGAGATCGTCTCGATTGGCTGTCACACGACAGCGACCGCCAACCAGGCTGCGTCGTGCAACAGCGGTGCCGGGACGAACCAGTACTCAAAACAGCTCACGGTCCTCCAGCCCCACGCCCCGCTCCAGTCGATCGAGGCGGGGCACAACGTGACGATCAGCGGCCTGCTGGGCGTGACATCGATCATCGAAGGCAACATCGTGGCCGGGAACAACATCAGCCTGCCGCTCGTCAACCTCGGCTTCAACCTCGGTACGAGCCTGAGCACGCTTCTCGGCGGCCTGCTCGGGTCCCTGAATCTGACCGGCACCCTCCAGCAGTTGCAGGCGACCTTCGAGTACGGGAACACAATCTCCGGCTACACCGTGGGGGCGAACCTCGTGCACACCGGGACCAGTTCTTACTGCACGGCGGGCCAGCCAAGCTCGAGCTGCCTGCTCGTCCCAGCGCCGTTCTCGATCAACGCCCAGCCGACTCCAACCAGCTCATTCGGCACCACGGCGAATTCAGCGGTTCAGTTCAGTCAGTCCTGTTTGCTGTTCATCTGCTCCGGCTCCTACGCCTACAGCGGCACCACGACCACCACGGGTGACCTTTATGCCAACGGCGGCACCCTGCGATTCAACACTCCGGGTACTTATGTGTTCTGCAACTTCTATGCGAAGAACACGACCATCCAGGGTCCCACATCTGGGTCAGTCCAGATCTACGTCCTGCCCCCGAACGCCACATCGTGTCTCAACGACACGACGAGCGCATCGGTGATCGGTTCCGCGACGCAGGGAAACTTTTACGCAGACCAGGGCATCAGCAATCTCACGTCCGCCTCGCTCGTCGAAGGCGTCGTCTCACCGAGCGCATTCCAAATCTACGTCGCCGGCAACCCGACCGACAAAACGGCTCTTCAGAGCAATCCGAACGGAACGCCGACGACGGCCGTCAACATCGCAACGAGCTCGACAAACCTCAGCCTGGCCCAGTCCTACACCGTGGACGCACCCCTTTCGAACGTGACGATCGGAAACGGCAGTTTGAGCAACCTGGCCTTCGAGGGGAACGCCATCGGTTGGAACGTGGGCATCACCGCCGCCGTGGTTCTGCAGGATCTCGATCTCGGGAATTATCCGCTCTCAGTATCGGCGAACTCCTATCAGGTCAAACAGACCGTGCAGTGCACCGTCTCAACCATTCCGCTGACGAACACGACCAGCGACCTCAACGGTTGTTGAGTCTCGTTGTCGGCCGGTCCCCGGGCCTCATTCCGACCGCGTAACCTAGAGGTCGATGCCTCTCAAGCTGATTACCGCCGGCGAGTCCCACGGGCCCGGGCTGACCGCCATCGTCGAGGGGCTCCCCGCCGGACTCCAGCTCGACCACGAGCGGATTGACGCAGATATGGCGCGCCGCCAGCAGGGTCACGGGCGCGGTGGGCGGATGAAGATCGAGACGGATAAGGCGATCGTCACCTCGGGGGTGCGTCACGGCCGCACACTGGGCGGGCCGATCACCCTCAGCGTGCCCAACCGGGACTTCCAGAACTGGGAGGAGCGGATGAACCCGTGGCCCGTCGACGCCGACGTGCCCGAGGTGCACCTGCCCCGGCCCGGTCACGCCGACCTGGTCGGCACCCAGAAGTACGGGCTGCCCGACGTGCGCGACATCCTCGAGCGCGCATCAGCGCGCGAGACCGCCGCGCGGGTGGCCGGCGGCGCCCTGGCCAAGGAGTTCCTGCGCGCCCTGGGCGTGGAGATCTACTCCCACGTGATCCAGATCACCGGCGTCAAGGCCCCGAGCTCCGGGAAGCTGACCCCCGACGACTTTGCCGGGGTCGACGACTCGCCGGTGCGCTGCCTCGACCCCGAGACCTCCCAGAGGATGGTCCAGGAGATCAACACGCTGCGCAAGGCGAATGAGTCCCTCGGCGGCGTCTTCGAAGTCCAGGCCTTCGGGGTCGTCCCCGGGCTGGGATCCCACGTCTCCTGGGAGGAGCGCCTTGACGGCCGTCTCGGCATGGCGATCCTCTCCATCCAGGCGATGAAGGCCGTGGCCATCGGCGACGGCGTTGAGATCGCCGGGCTGCCCGGCTCCCAGGCCCACGACGAGATCTTCTTCGACGAGGACCGCGGCTACTACCGCGAGACCAACCGCTCCGGCGGAGTCGAGGGCGGCATGACCACCGGTGACCCGGTCGTGGTGCGCGGCTGGATGAAGCCACTGCCCACCCTGACCAAGCCACTGCGCTCGGTCGACATCTCCACCCACGAGCCCGCCCAGGCCCTGCGCGAGCGCACCGACTCCTGCACCGTGCCCGCCGCGGGTGTGGTGGGGGAGGCGATGATCGCCTTCGTGCTCGCCGGCGCCTACCGCGACAAGTTCGGCGGCGACCACATCGACGATGTGCGTGGCGCGGTGGACGCCTACCGCCGTCGCATCGGCTGGCCCGAACTGGCCGCCCTCACGGCGTAGACGCAACCTGTAGATACAATCTGTCTATGGCGGTCGCCGAGACCACGACGATCCGCGTGAGTAGAGCCACGCGTGACCGTCTGGCCAGTGAAGCTGAGGAGCGCGGGATGTCGCTGGCCGCGCTGCTCGAGCACATCGCCCGCCAGGCTGAACGTGAGCGCAGCTTCGCCTCCGAACGTGAGGCGACGCGGCGGGACGCGCTGAACCCGGACGCCATCGCCGAGTACGAGCTGTGGGACGAAGCGGCCAGTGACGGAATCGATTGAGCCACGGCGTGGGGATGTCTGGTTGGTCGGCCGCGGCGCGGCCCGGGCCGGTGAGCCGGGCAAGTG
>CAZZVR010000092.1:0-14609 GCA_964657595.1 Burkholderia sp. PAMC 26561 | reverse complement strand
CTTCCACGACACGGTGATCCCGGCGATGAACGACACCCGGGCTCTGGGCGACGAATTGGAGAAGCTCGTGGCCGACGACCTGTGGCCGTTGCCCAAGTACGAGGAGATCCTCTTCATCAAGTAGCGACTCGAGACGGTGGAAGCTGGGGCCCCGCCTGGACGGGGCCCCTTCCATCACGCCCGCGGTGGGCTCGGGTTCTCGCCCGGCGGCTCGGCGGCCAACTGGGTGATGCTCGCCGCCACCGCCGCGTTGAACTGATGCTGGTGCACCGTGTAGGGCTTGAGCACCCGCAGCAGCAGCCCGCGCAGCAGGTGGCGGGTCATGCCCAGTGGGTCGGCGGGGCGCGGTTGAGGTTCCTGATAGCGCTTCAGGCTCGCGAGTGCCGCGCTGACCCGCTCGCTCGCCGCCGCCGCCGCTGCCGCGGCCGGGGTGTGAGCCGCGCTGAGCGGCCGCCGCAGGGGGCCGTCGACGCGCTCGAGCAGGACATGGTCCTGGAGACCCAGCGCGGCGCCCGGGATGTAGGCACGGAGCTTGAACCACTGCTGCCAGTGGGCGAACACGTACCACGGGGCATGCCAGGTGTTCTGATACCAGTCCGGGAGGCCGTGCCGGGTGGGAAAGGATTCGTCCAGGTAGGCGATCCCCGAGGCCTCCACCCGGTCGCGGATCTCCCAGGCGCCGTCGGGAATCGCGGTCTCCCCGTGGACGCTGAGCACGAGCAGCGCCCCGGGACGGGTGATCCGCTGCAGCTCGGTCAGCCACAGGTCCTGGAGACGCGCGTCGATGTGAGTGAACACGCTGTGGTTGAAGACGAGGTCGAACTGGCCGTCGCGGTAGCGCGTCGGTGGCTCGGCCCCGTTCACCCCGAAGGTGGCATACGGGAGAGCCTCCTGGCACCAGGCGATCGCCTCCGCGTCGATGTCGGTGCCGTGGAGCTCCACGTGGCGGGCGACCTCCGCGAGCCAGATCATCATGCGCCCACACCCGCACCCGAAGTCCAGAGCGGTGTCGAAGGACTCGAGTCGGGCCCCAACGATGGCGAGGGTGCGGCGCAGTTCGGCGACCGAGTCGCGGCCTGACCGGTGGAACGCGGCGACATCGTCACCTCCGGCCACGCGACCGATCAAACGCGCCCCGGGATGAGGGAGTCCGGAGAGGTCGTCGGGGGCCTCGAGCACCTTCGCGATGCTAACCCAGAGCCGCGGATCCGGGCGGGTGCGGAGCGGTCCCGGCCGCGCTGCAGCGCAACTTGCCAGAGCCCGGAGCGTTCCCGGTAGCGTGCAACGCGGCATGAACGCACGCTCGGACCGCGGCGGGGACGACCCGCGCCCTCAACGACGGACCGCGACGCTGGTGGCCATGGCCCTGTGCCTGGCGGCCTGCGTGCTCGGCCCGCTGGCGGCGATCGCGGCAGCCGGGTCGACACCGTCAGACTCCGGCGGCGGCGGGCTGATCACCACCTCGACCAACGGGGCGACCCTGACGGTGGGCACCACCACGCTGGTGGCCACCTCCCCCACGACGGCCACCTCCACCGCCACCACGGGCACCGCGACCTCCCCGTCCCCCACGTCGACGACGAGCAGCTGCACCGAGCCCGTGGTCGGCACCGTCACCACCACCGTCAGCGCCGCACCGAACACCACCATCACCACCGGCACCTCGACCTCGGACACCGCCACCAGCTGCGTGGTGGCGGCGCCGACGGCGATTCCCGCCCCCGCCGGCGCACCCGTGGCCAAGCGCGGCATGTGGATCTGGGAGCTGCCGGCCACTGACGGCGGCAACGTGGCGGAGCTGATCGACCAGGCCAAGCGGTACGGCATCCAGACGCTGTACATCAAGAGCGGCGACGGCAACGCGATGTGGTCTCAGTTCACTCCGACGCTGGTGAACGAGCTGCACGCCGCCGGACTGCACGTCTGCGCCTGGCAGTACGTCTACGGCTACCAGCCGGTGGCCGAGGCCAACGTCGCCCTCCAGGCGGTCAGGGACGGTGCCGAGTGCCTGGTCATCGACGCCGAGACCCAGTACCAGGGCAAGTACGTCCAGGCCCAGCAGTACATGGGGACCCTGCGGTCCAGGCTCGGTTCGAGCTACCCGATCGCCCTGGCCGGCTTCCCCTACGTCGACTACCACCCGACTTTCCCCTACTCGGTGTTCCTCGGCCGCAACGGCGCCCAGTACAACCTGCCCCAGATGTACTGGCAGGACATCGGCACCACCGTGGACGGGGTCTACGCCCATACCTTCGAGTTCAACGAGCTCTACCAGCGCCCGATCTATCCCCTCGGCCAGCTCTATGACTCGCCCCCGGTCACCTCGGTCAAGCGCTTCCGGTCGATCGGTCTCGCCTACAAGGCCAGTGGCGTGAGCTGGTGGGATTGGCAGTCCGCCGGAAGCCGGCAGTTCTCCGCCATCGCCGCGCCGGCCGGTCCGATCAAGGGCTATGTCGCCAACACCACCGTGGCCAGCCTGGCCCGCGGCGCGGTGGGCGACCTCGTCGTGCTCGCCCAGGAGCACCTGTGGAACACCCGCGAGCGCGTGACCATCGACGGTGACTTCGGCGCCGTGACCCAGCGGGCCATCCGCGCCTTCCAGGCCAACAGCGGCCTGCCGGTCACCGGTGTGGTCACCCCCCAGACCTGGAGTCATCTGCTGAAGGTCGCCCTGCCCCGCGTCACCTGGGTGACCAAGGGCAAGTCGGTCATCGCCCGGGTCTCCGCCTAGGCGGGCGCCGTGCTGACCCCGCAGGAGATCACCACCTTCGACGACGCCCCGCCGCCTCCGGGCCAGAGCGCCTGGGTCGACGGCGCCGGGCCGCTGGCGGCCATGGACATCGCCGCGCCGGCCCCGGACTGGCCCAACCGCTACGCGGCTCAGGCGGCAGCGATCGCCGCCGCCGTGGGTGAGGCCGCCCTGACCATCGAGCACGTCGGTTCCACCGCGGTGCCCGGACTGGCGGCCAAGCCGGTCATCGACATCGATCTCACCGTGGCCGACCCGGCGGACGAGGCCGCCTACGTTCCCGCGCTCGAGCCGCTCGGCTACCGCCTGGTCATCCGCGAGCCCTGGTGGTATGGGCACCGCTGCCTGCGCTGTATGGACCCCCTGTCCTTCGTCCACGTGTTCGGCCCCGACTCCCCGGAGGCGGCGCGCCACATCATCCTTCGTGACTGGTTGACCACCCAGGCCGCCGACCGGGCGCTGTATGAGGCGACCAAGCGCACCGCGATGGCGGCCACGCACGCCGCCGGTGGGCACACGATGGACTACAACGCGGCCAAGCAGTCGGTCATCCGCGAGATCTACGCCCGCGCCTTTGCCGACCGTGGCCTGAGCCCGGGCTGACCGCCCCAGGCGACGCCAGCAGCGTCTTGAGCCCGGCCGCTCGGGCCCGCCGGCCCACACGGCGGCGCGCTGCTGCACACGCTGGCGCCCCTAGGCGCGCTGGGCCTGCGCGGCGGCCGCGGCGGCGCAGTCGACATCCCCGGCGCTGACCCCACAGGCCAGCGCCACGATCCGCTCAGGTCGCGACGGATCGCGGCTGACTACCTGTGAACGCGCTCACGCGTCGGGACGACCCGAGACCGCCAGCTGCTGGTTCTTGTAGGCGCGGTCCTCGGTGACCTCCTCGCCGAACCAGCTGGGTGGGGTGAAGGCGCCGGCGTCCGCCTCGGTGCTGAACTCGAGCTCGGCCACCGCCAGGCCGGCGAGCGCACCCTCGTAGAGGTCGACCTCGATGCCGTTGTCCAACCGCCGGCGGCGCTTGATCACCCGCCGGCCCTGGGTGGCCGGCCACAGCGCGAGGTACTGATCCTCGCTGAGGTCGATCTCGGTCTCGGTGCGGCTGAGGGTGCCGGCGGACTTGACCGTGAGCACCGGCCGCCCGCTCTTGCGCCGCAGCCGCGCCTCTGACCCATCGGCGCCGATGACCAGGTAGCCCTGCTCGATCAGCTCGGGCTCGAGCGCCATCACCTCATCGGGTGGGGGCTGGGGCAGCAGCCATTTGCGCTCGATCTCGGTCGCCACGCCGTCTCAACCCCCGAGCACGGTCCCGGCGGGGATCGTCTCGGGACCCGGTTCGCTCAGCTCGACCGCCCCCCGGACGCGGACCCGGGGCCCGAAGGTGTAATCGCCCTTCACGGTCAGCCGTTCGGCGTCGACCAGTGACGGGGGGCCATCGGGGAAGCGCGCGTCGAACTGGTCGATCAGCTTGTAGTGATGCTTGTCCAGCTCGACCAGGGGCAGCGCCTCGGGCCGCGCGGGGACGATCTCGAACGCATCAGTCAGCGAGTAGGCGTCCGAGCGCAGCACGAGCAGGTCATCGGTGGTCTTGACCGGCACGAAGCGGCTGCGGGGAACCTCGAGCAGGCGCGCGCCGGGGAAGGCGGCGATCGCCGCGCCCATCGCCGACTCGAGCTGCACCACCGGCGTGGAGTCGCCGTCGCGCGGGTCGACCGTCTTGTGGTTGACGATGACCGGCAGCTCCAGCCCCCCGCCGGACTCGAGCCGCTCATCCAGCCCCTGCAGGTCGACCCACAGCGAGTTGGTGTTGTAGTAGCGCCAGCGCCGGTAGTCGCGGAAGGACTCCGCGTCCTCGGGCGGGGTCTGGGCGGTCTCGCGCAGCACGAGCTGTCCGTCGGACACCCGCCGGGCGATGTGACCGCCCTTGCGGTCCGCCGCGGTCCCGCGCACGACCTCCATGAGGAACGGGATCTGCTCTTGGACGACATGGGCGGCGATCGCGGCGTCGACGCTCGCGCCGAGGTTGTCGGCGTTGGAGATCATCGCGTAGCGGTAGCCGCGCTCGAGCAGGCTGGCCAGCATGCCGCTGCCGCGCAGCGCGCTGTAGACGTCTCCGTGTCCGGGCGGACACCACTCCAGCGCCGGGTTGGGCGGCCAGCTCACCGGTTCGAGGCTGTCGGCCTCGAGCTTGGGCACCATGCTCTGGAGGAAGTCGAGATCCAACCCGTCGACGGGCAGGTCCGGGTACCGGGTCAGGGCGTCCAGGGTGGCCGCGCGGGTGACCTGTGAGTTCATCAGCACCAGGGGCAGCGTGACGCCGTGGGCGGCGCGCAGGGCCAGGGTCCGCCCGACGATCACGTCGAGGAAGGTGACGCCCGCGCGCGCCTCCAGCAGCGACTTGGGCTGCTGCAGGCCCATCGAGGTGGCCAGGCCGCCGTTGAGCTTGATCACCACGACCTGGGACAGCGCCTCGGTGGCCGCCGCGTCGCTCAGATCCGACAGACGCGGGACGTCGGGGACGGGCTCGAGCTCCTGGCTGGGGAGCATCGTCTGTGCCCCGGACGCCAGGCGATCGAGGGCGGACGCGAAGGCCCGGACCGCATCCTCGGTCTGGCCGGCGCCGCGCATCTTCTCCGCCGCCGTCGTGGCTGGGGCTTGACTCATGCCGGGCCATTCTGCCGCAGCTCGGCCAGCCACGCGGTGGCATTGCCGTCGCTCGGGGCCCGCCAGTCACCGCGCGGCGACAGCGAGCCGCCGGAGCCGACCTTCGGCGCGTTGGGGATCGCCGAGCGCTTGAACTGCGACGTGGCGAAGAAGCGTTCGAGGAACACCTCCAGCCAGTGGCGGATCTGCTCGAGGCTGTAGGCGTTGCGCTTCTCCGGGGGGATGAGATCAGGCCATTGACCACGCTCACGCGAGCCCCAGGCATGGCCGGCCAGCCAGGCCACCTTGGAGGGCGCGTAACCGAAGCGCAGCACGTGGTAGAGGAAGAAGTCCTGGAGCTCGTAGGGACCGACCTTGTCCTCGGAATGCTGCTCGGGATGCTCGCCGTTGTCGGAGGGGATCAGCTCCGGCGAGATCGCCGTGTTGAGGACGGTGTGCAGGACGGCGTTGGTCTCGGCGCTGAACTGCTCGGTGTGGATCGCCCAGTTGAGCAGGAACTGGATGAGCGTCTTGGGGACCGAGGCGTTGATGGCGTAGTGCGACATCTGGTCCCCCACGCCGTAGGTCGCCCAGCCCAGCGCCAGCTCGGACAGGTCGCCGGTGCCGAGCACCAGCGCGTTGTGCAGGTTGGCCAGGCGGAACAGGTGCGAGGTGCGCTCGCCCGCCTGGACGTTCTCATACGTCACGTCATAGACGGGGTCGCCGTCGGCAGCGGGGTGCTGGATCGACCGGAGCATCGCCTCGGACGCCGGGCGGATGTCGAGCTCGTGCGCGGTGACGCCGAGGGACGCCATCAGCTCCCGCGCACTGGTCAGCGTCGTGCTCGAGGTGCCGAAGCCCGGCATCGTGTAGGCGAGGATGTTGGTCGGGGGCAGACCGAGCCGATCCAGCGCACGGACGGCGACGATGAGGGCGTGGGTCGAGTCCAGCCCACCGGACACCCCGATGACGATCCTCTCGATCCCGGTCGCCTGCAGCCGCGTGGCCAGGCCGGCCACCTGGATGTTGTAGACCTCGGCGCAGCGCTCGTTGCGGCTGGCCGGGTTGGCGGGCACGTAGGGGAACCGCGGGAGCTCGCGCTGGAGGGGGACCTCGCCCTCCGGGGTGCCGAAGTGGAAGGGGATCTGGCGGATCTCGGCGAGCTTCTCCCGGTTGTCGTGGATCGAGTCACCCCAGCTGCTGGTGGAGGCCCGGTCCGAGACGAGCCGGTCGAGGTCGACGTCGGCGCAGATCAGGCTGGCCGCGGTGTGGAAGCGCGCCGACTCGGCGAGCAGCTCACCGTTCTCGTAGATCATCGAGTGGCCGTCCCAGGCCAGGTCGGTGGTCGATTCCCCGAAGCCCGCCGCGGTGTAGAGGTAGGCGCTGAGGGTGCGCGCGGAATGGGAGGCCGCGAGCATGCGGCGATAGTCGGCCTTGCCCACCGTGATGTTGGAGGCCGACAGGTTGACCAGCACCGTGGCGCCGGCCATCGCCGCGTAGGTGCTCGGCGGGATGGGAGACCACACGTCCTCACAGATCTCGACCGCGAAGGCGAACCGCCCCGGGTCCGCGTAGATGAGGTCGTTGCCGAACGGCACCGCGCGGCCGGCCAGGGTGATCGTCGGGGCGATCGCGTCCCGCGCGGCGCGGAACTGGCGCTTCTCGTAGAACTCGCGGTACTCGGGGAGGAAGCTCTTGGGCGCCACTCCGAGGATCGAGCCCCGGTGGATGACCACCGCGGCGTTGAAGATCCCCTGCTCCATCCGTACCGGCGCGCCGACGATGATCGCCGTCCCCAGCTGCTCGCTGGCGGTGCGGACCTGTTCGATCGCCGCCTCGGTGGCGTCGAGCAGTGCGCTCTGGTGCAGCAGGTCATCGATGCTGTAGCCCGACAGGCCCAGCTCGGGGAAGGCGACGAGCGTGGCCTGGCGGGCGTCCGCCTCGCGGGCCAGCTCGATCGTGCGCTCGGCGTTGACGAGGGGGTCGCCGATCCGCACGCGCGGCACCGCTGCCGCGATGCGGATGAAACCGTGCCGGTAGATCGAGTCGAATGCCTCTGCCATGTGCGGCGATTATTGCGTTCTGCCCGCCCCGCTTGCGGCCTTGAGCGGTTTCCTGCGCTCACGCCGGGCGCGGTCAGCGGCGCCGCGGCCTGTCGACGCAGCGCGCTCGGGGCCGGGCTCGCGGCTTATGATCGATGCAGCCACCGAGCCAGGAGCCCGCCATGATCCTCATCGCCTACGACGGTTCTGACGACGCCAAGGCCGCCATCACCACGGCCGCCCAGCTGTTTCCGGGAGAGCCCGTCACCGTCGTGCACGCCTGGCAGCACTTCATCGACATCATGGCCCGCTCCGGCTCCACCGCCGCGGTGATCGTCGACTACGACGCGGTGGACACGGCGAGTGAGACCACCGCCGGTGAGCGGGCGAGCGAGGGGGCCGAGCTGGCTCGGCAGGCGGGCCTCGGCGAGGCCCGGGGGGCCACCGTCGCCGTCACCACCTCCCTGGCCGCGGCGATCCTCGCCGAGGCCCAGGCCGTGGACGCGCGAGCGATCGTCATGGGCTCGCGGGGGCTGGGCGCGGTCAAGGCGTTCTTCCTCGGGTCGGTCTCCAGCGCCCTGCTGCACCACGCCGACCGCCCCGTGGTGGTCGTCCCCTCCCCCGAGGTGGCCGCCCACCGCGCCGAGCACCTGCAGTAGCCGGAGCTCCGGTTCGTTCTGACGGGCCGGGCTTGGAGCAGCCAGGCGTTGCCGCAACGCGCCGCCGCGCCCCGCCGCGCGTCGCGAGTGCGCCCCGAGCACGATCAAGCGCGCGCGAGACCCGTCACCGAACGCAGCGAGGTCCCCAGCTTCCCCATCCGCGCGCGACAGCCCCGTTCTGAGCCCCATCTACTGAGCCGCTGTCCCAAGCCCGAACCCCGGCCACCTTGCGACCGGCGGGAAGCGTCACAGCTCTGTATCGGTTTGCCCGCGGGGGGGCTGTGTCGTGGTTCTCTCGGCGGTGTGGGCGATGTTCAGCACGACTCCGGGAGGGAAATGCCGCGTGGGGCGGAGTTTGCTTCCCGGAGTGCCCGTGATCTCGCGCTGACTGCGCTGCTGCGACGCGACGATGCGGTCATGACCGCGCAACTCCTACAGCTCGGTCTGAGCCGGCACGAGATCGCCAGCCTCGTCTCCCACGGTGACCTGACCCGCGTCCACCGCGGCGTCTACGTCGACGGCCGGACCCGGCTCTCCCCCTGGGGCCACCTCAGGGCTGCGCTACTCGCCTGCCCGAGCCGTCTCAGCCCGTTCCTCAGCCACCGGACTGCGGCGGCCGCTCGGAGATACCGACCGATCAACGTCCGCGGGATCCACGTGAGCGTGGTCGCCGACCACACCCCGCGGATCCCCGGCCTGATCCTCCACCGCACCACCGCGCCCGCCCGCGGCGAGGTCACGCTCGAGAGCGGCCTGCGCGTCGCCTCTCTCCCCCGGATCCTCGTCGAGTTGGCCGCCACCGCCACCGACGCCGAGCTCCAGGATCTCATTACCCAGGGCGAGCGCCGCAACGCCCTGGACACCATCGCCGCCACGCTCGACCGGCACGCTCGGCGCCCCGGCATCGCCCGTCTCAAACACCTGTTGAGCCACCACATCGTCACCCCGGCCGGCAACTCGAACCTGGAGGAACCCTTCTGGGCCTGGTACGCGACCCAGCCCGATCTCCCGCCCCCGGATGAGATCAACCTCCACCTCGGCCCATTCGAGTTCGACGGCGTCTGGCACCGGGAGCGTCTGATCCTCGAGATCGACAGCCGCACCTACCACCAGGCCAAGCAGGACATGGAGAAGGATCGCCTCAAGGACATCTACGTCCAGAAACGCGGCTACCGCATCGTCCGCGTCACCGCCACGCGCTTCGAACATGACAGGCCAGGCATCCTTGCCGACCTGCTCGCCTTCCTCAGACGGGCTGCCTGACCGCCGCGGCCACCGCCGCCGCGAACGCGTCGACGTCCTCAGCCGTCGTATCCCAGGAGCACATCCAGCGCACCTCGCCGGTCGTCTCGTCCCAGGGGTAGAAGTCGAACTCCTCCAGCAGCTGATCCCGCGCCCCGCGATCAATCACAGCGAACACCGCGTTGGCCCGGGGCACCCGGGTCACCGTGACCCCGTCCAGATCCGATACCGCCGCGTACAGCCGGGCCGCCATGGCGTTGGCGTTCGCCGCATTCGAGCGCCACACCGCGTCGTCCAACAGCGCGTCGAACTGGGCGGCGAGGAAGCGCATCTTGGAAGCCAGCTGCAGCGTCTGCTTTCTCAGCCACAGCATCCCCTCCAGCAGGTCCGGGTGCATCACCACCACGGCCTCACCGCCGAGCAGTCCGTTCTTGGTGCCGCCGAAGGTCACCACGTCGGCGCCCGCCACGACCTCGCCCAGGGACACCCCCAGGGCGACCGCGGCGTTGGCCAGTCGCGCACCGTCGACGTGAACGAGCATCCCGTGGGAGTGGGCCAGCTCGGCCAGCTGCGCGAACGCGTCCAACGTGTACAGGGTCCCCAGCTCGGTCGACTGGGTGATCGACAGGACGCGCGGCATCACCGCGTGCTCGTCGGCCTCACGGAAGGCCAGCAGCGACTCGACCGCATCCACCGAGAGCAGCCCGTCCGGCGCGGACACCGTCAGCAGCTTGAGCCCACCCACGGCCTCGGGGGCTCCGGTCTCATCGGTGTTGATGTGCGCGTGCTCGGAGCAGACGACCGCCTGCCAGGGCCGGCAGCTGGCCCGCAGCGACAGGACGTTGGCCCCCGAGCCGTTGAAGGTGAAGAAGGTCTCGGCTCCGCCCAGCTCCGCGGCCACGCGCTCAGCGACCGAGGTCGAGTAGGGGTCGTGCCCGTAGCCGAAGGCGTGCCCGACGTTGACCGCGGCGATCCGCTCCAGCACCGCCGGATGGATCGTCGCCGTGTTGTCAGAGGCGAACCCCCGCCGCGGCGTCGCGAAGCTCTCGGCGCTCACGCGGGGACCGCAGTCCCCAGCTTGGTCCGCAACGTGGAGTAGAAGATCGACAGCGGGAATTCGTCGGCCAGCACGAGGTCACAGTATGGCCGGGGATCCTCGACCTCGGTGAACTCACGCACCCCGGCGACCCACTTGGAGTCGGTGGCCGGCGGGACCACCGCGGCGATGAGATCGTGGGCGGCCACCCAGTGCTGCAGCTTGGTCCGGTCGATGCCGGCGCGGTAGAGCTCCTCGATCTCCGCCCGCAGGGCGACGACCCCCGCGCCCACGCTGTCCCAGTCGACGGTCAGCTGGTTGTCGGCCCAGGTCAGGTCCCCACGGCGGCGCAGCCAGGCGAACAGCAGCTGTCCGCCCAGGCCGTCGTAGTTGCGCATACGGGACCCGGTGATGGGGAAGCGCAGCAGCCGGTCCAGCAGGATCGCGTACTGCACGTAGCGGGCAAAGCGCACCCCGTCGGCCTCGAGCTCCAAGGCGGACGCGAACGCGGTGAGGTCACAGCGCAGCTCCTCCAGCGAGTACATCCAGTACGGCGAGCGCTGGCGGATCATGAACGGGTCGAAGGGCAGCTCGCCATGGGAATGGGCGCGGTCGTGAATGAGGTCCCACAGGATGTAGGCCTGCTCTGAGACCTCCGCTGAGGCGAGCATGAAGGCCGCGTCCGGGGGCAGATTCAACGCCAGCAGGTCCGCCGCTGCGCTGGCTACGCGGCGCAGCCGGGCCGACTCGCGGTCAGCGAAGATCGCCCCGAAGTTGTTCACGGGGCGGTCCTTGACCGAGACCATCTCGGGGAACAGCACCGCGCACTCGGAGTCATAGCCGCGGGTGGCGTCGACGAGCTCGACCGGGACGAACTTGGCGTTGTCAAACCGCGTCGCCTCGAGCTGGGCGATCCACTCCGGCCACGGGACGCGCATGGCGACGGCCTCGAAGCACGTGTCGCGGCTGCCGTTCTGCTTGTACATGGGGAAGAAGCAGATATGGATCGCCCCGTCCTCGCGCCCCAGTTCGGGCCGGAACGCCGCGAGCGCGGCGGTGAAGTCCGGCTTGTTGTAGCCGCCGTCACGCCAGGCCGTCAGGTCCGCGGCGGCCGCCTCGAGGCCGAGCTCGGCCAGGGCGGGCAGGATCTGGGAGACGAGCTCCGCCGCCACATCGACGCTGGTGCCTTCCGAGAGGGACCCGTCAGGCGCCTGCAGCTCGGCCAGCGCGTTGGTCCAGTCCCGCAGCTCCTCCCACGCCTCGGGGAGATCGTCGGTCGTCGTGCCGGTCTGTGGGACCGGCACTCGGCTGGCCCAGAAGCACAGGTTCTCCCACAGCTCCGCGTGCGAGTGCGCGCCGATGCAGTCATCGCCGAAGATGTCCGAGTCGCCGAGCACGACGACGCGGCCCGCGCCAGCCGAGGTGGCCACCGCCAGCGGCGCACCCGGCACCGAGGCGCTGTCGTGGGTGCGGGCCAGGACGGCGCCGCCGTTGCGGGACTCGATCGTCGTGGCGCGGTAGAAGACGGCGTCGCTGACCCGGGCCAGCAGGTCGCCCTCATGTCCGCGCGCTCCGGTGGCGAGCTCGGCGAAGATCCAGCTCGGGGAGCGGTGGTCGTGATGGCCGTAGTCCTGGACGCTGTCGTTGCGCAGGGTCAGGTCAAAGCGGTCGAGCAGCGCGTTGAGGTTGTTGCCGTACTTGGCCTGCTCGTACTCACCCAGCACGATCAGCCCGCCACCGGCCCGCACCCAGGCCTCGACGGCGTCGAGCTCAGTCCCCGTCAGCACCGGCGACCCGACGCCGGTGGTCGACTCCCACTCCGGTGCCGACGGGTGGGCGATGATCAGGAGGTCGGCGTCCAGCAGCGCGGCGGCGTCGAGCGGTCCGTCGACGCGCGCGTGCACCGCGAAGCCGCGGTCGCGCAGCCGGGTCGCCGCGCCGGCGTAGGAGACGTCGGCGGGGTGGGAGGGCTGCATGGCCATGGCCAGCTCGGGTCGGATGGTCCAGGCCTCGGAGTGGGCCTCATCGAAGATCACGCGCATCAACCCAGCCTAGGAGAGCCACGGTGAGCTGTCGATGCCGATCTGCTGTGGGCTGCTGCAAGAATCTGAAGTATGGACGCCACTGACGCCCAGATTCTTGCGCTGCTCCAGCAGGACGGCCGCAGCACCTACGACGCCATCGCCGACCGGGTCAACCTCTCCGCTCCGGCGGTCAAGCGTCGTGTCGACCGGATGCGGGCCTCGGGGGCGATCAAGGGCTTCACCGCCATCGTCGACCACGCCGCCCTCGGCGCGAGCACCGAGGCGCTCGTCGAGCTGTTCTTCGCCCCCGGCACCCAGCTCGACGCGGTGGCGGACAAGCTCAGCGCCCACCCCGAGGTGCTCGAGGCCTGGTCGGTCACCGGCGAGGCCGACGCCATCGCCCGTGTGCGCACCGCCGACAACTCCGACCTCGAGCGCCTCATCCGCGACCTCCAGCGCGACGGCGTGCTCCAGCGCACCCGCACCCAGATCGTCCTGTCGCGGCTGCTGCCGCGCTAGCGCGGGGCCGTCCAGGACATCACCAGCAGACCGTTCTCGGTCCGGCGGTCTGTATGGGCGAATCCGGTCGTCTCATAGAGCCGGATCGCCGCAGGGTTCTGCCCGCTCACCCGGAGCCACAGACCGCATCGTCCGCGTTCGACGGCGGCTGCCTGGAGCCCGCGGACGAGGCGAGTGCCGATTCCGCGCCCGCGCCACTCGGGCAGCACGCCAATGACGACCTCCGCCAATCGCTCGCCGCTGATGGCATCGCGGATGTCTCGGTCCGTCGCGCGCGCCCAGGCCGCACCGGTCAGTCGTCCTTGGACATCCCATCCAACGCCAACCTCGTTGCTCCAGCCGCCGAGCCACTTCGCGACCTTTGCGTCCAGCGCCGCCTGGTCAGGGGTCGGACGGTGGGGGGGGAACGTGGCAATGGACACGAACCGCTCAAGCTCCCCGATATCTGCACCAGTCAGTTCCCGCAACGACATCGCGAGGCAAACCTACGCGAAGGACCGCGCCGAGGCTCGGCAGCGCGGTGTCTCAATGCAACTCGCCGCGGTGAGCCAACGCGCGCCATGGGCCTGACATCCCGAGGGCCAGCGCCGCTCGCACCCGGATAGCTTCGAGCTGCCGCGCGCTGACCCTCGACCGGGTTGCGGTGGTTCGCGCCAGCGAGACCGACGTCACGTGGTGAGCCAACGCCCAGCAGACTTCCGGGGCGCGGTTCTCCGGCGTCGGATCGATCCGCTGAACGAAGTCCGCGAAGGCAGAGAAGCGCTCATCCCGAGTCAGCGGGACAACCAGGAGATTCGGGTATTCCTCGGGCACGAGCTCCGTGTCCTCGACCACCACCGCTGGTCGTCGCCCGCCTGATTCGCGTGGCAGGGCTCCCCCTCGCCAGTCGACCACAACGATGCTCCCCGCTACGGGGCGGGCCACCAGGCCTCGCCGTCCGGATGCGCGGCCTGGGGAGTTGCCAGCTCGTCGAGCTCAGCCTGAAGCGCTGGGTTGCCGTGGAACTCGGCCATGAAACGCTCTCCCTGCTGACGCGTACGCGCGCGGCGCAGGCGAGTGGCCTCGTCGTGTGCCAATTCGCGGAGGAACGCACTTATCCCGATACCGCGACGCGACGCGGCGCGGGTGAGGACCTCGCGATCCTCGGCAGCGAGACGGATCGAGACGGTTTCGGCCATGACGACATCATACGGCTCTGTATGACGCCACCGTGTTACCTACTCGTCGTACGGGCCGCCGCGGCGCGATCTTTAGCCTGTGTCGTCGTGAGCGCGTCCTCCCCCATCCGCTGTGAGATCACCGTCCCGGCCGACCCCGAGCGGGCGTTCGCCGTGTTCGCCGAGGACATCGTCACCTGGTGGCCGCTGGAGCAGATGAACGTGCTGGGCCCCGGGTCGCTCGTCTCCTTCGAGGATGACCTCCTCGTCGAGGCCACGCTCGACGGCGAGCGCTCAGTCTGGGCCGAGGCCCGCTCCTGGGAGCCCGGCCGGGAGCTCAGCCTGAGCTGGCACCCCGGTACCGACCAGATCACCGAGCTGACGGTGACCTTCGCGGCCGCGCCCGAGGGCGGGACCCGGGTCACGCTCGAGCACGCCGGGTGGGCGGATGACGCCGGTCTGTCGCCCGCTCACGCCGAGTACGCGCAGGCCTGGCCGCTCGTGCTCGAGCACTACCGCGCCCAGTTCCCAGCCGCCA
>CAZZVR010000091.1:0-14789 GCA_964657595.1 Burkholderia sp. PAMC 26561 | reverse complement strand
GTACGGCTACTACGGCAGCTACACCTCCCCCTACACGGTCACCGGCTCCAGCTACCCGTCGGAGTCCTACTACGGCTCCGGCTACGGCTCAGGCGCCGTCTACGGGTACTGACCGGTTGGCTGCGGGTACGGTCGCGGCCCTCAGGTCGTGGCCGTATCGGCACCCATCGCGTGGAAGGCTCGGGCCACCGCATCGCGGTGGCCCGAGTCGTGACAGACACAGACCACGGCACCGCCTGACCCGGTGTAGTTGACCGCGGCGCCGGCGCGGCGGCCCACGCTCACCAGCTCGACGTGACGGGGGTCCAGCGCCACGAGCTCGGACCGGAGGTCGAAGGTCGCGTCGACCGCGGCGGCCAGCCCCGCGGTGGCACCGCTCAGGACGGAGGCGCGGGCACGGCGCGCCAGGCCGCCGAGTTGGGCCATCGCCTCCCGGACGCCGGGGTCGCGCCGCGTGAACCGCTCGCGCAGATCCGAGTGCACCACGCCCGACGCCTCGGCGTGGTCGATGCGCCAGGCGACCAGCAGCGGGGGCGCCAGCCCCGGGTCCAGAGGTTCGGCGCGGGCCGGCTCGGCGCCGAACTCCATGAACACCAGGCCGCCGTGGCACTGCACGAGGCGGTCCTGCATGCCGGCGGCGATCCCCAGGTCGTCGACCTCGATCGACAGGGCCAGGCGGGCCATGGCGTCGGGGTCCAGGCTGACGTGGTGGGCGCAACACAGGGTGCGCAGCGTGGCGATGACGATCGCGCTGGAACCGCCCAGGCCCACCGAGCGCGGGATCGTCGTGGTCAGGCTGAGCCGGTCGGAGTGGGTGTCGACCCCGAACTCGGCGCCGAAGCGCACGCGCGTGGCGGCGGTGAGCCGGTCGCCGGAGGCCGGCCCGTCGTTGAGCCCGACCCGGGCCTGGAGGGCGTCGATGGTGATGGCCAGAACCGCGCCGCCGTACCCGTCGGAGGGGTTGCCGGCCAGCGCTGCCCGCGCGGGCGCCTCACTCATCGAGGCTGGCGGCGAAGCGCGGATCCTGGCGGGCGAAGTGGACGAACGTGGCGACATAGGACTCCACCGTGCCGATGTCATGGCGGCGCTCATCCGACGCCAGCGGCACCGCGATCACCCGCTCCCCGGCGGCGATCAGCGCGTTGAGGGCATCGGCCACCTGCACCTCACCGCTGGCGTCGGGCGGGGTCTCACGGAGCTGGAGGAGCACCTCGGGGGAGAACACGTAGCGGGCCGCCACCGCCCAGGCGCTCGGGGCGCTCTCCGGCGCGGGCTTCTCCACCAGGCCGGTGATCGCGTCCAGTGGCCCGGCGATGATCCCGTAGCGCGCGACGCGCTCGGGCGCCACCCGCTGGACGGCGATCACGGCGGCGGGCGCCTCGCTCTCGAAGGTCTCGATGAGACGGCGGGTCAGGTTCGGCGTGCTCGCGGACTCGATGATCGCGTCCCCCAGCGCGACGACCACACCCTCCCGGGCGTTGAGCCCCTGCCCGTAGCGGACCGCGTCGCCCAGGCCGGCCGGGCGGGCCTGGCGCGTGTAGAGGATCTGCAGGCCGGTGCGCGGGTCGATGAGCGGTTCAGAGCCCAGCTCGGGGTCGGCGTCGAAGTGATCCTCGATCGCGCGCTTGCGCCGCCCGGTGACGAACAGGATCCGCTGGATGCCCGCGGCGACGAGCTCCTCGACCACGTACTGGACCACGGGCCGATCGAGGATCGGCAGCATCTCCTTGGGTTGGGAGCGGGTGGCCGGCAGCAGGCGGGTGCCGAGGCCCGCCACCGGGATCACCGCGTCGGTCACGGGCACGCGACGATCCTAACCATCCGCGTCATGGCGCACTCGATGTCCCTGAGTGACACATATGCGGACACCCTGGGACATCGATGTCCCGCAACGTGCCAGACCACGCTCCGGGACATCGATTGCTGCGAGATTCAGGCGACCTCGCGCGCGGCGGCCGTGCCCGAGCTCGCAAGGGCCGCGTGGTACCCGTCGGCCAGGCGCTGCATCGACGCCTCCCAGGTCCGCCCGCGCACCGCGGCCAGGGCGGTGCGGGCCAGTGGCAGGGCCACCAGCTCCGAGCGGGTGACCGACAGCAGCGCGTCAGCCAGCGCCCCGGCGTCAGCCTCGACGAGCAGACCCGTCTCCCCGGGCACCACCAGGTCGGCGGGGCCGCCGGCGTCGACGGCGACCACCGGCAGGCCGGACGCCTGGGCCTCAAGGATCACCTGACCGAAGGTGTCGGTGACCGAGGCGAACAGGAAGGCGTCGGCGGAGGCGTAGACCCGCGCCAGCGCCTCGCCGTAGACGAACCCCAGGAAGGTCGCCCGGTCTCCCAGCCGCGCGGCCAGGGCCTCGCGCTCGGGGCCGTCGCCGGCCAGCACCAGGTGCAGGCGCGGGTCACGCTCAAACGCGGCCTCGAAGGCCGAGGCGAGCAGGTCGACGCCCTTCTCCTGGGTCAGCCGCCCCGCGTACAACACGTTGATCTCCCCCGGCAGGAGATCGCCACAGCGCAGCTCCGGCGAGAAGCGCGCCAGGTCGACCCCTCGGTCCCAGCGCCCGATCCGGCCCGCCTCGATCCCCAGCTCGGCCAGGCGATCGTCGGTCGCGCTGGACGGGGAAAGGACCACGTCACAGCCGGAGTAGAACTTCGACAGGGCGTAGTCGGCCAGGGTCTCCAGGTAGGCCTGGCCCGAGCGCATCCCGGCGTAGGCGCCGAGCTCGGTGTGGTAGCTGCCCAGCAGCGGCAGCTCGAGCACCTTGGAGAGGAGCCAGGCACCGGCACCGGCCGGGCCGGGGGTGACCACGTGGACGAGGTCATAGCGGCCCTCGGCGATCGCGTCGACCAGTGACGGCACGGTCGGCACGCCGAGCTTCAGACCCGCGTAGAAGGGCATGTCGATCTCGGCCACCGCGGACAGGCGGCGGTCGACATCGGCGTCGGTGCCGATCACCTCGACCTCGAAGCCGGGGACCCCGCGGTCACGGATCTGGCGCAGCGTGCTCGACACCCCGTGGGTGGCGGCCATGCCGTCGGCGACGATGGCCACGCGCGGGCGGTCCCCGTCGTTGCGGGTCAGCTTCTGCTTCTCCCGCCCGAGGAAGGCGGCCGCGGCGGCGTAGGGGACGACCGGCAGGCAGGCCCCGAACAGCTTGGCCGGTGTGTCGACCAGGCCCATCAGGCTGCCCGAGCCGGCCAGCTCAGTCGCCTCCTCCACGACCCGGGCCAGCTCCCGCTCGTGAATGCGCTTGGCGCGGCGCTCGAGGTCGTGGTGGCTGAGCTCGCCGTCCTGGAGGTAGGCGATGAGCCGGCCCTCGTCGATCCCCAGCTCCATCGAGCCCAGCCACGCCCGCAGCAGGGCGAGGGCGTCCTGGGGCCCCACGTCCTCCTGGCTCTCACCGCGGCGCACGTGGCCCTCGGACATCACGCGCTCGACGATCTTCAGCACCGCGGAGGGGTCGGGCTTGGCGTCGCACGTGTCCTCGCCGAGCGCGCGGATGGCCAGGGCCATGGCGGCGTGGGTCCACTTGGCCGCACCGCCCTGGTCGCCGTGGCTGGTGGCCTGGCCGGCGGTGATGTGGGCGAGGAACTCCGCCGGGCTCTGCGCCGACGGCGTCTCGGTGAAGGTGCGGCCGATGTCGACCCCGGCGTGGTCATCGGTGCCCCCGATGGCGGTACCGCCATGGGTCTCGATGTACAGGAAGGCGGGGAGGTTGAGCTCCTTGGCCCGGCTGCCGTTGCGGGTCTCCCAGATCGGGAACAGCTGGGCCAGGCGGCGGCGGTGACGCGCCGTCAACGGCGCCTCGACCGCGTAGAAGGGGTGGGCCAGGGCGGCGGTGATGCCGTTGCCCGTCAGGTACTCGGCACACGCCTCGACCGAGTCGTTGTGGGCCTGGAGCCACTCGTGGTCGGCCTCGGTGATGCCGTAGCAGAGGACGTGGACCGCCTGGGGCTCGTGCTTGAACCAGACCGTCAGCTCCTCGGACACGAACGCGTCGGAGTGATGAGCGATGGACAGCGCCCCCGCGATCGTGTCGTGGTCGGTGATGGTGACGAAGTCCATGCCGCGGCGCTTGGCCAGCTCATAGACCTCCTCGGGCTCGGTGGCGCACTCCGGAAGCGCCAGCGACCGCTGGATGCCCAGCTTCGACAACTGAGACGCTGTCGAGTGCACGTGCATGTCAGCGCGGCTCACGTGCCGTTCGGTCCGGCTCTCGCTGTTCATGACGCCAAGCATCGACTCAGGCGCGCCGGCGGTCGTGAAGAACGCGATGCGGTCCTGTGAAGTTCCAGTGAAAGCGGCATGGCATTGTGGCCGCTGTGCAGAAGGATTGGCGCTGTGCCTGACTCGATAGCCGCTCCCCAGATCACCGTCAATCCGGAGCAGGCGACCCTCACCCGCGCGCGTCTGTCCGTCGAGGTGACCCTGCGTCCGTTCTCGGTCACCGTGCGCCGCGACGGTCGCCGCCTGCTGCGCAACGCCGGGGCCTGGGTGGCTGAGGGAACCGTGCACGACAACTTCATCCACCTCACCGAGGGGGTCATCGCCTCTGAGGAGCTCGCCCCCCATGAGCGCGTCTCGCGCGCCCGGGTCAACGCCGAGATCGCCCCCAACGGCGTCCCCCACCTTGGGGTGGAGCTGGCCCTGCGCTTCGGGGACGCGCGCCGGGGCACCCTGAGGATCGAGCTGCCCGCCGACGACGAGGTGAGCTTCACCCTCAGCGCCGGGCGCATCGGCGACGCAGAGACCGGTAGCGCCCCCCTGCGCCTGGCCCTGGAGTGGGACCGGCGCAGCATCGAGCACTTCGCCGCGCTGGGGATCCGTCACTCCACCGAGTTCGACCATCGCGGTCGCAGGATCCAGCTGGGAGCGGACCGCCGCTACACCGGTCCGGACTGCCCGCCGGAGATGCTCGCCGCCGGGGGCATCCCCCAGGGGGACTGCGCGCCGGTGCCGTGGCTGGAGTCCAGTCGCGGCTACGCCGTGCTCGCCCACACCAACGCCAACGGCGCGATCTTCGACCTGTCCTCCGAGCGCACCAGTGTCTCCACGCGCTGGCACGCCGGTCCGCTGGCCCTCACGCTGTTCACCGCCCCCACCCCCGCCGCCCGGCTGCGCCAGATGTGCCGGGCCACCGGGTTCCCCGCCCTGCTGCCCGAGTGGGGCTACGGGTTCTGGAAGAGCCGTGACGTGCACGAGGACCGCGAGGCGGTGCTGGATGACTTCCACGGCTACCGGGCCGCCCACATCCCGCTCGACGCCATCGTCATCGACTCGCCCTGGGCCACGCAGTACAACTCGTGGGAGATCAACCCCCACCAGTTCCCCGACGCGCCGGAGCTCATCGCCACGATGCGGGCCGACGGGGTGCGCACGGTGCTGTGGTGCACCCCGTGGGTCAACCTCGACTCCGCCGACGGCCAGATTCCGCCCCAGCCCGAGTCAGAGCGCCTCCACCGCGCCCCCGCCCCCAACTACCAGCCCGGCGCCGACGCCGGCCACTACGTCACCGACGCCGCCGGGGACCCGTGGGTGGGGCAGTGGTGGATGGGCACCGGGTCCCTGGTCGACTTCACCAGCCAGGCGGCCGAGGCGTGGTGGCGCGAGCAGGTCAAGACCGTGCTGGCGCTCGGGGTCGAGGGGATCAAGATGGACGACGGGGACGGCTACTACGTGCCGGACGACGTCACCTTCGCCGACGGCCGCCGCGGCCCCGAGGTGGCGTGGGAGAACGGCAGCCTCCACCGCACCTCGCTCCAGCGCGCCCTCGACGAGGTCCACCCTGACTCCGGGGTGCTGTTCGGCCGCTCGGGCTGGATCGGCCAGCACGCCACCGGGATCACCTGGGGGGCGGACCAGGCCTCGGACTTCTGGTCCCTGCGCGTGCTGGTGGTGGCGGCGTTGGCCGCGGCGATGTCGGGCTTCTCGAACTTCTCCCACGACATCGGCGGCTACCTCGGCCACCGCCTGGTCGAGCGCTGCCCGCCCGAGCTGCTCGTGCGGTGGCTGGAGTTCGGCTGCTTCACCCCGCTGATGCAGGCGCACGCCAAGATGCCCCAGGAACCCTGGAACTACGGCGACCGGATGGTCGACACCTACCGCGGCTACGTGCTCCTGCACGAGCAGCTGGTCCCCTACACCCGCGCGGCGGCCGCCACCGCCGCCCGCTGTGGGCTGCCGATCATCCGCCCGCTGCCGCTGATCGACCCCGGCGACGAGCGCGGCTGGACCCTGACCGACGCCTACGGCTACGGGCCCTCGCTGTGGGTGGCGCCGGTGCTCGAGGAGGGCCAGCGCGAGCGCGAGGTCGCCCTGCCCCACGGCGAGTGGATCGAGACCTGGTCGGGCCGGCGCGTCAGCGGCGGGGTCGAGGTGACCGTCCCCGCCCCGGTTGGCCAGATCCCGGTGTGGGTGCGCGCCGGAGCGATCATCGTGACCTACCCGGCCGACCACGTCGCGGCGGGGCTGGGCGACACGCCCGAGTCCGAGCGTCCCCTGGAGGCCGCCCTGTGGGGGCGGCCCCGGCACGGGCGGGCGCTCGCCCGGCTGGCCGACGGGACTCGCGTGCGCTGGAGTGC
The DNA here is from genome assembly GCA_964657595.1 of Burkholderia sp. PAMC 26561. Lineage (GTDB taxonomy): Bacteria > Actinomycetota > Thermoleophilia > Solirubrobacterales > Solirubrobacteraceae > Palsa-465. The sequence goes on along the minus strand of CAZZVR010000091.1, from coordinate 8,211 downwards.
CGCCGGCGGCTGGGCGGTGTCAGACCCCGACCGCGAGGTCAGCTTCCGCGTCATCGAGGCCTGAACCCGGGCCCCGACATACTTCGGTGGGTGTGGTGGCGGCGCATCCGAGGACTGTGGGAACGCTGGGTCGTCCCGGTCAGCGTCACCCAGACGCTCGTCGCCGCGGCGATGGTGCTGATCGGGGACGAGCTGTATGACCGCAGCTACCGCCACAACTTCTCCGGGCTGTTCGACTGGACCGCCCACCTCGGCACCTCGCTGCTCATCCTCAACCTGTTGCCCGAGCGCTGGCGCCGGCCGATCCTCGCCCCGGCGCTGCTGTTCTCGGTGATCATCGACGCCGATCACATCCCCCAGCGGCTGTTCCACAGCGACTTCCTCACCCAGGGCACCCCGCGCCCCTACACCCACTCCTGGGTGACCCCGGCGGCGGCGCTGCTCATCGCCCTGCTCTGGCCGCGCCGGCGCAGCTTCTGCATCGGCGCCGCCGTCGGCCTGTGCCTGCACTTCTTCCGCGACCTGGCTGAGGAGCCGGGCTCTGGCGTGTCACTGCTCTGGCCCTTGAGCGACCATGCCTACGTCTACAGCCACATCCTGTACTTCGGGATCATGGCGGGGCTGTTGGGGCTCAACCTCGTCCGCCTGGCCCTGGCCCGCGGACCGATCAGGGCAGCGGTTTGGCGTCCGGAGGCGCGCTGACCGTCACGGCGTTCCAGTCCGAGAAGGTCAAAACGTTGTGGGCGCTGTCGCGGTCGCCGGAACCCTTGGCGCAGGGACCGCTCCCGCCCGGCCGCGCATTGCCCGTCGCCTGGAGGCGCACGGGATAGTGCGGCGCGCGGGTGGCCACGTACAGATTGGCTGGGTAGGTTCCGGGCTGAGCGCCGCTGTCGTGCAGAACCACCACCGCCTGACCGGCGACCGTCGTATGGCCGGTGACGCTGAAGGTGCGCACTTCGCGTGAGAGACAGGTCCCCAGCTGCGCGGGGCCGATGTCGCCCAGCGATTTGGTCAGGCCCGCGGCGTCAGACGACGAGGTCTTGAACCAGCGGTTCGCCACACTGGCGGCCTGAGCCGCGCTGAGATGCCCGTGCGCGCGCCAGAAGGCGGTGTTGGCGTACAGGTAACCGGCGCCGGGAAGCGAGATCAGCCGCTCGAGCTGAGAGCCCTCCCGCAGCGAAAAGTCGAGGTCGCTGGGCAACTTGACCGAGTAGGCGACGCCGTCATAGGCACCGTCCACCTTGACCGAGCCGGTGGCCCGGTAGCCCGTCACGGTCTTCAGGGCGGAGACGACCTCGGCGATGATCGCGGGAGCCGACTGCTGCCGGTACGCCGCCGCCGGCGCCGACCGCACCGCGCTGTGCGAGCTGCCACACGCCCCCGCCAGCACTGCGGTCGCCAATGCACCTGCGCTGCCCGCTCCGACCCTGATCCACCGTGTCATGGCGGCCAGCCTACCCACCCGCCCGCGCCAACCCCGCAGTACCCTCGCCTCGTGCACATCCAAGCGCTCACCCAGCCCGAGCAGCGGGTGCTCGGCTGCCTGATCGAGAAGCGCTTCACCACGCCGGATCAGTACCCCCTCAGCCTCAACGCGCTGCGCCTGGCCGCCAACCAGTCGACCAACCGTGACCCGGTGGTCGACTACGACGAGGCCACCATCAACGAAGCGGCCCAGCGCCTGTCGCGCTACGGCCTGGTGCGCCTGGCCAGCGGCCACTCCAGCCGCGCGACCAAGTACCGCCACCTGGCCGAGGACGCCCTCGGCGTCGACGCCCATCAGCTGTCGCTGCTGTGCGTGCTGCTGCTGCGCGGCCCCCAGACCCCGGGGGAGCTGAAGGGCCGCACCGAGCGGCTGGCCGCCTTCAGCTCACTCGAACAGGTCGACGCGGTGCTCGATCAGCTCGTCGACAAGGGGTACGTCAGCCGGCTGGAGCGCCGACCGGGGCAGAAGGAGGAGCGCTGGGGCCAGCGCCTCGGGGGCGACCCGGTCGACGCCGCGCCCGCAGCACCGAGCGCTCCCCCGGTGGGGGTGGTCCCACAGACCTCCCCCACCGCCAGTCCCGATCTGGAAGCGCGCGTGGCCGCGCTCGAGGCCGCGGTGGCCGAGCTGCTAGCCGGGCAGCGGCGCGCCGAGCAGTCCGAGGATCACCCCGACCGCGCCTGAGACGAGCAGCGTCTCGACCACCCCGCGGCGGAGGATGAGCAGCGCCACCGCGGCAGCGGCGAGCACCAGGAACTGCCAGGTCTCAGACAGTGCGCCGGTGAGCAGCACCGCCGCACCGAGGATCGCCCCGATCGCCGCCGGGCCGGCGCCGTCGAGGAACGCCCGCGCGCGCGGATCGCGGCGCAGGCGGTCAAAGCGCGCCCCGCCGAGCAGGATGAAGGAGAACGACGGGCTGAAGGCCACCGCGGCGGCGAGCAGGCCGCCGGGGATGCCCTTGGCCGCATACCCCACCGCGGCCACCGTGGCCACCACCGGGCCGGGGGTGACCTGCCCGAGCGCCACCGCGTTGAGGAACTGCGCGTTGCTCATCCAGTGGTAGGTGTGCACCGCGTCACCCTGCATCAGCGGGATGATCACGAAGCCGCCGCCGAAGGACAGGGCGCCGACCTTGAACGCGCTCCAGGCCAGCGCGGCCAGGCCGCCGACCGCGAGATGGGTGGGGAGCGCCAGCGCCAGGGTGCCGCGGATCTGGCCCCGCTGGGTGCGCGTGAGCTCGAGCAGGCCACAGCCGAGCAGGGCGAGCACGAGGAAGGGTCCGAGCAGCACCGCCGCCAGCCCCCCGACGAGCCCGTAGGCGGCGAAGGCGAGCGTGGCGCTCCGGTGGGCGCGCAGCCGCGCGAGGTTCGGGGTGAGCAGACCGCGCGCGGCGTGCACCGCGACGGCCGCCACCGCGGCACCGGCCCCCGCGCCCGCCCCGCGCACCCACACGGGTGGGCTGTGGGAGAGCAGCAGCACTGACAGGGCGAGGATGAGCACCACCGCGGGGGTGATGAAGCCGAGCCCGCCGACCATCACCCCGGCGGGACCGGCGACCCGGAAGGCGCACAGCATCGCCATCTGGGTCGAGGCGGGACCCGGCAGCAGCCCGCACGCGGCGTTGGCGTCCTGGAACTCCTGGGCGTCCATCCAGCCCTCGCGCTCGACCATCAGCTCGCGCAGCAGGGCGATGTGGGCCGGCGGTCCGCCGAACCCGGTCACCCCGATCCGCGTCCACTCACGGGCGACGACGCTCAGGCTGACGACGGGGCGACCGGCGGCCTCGGGCATCCAGCCGGGATCTGACCCGTCGGAAGCGGCCAGCTCAGTGGTGGGCGGCCGCCAGCTTGCCGAGCCAGACCGCCTGAGCCCCCAGGTCGCCCACGTGGTAGACCTGGTACGCGGCGATGACGGCCAGCAGCACCAGCACGACGCGCAGCCCGGTGTAGGTCCTCGTCGAGCTCAGCGGACGGTCGGCCAGGGCAAGCCCGGTGGGCATGCCCTGGGAGATCCGCTGGGCCGAGAAGGTGAGGATGAGCACCGCCGTGAAGGCGACGAACAGCAGGGCCAGGATGTTGGCGGCCCCCGAGTGCTCGTTGATCAGCTGCGCGGCCCGTCCCGTCAGGTGCAGCTCGCTCTGCAGCGCACCGCCGGCCTGCATGGCCAGGAAGGTCGAGGACATGCCGACGATCGAGCACAGGCAGAGCAGGATCCCGTAGCGCGCCATCCACTGGGCCCGGACCACGCACGCGACGGCGCCGACCACGCTGAGGGGGATGAGCACCACGGGAACGTGGACGAACAGCGGATGGGCCGGCAGGTCCGTTGAGATGTTGGTGATCTGGACCAGCAGCGTGGCGAAGCCGAGGATGGCCAGGCCGGTCAGGACAAACTCGGGGCGGCGCCAATCGACCTGGGTGGGGATGCTGGGGCGGACCGCCGGGCGTTCGCTGGAAGCTGTGCTCATGGCCATGAGGCTAGGGCCACGGACCGGTTTTCGGGGTGAGAACCTGCTTAGCCCACCGGGGCAGCTCGGCTCGTGCCGCTCAGCCGACCGCGAGCCCTACCAGGTACGTCACGCCACCCACGATGACCCCGGCGAAGGTCATCTCCAGGCCAGCGGACCACCAGCTCCGGAGGGTGACCAGGGACTTGGCCGCCCCGACGGCGAAGTGGCCCAGCAGTGAGACCACCGCGGCGATCACGATGGCCACCGTTCCGGTAGTGAAGATGAACGGGATCACCGGCAGCATCGCGCCGATCCCCGTGGACAGGCCGGCCGCGATGGCCGCCCCGGCGGCCTCATCCTCCTCACCCATCCCGCCGAACTCCTCCATGGCCAGGGCCTGGAGCATCGCATCGGGCTTGCGGGCCAACTGCTCGGCCATCGCGTTGGCGATCTCCGGATCGACGCCCTTGAGCTGGTAGAAGAGCGACAGCTCCTCTCGCTCCTCCTCGGGATGCTCCTCGATCTCACGGCGCTCGTGCTCCACGTTGGCGTGGGCGATCTCCTGCTCCGAGCGGGAGGCGAGGAAGGCGCCGGTGGCCATGGAGAGTGCCGCGGCGATCGCGCCGGCCACCCCGGCGGTCAGCACGATCGAGGCACCGCCGGTGGCGCCCGACACGCCGGCGACCAGGCCGAATACGGAGGCGAGGCCGTCGTTGGCGCCGTAGATGACCCCCGAGACCCAACCCCCGCCGCTGGTGTGCCACTTCTCGCGGTCGGTGATCTTCTCCAAGCGCTCCTTGGCGGCGCGCTGGACCGGGGTGAGGTTCTCCTCGACGTCGGGGACGTCGGCGGAGCGGCCGGTGGTGCGGATCTCGTCAACTGCCCGGGAGTGGGAGCGCTCCTCCTTGCGGATGTCGCGCAGCAGGGTGTCGGTGGTGGCGTCCCCCGTGGTGCGCTTGTACAGATCGTCGACCTCGTCGTCCTCGGCCGCCTCACGGGCGGCGAGCAGCCGGTCCACCGGGGCGATCTTGGCCTGCAGGCGCTGCCAGGTGGAGATCTTCACCGTGGCGGGATCGGGGATCGCGACGCCGAGCTCGGTCAGGCGAGCTTCGATGCGGCTGCGGTGGGAGGCCTCCGCAGCCGCCATGCGGCGCAGGATGTCGGCCTCACGCGGGGCGAGGCGCTCGGCGATCAGCTCATAGCTCTTGCCGGCGATGATCTCGCCGCGCCAGGCCCTGAGCAGCCGCTGGACGGCGTCGGGTGCAGTGGCTGTCTGGGTGGTTTCGGTCGCCGGGGGCACATCCCGCAGGGTACCCCGTCATCCGGCGACCTGAACAGGAGAAAGCCCTTATACAGCGGGCGATTGCGCCGGTTCTGGGGTTAGGTCGACCTAACCCCCGGCGGGGAGATCTGGGGGCGGCGGCGGGCCGTCCTCGGGCCAGTGACCGTGCTCGCTGAGGTACTGACGGGCGGCCTCCTCGTCGTCACGGTCGAGGTTGCCCGCGATGCCGATGCGCCAGAGGAAGTTGGTCAGCGCGACCGACAGGCCGGCGCCGACGAAGGCGGCGAAGGCGTCGACCCCGAACAGGTCAAAGCCGTCGGCCACGAGCAGGATGATGCCGAACAGGCACAGCGCTCCGGGCAGCCACAGGCGCCAGAAGTTGAGGTGCCAGATGCCACGGCGTCGCACGCCCGTGAGCGTAACCCCGGCGGCGCGCGATCACAGCGGAAGGTCGACCTCGAAGGCCGCGCCCCCCGCGCTCGAGGCGTCGGCGCGGACCGCGCCGCCGTGGGCCTCGACGATCGCCTTGACGATCGCCAGCCCGAGTCCCGCCCCACCCTGGGCGCGGGCGCGGCCCGGATCGGTCCGGTAGAAGCGCTCGAACACCGCCTGGCGCTGCTCGGCCGGGAGACCCGGGCCGTCGTCAGCCACGGTGATCCGCACCCGCGGGGGGTCGTGGTGGGTCAGCGCGGCGCTGATGCGCACCAGCCCGTCGTCCTGGGCGGTGTGCGCCACCGCGTTGGCGCCGAGGTTGCGCAGCGCCTGGGCGAGCCGGTCGGGATCGGCCGAGATGGTCACCTCGGGGAGGGATCCGACCTCGAAGCGGCGCCGGGCGGTCAGGCTCAGGCCGTCCCACAGCTCGGTGATGAACGACGCGAGCGCGACCGGGCGGCGGCGGAGGAAGTCGGCGCTGTCAGACCGCGCCAGCAGCAGGAGGTCGTCGGTGAGCCGCGTGAGGCGCGCGATCTCGGCCTGGATGAGACGCTCGACGCGGACCACCTCGTCACGGTCGACGTCCTGGCCGCCGGCCAGCAGCTCGAGCTGGCCCCGGATCACCGTCAGCGGGGTGCGCAGCTCGTGGGAGGCGTCGGCGATGAACTCCGTCTGGGCCTCGAAGGCGGCCGTGAGCCGGTCGAGCATGTGGTTGAAGGCGACGGCGAGGACCTGAAGCTCGCGGTTGGCCCGCGGGGGCAGCTGCATGCGCGGGGTCAGCTCACCCTCGTCGATCTCCGCGGCGACCCGGGAGGCGAGGCGCAGCGGCGCCGACATCCGGGTGCCGGTGAGGTAGGCGAAGCCCAGCGCGACGGCGAGCGCCAGCGCCCCACCGAGGATGAAGGAGCGCAGCACCCCTTCCTGGGCGTGCTCGATGTCGCCCAGTGGCTCAGCCGCGCCGGCGTAGAGGTGCAGCCCGCCCGCCAGCACCACCGCCTGCTGGTAGACGCGCAGGTCGCCCACGTCGGCCCCCGTCAGCGTGCTGAAACCGGGGTGCGGGGTGGCCAGCCGACGGGCCTCGGCGTTCTCGGTGGCCTGCTGGGCCTCGGTCTCGCCGTCATCGGTGGTGTCGGCGACGCTGACCAGCTCCTCGTGATTGGAGGCGGTGCCGTAGCCGGGGACGACGGCGAACAGCAGCACCGCCGCGTTCTTGTAGGGCTGAGAGCGCGCGTAGCGGCGCGCCGCGCCGAGCACCTGGGTCGCCGACGCGCCGGACTGCTGGGTGGTGGCGTCAGCGAACTGCGCCGCGTCAGCGCGGACCGACTGATTGAGCTGGGACTGGAGCTCGGCGCCGGTCTGGCGGTAGACGACCGCGAAGGCCACCGCGACGGTGACGATGACCACCCCGCCGATGGCGAGAACCAGGCGCGAGCGCAGCCCCGACGGGCGCCGGCGGAAGCTCAGCGCGACTCCGGGTCAAAGCGGTACCCGAGTGAGCGGATGGTGGTGATCTTCGCCTCCGCGTTCACCGCGGCCAGCTTGCGTCGCAGGTAGCCGATGTACACGTCGAGCACATTGGTGCCCGGATCGTGCTGGTAGCCCCACACATCGCGGAGGATCTCGTCCCGCGCGAGCACCTGGCCCTCGTGCCGCATCAGGTACACGAGCAGCTCGAACTCGGTCGCCGACAGGCGGACCGGCGACTCGGCGACGCTCACCTCGCGACTGATCAGCTCCACGTTGATCCCGCCGAGGGCGAGCACGGTGTTCTCGCGCCGGGCCGAGCGCAGCTGGGCCCGGATGCGGGCGGCCAGCTCGTCGATCGAGAAGGGCTTGACCAGGTAGTCGACCGCTCCGGCGTCGAGCCCGGCGATGCGCTCCTCCACCTCACCCCGTGCGGTGAGCACGATCACCGGCAGATCGGGACGCTGGGCGTGCAGCTGCTCGAGCACGGCGCGGCCACCGAGCTTGGGCAGCATCAGGTCGAGCACCACCAGCTCGACGTCGGGCGCCAGGCCGCGTTCCAGACCCGCCTCGCCGTCCGTCGCCGTGGTCACCTCGAGACTCTGGCGACGCAGGCCGCGCTCCACGAAATCGAGGATGCCGGGCTCGTCTTCCACTACCAGGATCATCGGAGTCCGATCATATGGGCGCCTGACTGAGCCGGCGCGATACGAAGAGTCTTCTCACCCAAGTGTGACGCCTGCCTTATATACACCGTGAAGACTCCTCGTCATGAACACGACACAGGCCAATCGCGATGCAGCACTGCGCCGACTCCGCCGGGTGAACCGAGGCATGGCGGCCGGGTCGGTGCTCGGCGCCGGCGCGATCATGGCCGTGCTCGCGACCACCGCCAAGGCCGATCACCACGCCACGACGGTGAGCACGCCCACCGTGACGACGAGCTCTGGCGCCGGGACGGCCACCACGTCGGGGACGCACGCGGCGACCACCACGAAGAAGCACACGCTGGCGGCATCCAGCGCACCCAGCAGTGCATCGAGTGGCACCAGCTCGGCCACCCCGAGCACGAGTTCCAGCTCCGCCGCCACCAGCTCCGCC
>CAZZVR010000090.1:0-14796 GCA_964657595.1 Burkholderia sp. PAMC 26561 | reverse complement strand
GGGCCGCTCGGGCGGCCCGGGCCGGCGGGGACGGCGCGGGCGCGGGGGCGCGCTTCGTGCCCTGTGCCGAGGGCGTGCTGGAGCTGCTGACGGTCCAGCCGCCCGGCAAGCGCCGGATGCCCGCTGAGGACTGGGCGCGGGGCCTGAGCGGGTGAGCGTCGCCCCGGCCCGTCGGGTCGCCTACACGGTGATCCGGCGCGTGTTCGAGTCCGGCGCCTACGCCGATCGCGCCCTGCACGCCGAGGCGGACGCCGCCGACCTGGACCCGCGCGACCGTGCCCTGGCCACCCACCTCGTCTACGGGACCGTCCAGCGCCGGCGCACGCTCGACTACCTGATCAACGGGCTGTCGAGCCGGCCCGTCGAGAAGCTCGATCCGGCGGCCCGGGCGGCGCTGGAGCTCGGCCTCTTCCAGCTCACCATGCTGGACGGCATCGCGCCCCACGCCGCGGTGAACGAAAGCGTCGAACTGGTCAAGCGCGAGTCCGGTGGCCAGGGTGCGGCCCGCCTCGTCAATGCCGTGTTGCGCCGGTCCCTCACCGACGCCCCGACCCTCCTCTCCCAGCTCGATGACACCACCCCCGAGCGTGCGGCGGTCCTGCACTCGGTGCCCGACTGGCTGGCGCACCTGTGGTTCGCCCAGTTCGGGGCCGACGGCGCCCGGGCGCTGCTGCACGCGGTCAACACCCCCGCCGAGTCGGCGGTGCGGATCAACACGCTGGCGCCCCCGGAGGACGAGCCGGCGTGGCACACCCCGCCGGCGTGGCGGGACGCTGAGCTGCCCGAGCTCCCCGAGGCGCGCATCTTCGACGGCCCCTTCGACGTGTTCGGCTCGCCCCAATGGCAGGCCGGGGAGATCATGCCCCAGTCCCGGGCCTCGATGCTCGTCGCCGCCACCCTGGCGCCCCAGCCGGGGGAGCGTGTGCTCGACCTGTGCGCGGCGCCGGGCGCCAAGACGACGCACCTGGCCGCGCTGATGCAGGGCCAGGGCGAGCTGGTGGCCGTCGAGGTGCACCCCGGACGCGCCCAGGCGCTGGTCCGCACCGCGCAGCGGATGCGGGCGCACAACGTCCGGGTGCTCACCGCCGACGGCCGTGAGCTGCCCAACGACCTGGGGGCATTTGATCGGGTGCTCGTCGACCCGCCCTGCAGCGGGTTGGGCACGCTGCAGTCACGCCCGGACATCCGCTGGCAGGACCGCGTCGGTCACCTCGCCGGCCTCGCGGCCAAACAGGCCGAGCTGCTCGACGCGGCGGCGCGCCGCACCCGACCCGGGGGGCGGCTCGTCTACAGCGTCTGCACGCTCAATGACGCTGAGTCCGTCGCCGTGGTGGACGCGTTCCTGAGCCGTGCGCCGGAATGGACGCTCGCCTCCCGTCACACCACTTTGCCGAGCGTCGATCACACCGACGGGTTCTTCATCGCCGCGCTGGCCCGAGCCTGACCGGGGCCGGCCTCCGGCCCCGGTCGGCACTACCCTCAGGTCCGTGGAGGACTCGATCCGGCTCGGTGCCGACTGTCCAGCCTGCGGGGAACCGTGGCTGCGTGCCACCGCGGCGGGCAAATACCGGTGCGTCAACTGCCTCCAGCGCTTCGAGCTGGTGTCGATGTGTCCCAACTGCGGTGAACACTCGACGATCGTGCGGATGTCGTCGACCGCCATCGTCAAGTGCAACCATTGCGGCGGATCGATGCTGAGGCCCGTATGACCTGGTTCACCCACCGCGAGATCAACCCGTCGATCCTGTCGGCGGACTTCGCCCGGCTGGGCGAGCAGGTCGGTGAGGTGCTGGCCGCCGGCGCCCGGGCCATTCACGTCGATGTGATGGATGGCCACTTCGTCCCTCCGATCACCTTCGGACCGATCGCCGTGTCGGCTCTGGCCGACCAGGTCCACGCCGCCGGCGCGGTGATCGACGTGCATCTGATGATCGAGGCGCCCGAGCAGCACATCCCCGACTTCCTCAGTGCCGGTGCGGACTCGATCACCGTGCACTACGAGGCCACGCCCCACGTCCAGTACGCGCTGGCGATGATCCGCGACGGTGGCGCCAGCGCCGGGCTGGCCCTCTGCCCGGCCACCCCGGCGGCCGTCATCGCCGACGTCACCGACAGCGTCGACATGGTGCTGTGCATGAGCGTCAATCCCGGCTGGGGCAACCAGTCACTCATCCCCCACTCCTACGCCAAGCTGGCGCACCTGCGCGCGGAGCTGCCCGACGCCACCGGCCTGGAGGTCGACGGCGGCGTGCATGAGCAGACCGCTCCCCGCGTCGCCGCCGCGGGCGCCAACGTGCTGGTGGCCGGCTCGGCCATCTTCGGCTCCTCGGATCCGGGAGCGACCCTCCGGGCCCTGCAGGCGGCGGCGTGGCCCGCCTGAGCGCCGTCGCTCTGGCGGCGATGCTCGTCGCGCTGGTGACCGCCGCGTGTGGGGGCGCCTCGTCGGCGCACTCCACGCAGGTCTCGACGGCCAAGGTCAGCGCGACCGCCTACGTGACCACGCTGTGTCAGTCCGTCGCGCCCTTTGAGAAGGAGATCGCCTCGGGCTCCAGTGCGCTGAGCCGCGAGGGCTCCAAGACCCTGACGGCGGACAAGGCCCGGCTCAGCGCCTACTTCAGCGCGCTGGCCCGCGACAGCTCGGGCGCGGTGGGCAAGCTGAACCGCGCCGGGGTGCCCGACGTCAGCGGCGGCGCGCGTTTCGCTGCGACCCTGCGCTCGACCTTCATCCGCGTCGACACCGCCCTGAACCGCGCGCGGACCCTGGCCTCGCAACTGTCGACCTCGAGCCCCAGCGCCTTCACCAGCGGCGCCAACAAGCTCGCCGCGGCGGTCAAGACATCCCTCGGACAGCTCGGCTCGGGTCTGTCGGCCACCAAGAACTCGGCGCTCAGCCAGGCCGCGGCCAAGGTCAGCGCCTGTCACACCCTCTAGGTGAGTGCGGGCGCGGTGCGGGCGCCTGAGCCGCGGTAGGCCAGCGTGAGCAGGCCCGCCAGCACGGCGGTGGCCACGCAGTAGCCGACCTCGACGCGCCAGATCTTCGCGTCCGGCCCCGATCCGACGGTCGGCAGCGCCACGAACAGCACGAAGATGGTGGCCGCGCACAGCCACGACCAGGCCGCCCGACCCGCCCGGCCGCGCGCCAGCAGGGCCTGGTTGAGCGTGCCGGCTCCGAGGTGCAACCCCATCCCGACGCCCACCAGGGCGAGGCCGAAGCGGTTCCAGGGGTAGTGCGGTGCTCCGGCGGCATGGCTCTGGAGCACGTGGGACATCACGAAGGGGCCGATCGCCAGCAGACCGAGCGCCACCAGGCCGGCGAAGGCCCCGATGACCAGCACGGTCAGGCGGATCGCCCGGCGGAACTCGGCTGAGGAGCCTGAGGCCTCCATCGAGGTCAGATGGGGCAGGATCGAGGTCTGCAGGGCCTGGAAGAGCTGCAGCGGCGCCCGCACGATGAGCAGGACGTTGAAGGCGAACCCGGCCAGGCCGCTGGTGATGCCGCCGCCGCCCCGTCCGAGGGCGATGATCAGCACCCCGGCGTTCATCAGCGCCTGCTCCGAGGCCATGATCGCCACCACCGCCGCGGCGAAGCCGCTGCCGTGGCGCAGCGACAGGTCTGCGGAGGCCGCCTCGGTGCCCTCACCGCCGGGGCCGGAGGAGAGAGCCGCGTCAACCAGCTCGACGTCGCCGTCGCGTCCCGAGGCCGAGGCCGAAACCGACGCCGACGCCGCGGGCTGGTCCCACCGACCAGCCCGAGCGCCACCCGCACGGGTGACCCGCCGGAAGGCGAAGGGGATGACCGTCAGGGAGGCGAACGGCGCCACCGCCATCCCCAGCGCGACCGGACCGAGGTGCGAGCCCGCCGCCAGCGCGGCCACGATGGCGAACAGGAAGCGGCTCGTCGCCTCCAGGAACACCAGCGCGCCGTAGAGGGCGAAGCGCTGGTTGCCCGCCAGCCAGCCGCGGGCGAAGTACGAGCCGGCGTAGGCGAGCACCCCCACGACGAGGATCCAGAACAGCTCGGCCGAGCCCTGGAACAGGCCGTGCACGATGGGGTGGTGCAGCACGAGCGCCACGATCAGGAACAGCGCGGCGAAGGAGGCCTGGATGATCGCCGGCACGCGGAGGACCCGGGCGTCGTGCTCTCCCCGGGCGCGCCGGTCCGCGATGGTGCGCGACAGCAGCTGCTCCACCGGGCGGTAGATCACGCAGAGGATCACGTACATGACCGCCCAGCAGATCGAGACCCGGCTGTAGTCCGCCGGGGTCAGCAGGTTCGAGGCGAGCGCCAGGTAGGCGAAGGTGAACAGACCCGTCGAGGCGATGCCGATCGACAGGATCCGTGCGCCGGAGGCGAAGCCCCGGGTGTCGGTCCCGCTCCGGGCCGCCCCGTCGTCGTCACCGGCCGGCGGCGCGGCGAGGTCAGGTGACGCGGACAAGGAGCATCGTCCACGGGAACGGCGAGCGTGCCTCGATGACCTCGCCGTGGCGGGCGAGCATCGCGACGAACCCGCGCTTGGTCCAGTGGTTGATGTGCCCGGGCGTGTTGCCCAGGTCCTTCAGGTAGGCGCCGCGGGCGAGGTTGAGCGCCCGCCACAGCGGCTCGTGGGGCACCGACACGAGCAGGTGCCGGCCGGCCACGCGGGCCATCTCGGCGACGATCTGCTCGGGCTCGGGGACGTGCTCGAGCACCTCGGTGGCGCACACCAGGTCGAACTCGCCGCTGGCGTAGGGGAGGCCGCCGGTGACGTCGAGGGTCCGCAACTCGAGGTTGGGTCGGGTGCGGGTCCGCCACTCCGCCTTGAGCTTGGGATCGTCGAGGTCGACACCGACCACCCGACCGTCGCCCAGGCGCTCGGCCCATTGGGTGGTCAGCACGGCCTCACCGCAGCCGATGTCGAGGATCGAGCTGGGGTCGGCCTGGGTGAACAGCTGCTCCAGGGTCCCCTCGAAGCCGGCCATCAGCCGCTTGACCACCGGGTTGGTCGAGCCGTACTTGTCGAAGGTGTTGCCGGTCGGGATGCCCGCAGGCTCGGCGCTGGCCAGGGGTGTCTCGCTCATACCGGGAGGTGCGCCTCGGTGTTGGGCCCGTCCGCTGCGACCGCTCCGCCCGCCCGCTGGGGCTCGACGGTGGTGGCCGCGCTCGGCTCCGGTGTGGCCGGTTGGGCCGGCTCGTAGTGACTCGGCGGGATCCCCAGCTGCAGCTCGATGCGGCGCACGCGCTCGAACGTCCGCTGCGACAGGGTTCTCTGGGCGTCGAGCAGGTCCCCGATGACGCCGAGGGCGCCGAGCAGCATGGCGGCGTTGAACAGCACCGCACCGGCGATGAGCAGCTGCACGTGGCCGGCGGTACCGCCGTTGGCGATGAAGTCGACGATGAAGTAGACGAAGAAGGCGACCGCGACGATGCCGAACAGCAGCGCACCGGTCCAGAACACCTTCAGCGGCTGATGCTGGGAGTAGATGCGGAAGATCGACAGTCCGTTGCGGCGCACGTACGCGGACATGGACGGGAAGAGACGCGACTCACGCGTCTTCGGGTTCGTGCCCACGGGCACGTGGGAGACGGCGGCGTTCATCTTGCCCGCCTGGATCAGCGTCTCCAGCGTGTAGGTGAACTGCGAGACCGGCTGGATCGCCAGGGCCGCCTCGCGGTTGTAGGCGCGGAAGCCCGAGGTGGCGTCGGGCACAGTGGTGTTCGACGCCTGGCGCACCACCCAGGAGCCAGCCTGCTGCAGCCGTTTCTTCAGCGGCGAGAAGTGCTCGATCGTCATGACCTGACGGTCACCCACGACCATGTCGGCGTGGCCCTCGAGGATCGGCCGGACCAGATCCGGAATGCTCGCGGCGCTGTACTGGTTGTCGGCATCGGTGTTGACGATCACGTCGGCGCCGAGCTTGAGGCAGGCGTCGAGCCCGGCCTGGAAGCCGGCGGCCAGACCCTTGTTGCGGGTGAAGCGGACGATGTGGTCGACCCCGCAGGCGGTCGCCACGTCCTTGGTGCGGTCGGTCGAGCCGTCGTCGATGATCAGCCACTCGACCGTGTCGAAGCCGGCCACGTGGCGCGGGAGATCCGCGAGCGTGGCGGGAAGCTGCTGCTCCTCGTTGAAGCAGGGGATCTGGATGATGAGCTTCATGTCATGGTCGCCAGGTCGGCGGTCGCGCGATTCGCCGGCCGCGGCGCGATGTGCAAACGGTAGCGGGATACTCGGCAGCGGACATGGAGCTCGTCACAACTGGGAAGGAAGTGTCGCCGCGGGGGAGACTGACGATGCAGCCGCCGCCGGGCGGCCCGCGGCGTCCGCGGGGCTCGGTGCGCGCCGCGCGCACCGACCGGATCACCTGGCCGCGGATCGGCCTGGCCGTGCTGCTGGCGGCCACGCTGGGGATGCGCCTGTGGGGGATCAAGCAGGGCCTGCCGTTCTCCTACAACTCCGACGAGGCCCAGCACTTCGTGCCCAAGGCGATCCAGTTCTTTTCCGGCGACTGGAACCCGCACTACTTCCTCAACCCGCCGGGCTACTCCTACCTCCTGGCCATCGTGTTCGAGCTGTGGTTCGGCTCCGCCGACGCGGCGGTGCGGGCCTTCACCCTCCACCCGACGGCCGTGTTCGTGCTCGCCCGCGGGGTGTGCGCGGTCCTGGGCACGCTGTCGGTGTGGCTGCTCTACGGGGCGGGGGTGCGGCTATTCCAGCGCTCCGGCCCGGCCCTGCTCGGCGCCGCAGCCTACGGCACCGCGTTCCTGCCGATCTTCTACTCGCACCTGGCCCTCAACGACGTGCCCACGCTGTTCTTCGTCTGCCTGGCCCTGTACGGCGTGGCGGGGGTCTGGCGCAGCGGCCGGGGCCGCGACTACTTGCTGGCCGGGGTGGCGGTCGGGCTGGCGGCGGCCACCAAGTACACCGGCGGCTGGGTGCTTCTGCTGCTGCTGATCGCGGCCACGCGGTCCGGGACTGGTCTATCCGGACCAGTCCCGAAAGGGGAGCGCCCGGGGGATCGGGCGATGCTGCTGACGTTCGCCGCGCTCGGGGCTGCCCTGCTCGCCTACACGCTGGGCAACCCCTACTGGCTGCTCGACTTCCACACGTTCATCCATGGGGTGTCAGCTCAGGCGTCGGCCACCTCGGGTGCCTCCGAGCCGGCCAAGCTCGGCACCACCCCGGGCGGGGGCATCCTCTACTACCTGTGGACGTTCTCCTGGGGTCTGGGCCTGGGGCCGACCGTCGCCGCGCTGGGCGGGGTGGCCCTGCTGGCGTGGCGCCGGCGCGGCTGGCTCCTGGTCCTGCTGGTGCCCGGACCGGTCGCCTTCATCATCTTCATGGGGCTGCAGGAGCGGTACTTCGGGCGCTGGCTGATGCCGATCTTCCCGACCGTCGCGCTGCTGACCGGGTGGTTCGGGGCTGAGGTGATCGACTGGCTCCGGGGCCTGGCACGCCCGGTGCCCGGCGTGGTCGCCGGTGGGCTGGTCGTCCTCGCCCTGCTGACCCAGAGCGTCGTCTCGGTGGTCCACAACGATCAGGTGCTCTCGCGGCCCTACACGACGAACCTCGCCCGCGCCTGGATGATCACCCACATCAAGGCCGGCGAGAACGTGTACATCGAGCCGGTGATCCCGGGCAACTGGACCTCGGACGCCGGCTCCTCCGACCCCTATGAACCCAACGGGGCGCGCTGGTACCAGTACCCGACCTGGCTGTCGAACCTCGCCGCGGACGGCAGGCCCCTGCCCCACGGCGCCCGGCGTTTCGTCACCCTCGACCAGTACGAGAAGACGCTGTATCCGGGATTGATCGCGCGCTTCGAGCAGCACGCGTTCTGCTGGGTCGTGTCCGGCACGCTGCAGTCGGGCCGCGCCTTCGTCCAGCCGGGCGAGGATCCCCAGGCGGTCGCCTACTACCGGGAGCTCGCCCGCGTCGGCACGCTCGTCTACCGCGCCAGCCCCTACGGAGCCGGGGCGAACCCGGTGCCCTTCGGCTTCGACTGGACGATCGACTACTACCCGCACCAGTACCAGCGCCCCGGGCCGGTGATCACCATCTACCGGCTCACCGGCGGCGCGTGTGCGAGCTGAGCCCCGACGCCGGCCGGGTCAGTCGGTTGAGCGGACAACCTATCCTTTCGGTGCACCGTGAGTGCCACGCCTGACACCGACGCGCGTCACCTCGCCCGAGCCGTGGAGCTCGCCGCTCTGGGCGGGCGGGCGGTCACCCCGAACCCCCGGGTCGGTGCCGTGATCGCCGACGGCAGCGGACGGGTGCTCGGCGAGGGCTACCACGGTCGCGTCGGCGGGCCTCACGCCGAGGTCGAGGCGATCCGCGACGTGGCGACGCGCTGGGGGTCTGACCCCGATCTCCGCGACGCGACGATCTACGTGTCGCTCGAGCCCTGCTGTCATTACGGCCGCACCCCGCCGTGCACCGAGGCGATCAAGGCGGCGGGTATCGGCCGCGTGGTGATCGCCTCTGACGATCCGTCCCAGCACGCCTCCGGCCGCGGACTGGGCATGCTGCGCGATGACGGCATCGACGTCGTCGTCGCCTCGGGGGAGATCGCTCACCGTGCCCGGGCGCTCAATCAGCCCTTCCGCAAGCACGCCCGCACCGGGCAGCCCTGGGTGCTGTTCAAGTCGGCGATGTCGCTCGACGGCAAGGTGGCCACGGCCTCGGGAGACTCCAAATGGATCTCCGGGGAGGCGTCGCGGCGGCTCGTGCACGAATGGCGTGCGGGCTCTGACGCGGTGGCCGTGGGCATCGGCACCGCATTGGCCGACGACCCTCAGCTGACCGCCCGGCTGGAGCCGCCGGTCGACCGCCAGCCCCGGCGGGTGGTGTTCGACTCCCTGGCCCGTCTGCCCCTGGGCTCGCGACTGGTTACGGAGGCGAGCGCCGTGCCGCTGACCGTGGTGGTCTCGCGGGCGGCGCCCCGGGCAGCCACCGATGCCCTCGAGGTCCAGGGCGTCGAGGTGATCGTCGCCACCGGGGAGAACGAGCCGGCCCGCGTGGGCTCGGCGCTCGACCAGCTCGGCGCGGTCGGGGTCACCTCGGTCCTGCTCGAGGGCGGTCCCCGGTTGGCCGGCGCGTTCCTCGACGCCGGCGAGATCGATGAGGTGGCGCTGTTCATCGCGCCGCTGCTGCTGGGCGGGCGCTCGGTTGACCTGCTCGAATCCAGCGGGGTCGACAAGGTGGCCGATGCCGTGCGCCCGCTGAGCTTCGCCTCTCAGGCGGTCGGTGATGATCTGCTCGTACGGGCGCGACTGAAGGAGTGGTGAGCTGATGTTCACAGGACTGGTGGAGGATCTCGGCGCGGTCGAGGCGGTCGAGCATTCGGCTGACGGCGTGGTGCTGACGGTGCGCACCCAGCTGTCGGACGAGATCAAGCTGGGGGACTCGGTGGCCACCAACGGCGTGTGCCTGACCGCCGTGTCGGTGGGGGAGGGGACGTTCTCCACCGAGGTGATGAACGAGACGCTGCGCCTCAGCTCCCTGGCCGAGATCGTGGCGGGCTCCCCGGTCAATCTCGAGCTGGCGATGCGCGCCGGGGACCGGCTGGGCGGCCACATCGTCCAGGGCCACGTCGACGGGATGGGGACGGTGGTCGAGGTGCGCGATGACGGATTCGCGCGGCGGGTGACCGTCGCAGCGCCCGAGTCGGTGCTGCGCTACATCGTGTACAAGGGCTCGGTGTGCGTCGACGGCGTGTCGCTCACCGTCGCGGAGATCACCGACGCATCGTTTACCGTTTCTCTCATCCCCGAGACGCTCGAGCGCACCAACCTGGGTGTGGCCGAGCCGGGGACCGGCGTGAACCTGGAGGTCGACATCGTGGCGAAATACGTGGAGAAGCTCACCGCAGCGAGCCTCCGGAGCTCTCTGGCGGGTGGCGCATGAGCACCCCCGTGTTCTCGAGCATCGAGGCGGCGCTCGAGGACATCGCCGAGGGCAAGATGATCGTCGTCGTCGACGACGAGGACCGGGAGAACGAGGGCGACCTGGTCATGGCCGCCCAGTTCGTCACCCCCGACACGATCAACTTCATGACCCGTCAGGCCGGCGGCTGGATCTGCCTCACCCTGACGCCCGAGCGCTGTGACGAGCTCGGCCTCGAGATGATGGCGCTGAAGAACGAGTCGGCTCACGAGACGCCGTTCACCATCACCATCGAGGCGCGCGAGGGGGTCACCACCGGCATCTCCGTCCACGACCAGGCCCGGACCATGCAGGTGGCGATCGACCCGACCAAGGGCGCTCACGACATCGTCCAGCCCGGCCACGTCCATCCGCTCCGCGCCAAGGACGGCGGGGTGCTCGAGCGCACCGGCCACACCGAGGCCTCGGTCGACCTCGCCCGCCTGGCCGGTTTGAATCCGGCCGGGGTGATCTGCGAGATCCAGAACGAGGACGGCTCGATGGCCCGCGGCGGAGACCTGGCGGCCTACTGCTGGAAGCACGGGCTCAAGATGGTCACCATCGCCGACCTGATCGCCTACCGCCGGCGCACCGAGCGCCTGGTCGAGCGGGTCGTCGACATCAACCTGCCGACCGCCTACGGCGACTTCACCGCGGTCGGCTACCGCCAGCTGCTCGGCGACCACAAGCATCACGTGGCGCTGGTCAAGGGCGAGGTGAGCGGCGCCGACGACGTGCTCGTGCGGGTCCACTCCGAGTGCCTCACCGGCGACGTCTTCCACTCGCTGCGCTGCGACTGCGGTGAGCAGCTCGAGTCCGCCCTGGCGATGATCGAGTCGGAGGGGCGCGGGGTGCTGCTCTACCTGGCCCAGGAGGGCCGGGGGATCGGGCTCCTGAACAAGTTGCGCGCCTACAAGCTGCAGGAGGAGGGGCTCGACACCGTCGAGGCGAACCTCGCCCTCGGCCTGCCCGCCGACCTGCGCGACTACGGCATCGGCGCCCAGATCCTCAAGGACCTCGGCCTGTCGTCGATCCGCCTGCTCACCAACAATCCCAAGAAGATCTCCGGCCTGGCCGGCTACGGGCTCTCGGTGGTCGATCAGATCCCCATCGAGCACGCCCCCAACCCCCACAACGTCGCCTACCTCGACGCCAAGCGCGAGAAGATGGGCCACACCCTCCACCACCAGGGGATGTCGCTGGACGAGCAGATGATCGCGGAGGAGATTCGTGACGACAACCACCCAGACGAGGCGGCCTGATGGCAGATGCTGAGGACAAGGTCGCGCTGTGCGTGGCGACCTTCTATGACGACCTGGCGGCCCAGCTCGAGGTGGGCGCCCGCGAGGCGCTCGCCGCCGCGGGCTACGACGACGACCACGTCGTCCGCTACGAGGTGCCGGGCTGCTTCGAGCTGCCCATGATCGCGCGGTTCGTCGCCGAGTCCGGTCGCTACAAGGCGATCATCGCGCTGGGTGCGGTGATCCGCGGTGAGACCGACCACTACGACTACGTGTGCGCGGAGACCGCTCGCGGGATCCAGCAGATCCAGCTGCTCAGCGGCGTGCCGATCGGCTTCGGCGTGCTCACCGTCGACACCATGGATCAGGCCCTGGCGAGGGTCAAGGGCGGCACCAAGCGGGACAGCGGCGCCCACGCCGTCGAGGCCGCCCTGGCCGCTCTGGCGGTCAAGAAGTCCCTGACCGACCGGCCCCAGCGCGTCGGGTTCGGCGTCTAGCCCGTCTCCCGCTACAGAGCTTCCTTCAGCCAGGCGAGATCCTCGGCCAGGTGGTCCTGCATCACGGACAGGTGGCTCTCGTCCTCAGACAGGATCGCCTCCACGCCGGGGATCTGGGCGACGATCCAGGCGCCGTGGCCGTAGGGGACCATCAGGTCCTGGCGGCCCTGGCGCAGCCGCACCGGGGTTCGGATCTGCGTGAGATCGAAGCCCCAGGGGCTGACGAAGGCGTTCTCGTCATCCCAGGGCCCCTCGATGGACAGGCTGAGGCCCAGCTTCGTGCTGGCGTCGAGGAACTCGCCGAACGCCCCCTCCATGTGCGTGAGATCGAGCGGCGAGTAGATCGAGGCGTAGGCCTCATGCAGCTGCGCGGCGCTCTTGGTGCGCATGTCCTGGGCGTCCTGCTCGTACTGCGCGCGCGCCGCCTGGCGGTCTGACAGGAACAGCTGGGTCTCCTCCACGTTGGACGCGCCGGTGTCGGCGTACCAGTCCAGGCCGGCGGCGTCGAAGGGCGCCACCGCGGCCAGGGAGACGACCCGGGGCACCAGATCGGGCAGCAGTGCGGCGCAGGCGAGGGCGTGGGGGCCGCCGCCCGACAGTCCCATCACCCCGAGCCGGGGGATGTCGAGGTGGTCGGCGATGCTCTGCACGTCCTGGGCGCAGGCGGCGACGTCACGCCCCTCGTGACGATCTGACAGCCCGTAGCCGGGGCGGTCGTAGCAGAGGAAGCGCACGTTCTGCTCCCGGGCGGTCTCGTCCCAGCCGGCGTAGATGAGCCGCGACATCGGGGTGCCGTGGTGGAACAGCACCGGTTTGCCGTCCGGGTCGCCGGCCTCCTGCACTCCGAGGGCGCGGCCGTCTGCTGAGATGACGCGGTGATCTGTGCTCATGGGGGGTGAAAAGTACTCGCCCGAAGCCTCTATAGGGGGTGACCCAGGACGCTAATGGGCGCTATGGCGCGCAGAACTCGACTGAGCTGCGGATCAGAACGGTCGCCGAGCTTCAGGGCGGCCGCGTGACCCGTGAGCAACTGCGCGGTCTCGGGCTGACTGACGACGCCATCAAGCATCAGATCACTCGCGGCTTTCTCATCCGCGTCCACCGCGGCGTCTTCGCCGTCGGCCATCTCCCCAGCCAGCCGTTGGCCCGCGCCCACGCCGCGCTCCTGGCCGTCGGCGACCGCTCCGCCCTCGGGTTCAACTCGGCCGGCACCTACTGGGAGGTCTTCGACCACTGGCGCTTTCCGCTCGAGGTGATCACGCCGCTGAAGCGCCGCCCCAGCGGGATCATCGTCCACCACTGCACGACCCTTACCCGGGCCGACATCCACAGGGAGCACGGGCTCAGGGTCACCAGCGCCGCCCGCACCGCCCTCGACCTCATTCCGCGCCTCAACGACAGACGCGCGAACCGGATGGTCCGCGACCTGCGGATCCGCCGGCGGCTGACCCGTGAGCAGCTCCGCAGGGTCATCGCAGCCAACCCGAAGCACCCCGGCGCTCGGCGCCTCACCTACAGCCTCGCCGGCAGCCAGCGCGAACCGACCCGCTCGGAGCTCGAGGACGCCTACCTGCGCATCGTGAAGCGATTCAACCTGCCGATCCCGGAGATCAACGAGCATGTGCACGGCCATCGCGTCGACTTCCTCTACCGCGAGCACCGGCTGATCGTCGAGGTCGACGGATATGACGCCCACTCCGATCCCCGGCAGTTCGCCGAGGACCGCCGACGCGACCGTGAGATCCTCATCGCCACGGGAATCAGCACGATCCGTTTCACCTACGACGATTGCCTCGATACTCCGGAGGTCGTCGCCACCACGGTCACCGCCGCGCTCGCCCGAGTGCCCCGCTGACCCCGGCTATACTCGGCGGACGATATGTCCAAGGTCTGCCACGTCTGCCACAAGGGCCCGAGCTTCGGCCACAGCCGGAGCCACTCGATGGTCGCTACCAACCGCCGCTTCGATCCGAACCTCCAGAAGGTGCGCATCGACGACAACGGCACCCCGCGCCGCGTGTACGTCTGCACGCGCTGCCTGAAAGCCAACAAGGTCACCAAGGCTGCGTAGGCGGGGCCTGAGGGTGCGCCGTCCGCGTCGCGCTTCACCGCCTGACCGACCGCACATGCCGTGACCGATCCCGCCATCGTCCGCTTCCGTGCTCTGATGGCGGCCGGGCTCGCCGCATTGGAGGACCGTCGCCAGGAGGTCAACGACCTCAACGTGTTCCCCGTCGCCGACGGCGACACCGGGGACAACATGGTGCTCACGCTGCGCGCCGTGCTGGCCGAGCTCGACCGGCTCGCCAGCGCGACCGAGGGCCGCTCGATCGACGACATCGGCCGCGAGGAGATCGTCGCCTCGGTCGCCCGCGCCGCCTTGCTCGGCGCCCGGGGCAACTCCGGCGTGATCCTCTCCCAGCTGATCCGCGGCGCCGCCGAGGAGCTGGCCTCCCGGCCCGGCGCGATGATCGACCCGATGCTCATCGGCGCCGCCCTGGCCCGCGCGGCGGATCAGGCCTACGGGTCGGTGCGCGATCCGGCCGAGGGGACGATTCTCACCGTGGCGCGGGAGATGGCCCACCGGATCGCCTCCGAGCTCGCCCATATGCCCGATGCCCGGCTCCCCGCCGACGCCAGCGACGACGAGCAGGACCGCGTGGCGGCCGAACTGCTCGGGGCTGCGCTGCAGACCGGGCAGGCGTCAGTCAAGCGGGGCCCGGAGATCCTGCCCATCCTGCGTGACGCCGGGGTCGTGGACGCCGGCGGCTATGGCCTGACGGTGCTGCTGGCCGGAATCGCCGGTGCTCTGCGAGGTGAGGAGTTCGTCGGGCTCGAGCACTTCGAAGCCCCCCGGGTCACCCACCCCCAGCACAGCTCGTTCACCTTCCGCTACTGCACCAACTTCGCCGTCACCGGCGCCGATCTGGACCCGCGCAACTTCACCGCCCAGCTCGAGCAGCTGGGGGACTCGGTGCTCGTGGTCGGCGACCAGGCCACGCTCAAGGTGCACCTCCACACCGACGACCCCGACGCCGCGACGGCCGCCTTCGCCGGTGCCGGCACGGTCTCGCACATCGACATCGCCGATATGTCCGAGCAGGTCAGGGAGCGGGACGCCCGGGTCAGTGGCCCCCAGGCCTCTGACCCGGTCGC
>CAZZVR010000089.1:0-14823 GCA_964657595.1 Burkholderia sp. PAMC 26561 | reverse complement strand
CCGCCCTCGCCGCCGCGCTGGGGACGAGCCTGGTGCTGGCCGCCTGTGGCACCGGCAGTCCCGCGCACTTCAAGAACGAGCCGCGGCCCCCGGTGCCGGTCGACCTCAGCGTCTACATGGACAACCACCATGTCTCCATTTCACCGGCCAAGGTCGGCGCCGGCCCGGTCATCCTCTACGTGACCAATCAGGCCTCCGGCGCCCAGACGCTGAAAATCGAGAACGTCAAGGGCGGGTCGGTGGCCTCCAGCGGGCACATCAACAGCGGCCAGACCGCACAGGTCAGCACGAGCCTGAAGACCGGTACCTACCGGATCGCCGGAAACGCGAAGGTGACCGCGGCCAAGCTGAAGATCGGCAAGCCGCGCCCCAACGCGGACAACGTGCTGCTGGCACCCTGACCTCCGGGGTCAGCGCCAGCCCGGGCGGAGCGCCGCGACGTAGGGCGCGGGGTCGAAGGTCCCGTTGCGCACCCGGAAGGACGCGGCCGTGTCGGGCCACAGCAGGGTGAGGCGGCCGCTGCGCTCGTCGACGTACCAGCTGTTACAGCCGCCCTCCAGCCAGACCGTGCCGGCGCTCATCGCCTCGAGCTCCTCGACGTAGGCCCGTTCGGCCTCCAGGGTCACCTCTAGCGAGGCCGAGGGCTCGGCCGCGAGATGGTCCAGCGCGCCCATCAGGTAGCTGACCTGGGTCTCGATCATGTGCACGGCCGAGTTGTGCCCGAGACTGGCGTTGGGCCCGTCGAGCACGAACATGTTGGGGAAGCCGTGCACGGTGGTCGACGCGAAGGCGAACATGCCCTCGGACCAGCGGTCGGCCAGCACCACCCCGTCGCGGCCGCGGATGCGCCGGGCCACGGGTGGGCGGGTGGAGAGGAACCCGGTGGCGAGGATCACCACGTCGAGCGCATGGCGTCCGCCGGCGACGCTGACCGCCACATCCCCGGTGAAGTGGTGCAGGGGACTTGTCTCCAGCGTGACATGCGGCTGGGTGAGCGACGGGTAGAAATCGTCGGAGATCACCACCCGCTTGCAGCCGATCTCATACGTCGGGGTCAGGCGCGCGCGCAGCTCCGGGTCCGGCACCTGGGCGGCGAGGTGCGCGAGGGCGCGGTCCCGCAGGTGGTCCAGATCGGGCTGGCGCCGCTTGCGGGCGCCCAGACCGGCCTCGGCCTCGAGGAACAGGCGCTCACGCAGGGCCGCCAACCCGGCGCGGTCCCGGTCGAAGCCGACCTGCTCAGACGCGGTGTAGCGGCGGTTGCCCCGCGGGACGACATACGGTGCGCTGCGCTGGAACACCACGACCGACTCCGCCACCTCCGCCACCTCGGGCACGACCTGTGCGGCGGTGGCGCCGGAGCCGGCCACCCCCACCCGGCGGCCGGCCAGCTCCACCGTGTCGTCCCAGCGCGCGGCATGGAAGATCCGCCCGCTGAACTCGAGCAGGCCGCCCAGCGCCGGGATCCTCGGCTCGGACAGTCGGCCGGTGGCCACCACGAGCACGCGGGCCCGGTAGTCACCCGCGTCGGACTCGACGCTCCAGCCGTCATCCTCCCAGCGCGCAGCGCGCACCTCCGAGCGCAGGCGGATGTGGGGTTCCAGGCCCTCCTCGTGCGCGCAGTCGCGCAGGTAGGTCTGGATCTCGTGTCCGGGAGCGAACAGCGACGACCAGCCGGGGTTGGGCCGGAAGGAGAAGCAGTAGAGGTGCGAGGGGATGTCGCAGGCCACGCCGGGATAGCGGTTGTCGCGCCAGGTCCCGCCCACGTCGTCACCGCGCTCGAGGATGACGAAGGACTCCTGGCCCCGCCGTGCGAGCTGGATGCCGGTACCCAGCCCGGCGAACCCGGCCCCGACGATCACCACGTCGACCTCGGTCACCGCCACCGCGCTCATCGCGCCGCCAGCGGACCGGCCGGGCGGGCGCCGCCGTGCGGTGGGCGGCCCCCGCCTCGAGCCAGGTCGTGGGCGACCGCGAGTCGCTCCGGGCTCGGCGTCTCATACAGCGTCGTGCGCTGACGCACCCCCCGACCCAGACCCGCGGCGAGGGACTCGACGTCGGTGATGCTCAAGCTGTTCCCGGCCTCCGGCCCGGCCTCCGGTGCCAACGTGCCATCGAGCAGGATGCCGCCGACGTCGTCGGCGCCGCCGGCCAGCAGCTGGGCGGTCAGTGCGAGCCCGACCTTGGGCCAGGGCGCCTGCAGGTGGTCGATCTGGCCGGCCAGCATGAGCCGCGCCACGGCGTGCACCGCCCGGGTCTCCCGCGCGTCGGCGTAACGGACCCGGTCGGCGACCGCGGCGGGCACCTGCTCGGGCTGGATCGGCATGAGGATCAGCTCGCTGAAGCCACCGTGGCGACGCTGGATCTCCGCGAGGGTGCGCAGGTGGGCGACCTGCTGAGCCGGCGTCTCGAGGTGTCCGTAGACCATCGTCGCGGTCGAGCGCAGTCCGACCGCGTGAGCGGTGCTGATCAGCTCGATCCACCGCGCGGCCGGCAGGTCGGTGCCGTCGGTGAGCGCCGCCCGGA
The DNA here is from genome assembly GCA_964657595.1 of Burkholderia sp. PAMC 26561. Taxonomy (GTDB): domain Bacteria; phylum Actinomycetota; class Thermoleophilia; order Solirubrobacterales; family Solirubrobacteraceae; genus Palsa-465. The sequence goes on along the minus strand of CAZZVR010000089.1, from coordinate 12,300 downwards.
GGCGATCGTCGAGGATCCGCGCACCCGTCCCGGGGACCGAGCCGAGGCCGGCCTCACGCGCCCGGCGGAGGAACTCCCCCGGCGCGAGCCCCAGCCGGGCGGCGCCGTCGGCCACCTCAGCCATCCGGAAGGCGTGCAGGTGGACGCCCGGCAGCCGGGCGCGCACCGCCGCCACGAGCTGGAGGTAGCGCTCACCCGGCAGTCCGGGCGCCAGTGGCCCCTGCATGCAGATCTCGGTCGCCCCGAGCGCCCACGCCTCGTCCAGCAGTGCCTCGAGCCGTACGGGGTCCTCGGCGACCGCGGAGGTCTCCAGGTTGCGGTTGACGGCGAAGGTGATGTCGTCCCCCACCCGCTCGCGGCGCAGACCGTCGGCGAGCTCACACAGCGCGGCCAGGTCGGCCCCGTCCGCCGCCAGCAATGCGACGTAGGCCTCATCCGACAGCGTCCCGGGAGCGCTGGCCGCTTCACCGAGCCAGCGGTGCAACCCGGCGCCGTCCGCTCCAACGCTCATGGTGAAACCTTAGCTATCTGAGCGGGTACCATCCCGCGCACTTCACCGCGGGTACGAAGGAGAACGAAGACAAAGTGGCCGTTGACGTCAGCCAAGTTTCAGAGATCAGCGTCGAGCCGGGCGAGCTGCCCCAGACGATGGCCGCCTGGGTCATTCGCGAGGATCGCTTCGGCGAGCCGATCGACGCCATCCAGCTCGAGGAGGTCGAGGTCCCCGAGCCGGGTGCCTTCGAGGTGATCGTGCGCGTCATGGCTGCCGGGGTCAACTTCAACAACGTGTGGGCGGCCCTCGGCGAGCCGATCAGCATCTTCCGCTACGGCGACCATCCCATCTACCACCATCACATCGGCGGTTCCGACGCCTCCGGCGTGGTGTGGAAGGTCGGCGAGGGCGTGACCCGCTGGAAGCCCGGTGACGAGGTCGTGGTGCACTGCAACCAGGCCTCCTACGAGGATCCCGAGGTCCACGGACTCGACCCGCTGGCGGCGCCGAGTCAGCAGATCTGGGCCTATGAGACGACCTGGGGCTCCTTCGCCCAGTTCTGCAAGGTTCAGGCCCAGCAGCTGCTGCACAAGCCCAAGCACCTCAGCTGGGAGGACGCCGCCTCCTACGGGCTGACCTACTTCACCGCCTACCGGATGCTCATGGACCGTGCCCAGATGCAGGCCGGTCACAAGGTGCTGGTGTGGGGCGCCGCCGGCGGCCTCGGCGTGTTTGCCATCCAGCTGGCCAAGATGGCCGGGGCCGACGCGGTCGGCGTGGTCTCCTCCGATGAGAAGGGTGAGCTGGTCAAACAGCTCGGGGCCGTCGGCTACATCAACCGCAACGACTTCAACGGGATGATGCGGGTCGGAGGTGAGGACCCGGTGGCCGAGAAAGCGCGCTTCAAGGAGTCCCGACGCTTCAGCCAGGCGGTCGAGGAAGTCCTCGGGGGCGCGCCCGACATCGTCTTCGAGCACGTCGGCCAGGCCACGTTCCCCACCAGCGTCCTGGCCTGCAAGCCGTTCGGCAAGGTGGTCATCTGCGGAGCGACCTCGGGCTATCAGCTCGACTTCGACGTGCGCTACCTGTGGATGCGCCAGAAGGAGATCATCGGCAGCCACTTCGCCAACGCGTGGGAGGCCACCCAGGCCAACGCGCTCATCGAGGAATCCAAGATCCGCCCGGTCCTGTGGAAGACGCTGGGTTGGGACAAGGTCGCCGAAGCCCATCAGCTACTTCGCGACAACAAACACCTCGGTAAGATTGCCATTCTGGTCGGCGCCACCGAAGAGGGCCTAGGCAAGACCGCCGAGGGCCCTGGCGCAATCCGAGCTGAAGTAGGAGCGTAATCATGGCTGCAGCAGCAGGCGGCGTTGTCCACATCCCCTTCTACGCGACCCTGGGTCGCAAGGACATGCTGGCCGACGGGCTCGTCGAGTTCCTCGCGCCCGCGGCGGTCAAGTACGGGGCGACCCGCTACTCCGTCCAGCGCAGCCGTGACGACCGCTTCAACGTCAAGACGATGTTCTGGTTCAACTCCTCCGACGACTGGTACCGCTTCTGGGACGGTGAGGAGGCCATCGAGTTCCGCGCCCGCTACATGGGCAAGTACCAGGTGCCACTGACCTACACCTGGCACGACGAGATCGGCTCAGACGACGACGTCCCCGCGGTCAGCCACGTGACGGCGGACGTGGAGATCGTCTCCTAAGCCTGTCGCCCGGGCTGCTGAGCTCTGAGCCCGGCAGCAGCCACGTTCGCTCCGCGCGCCGAGGCACGGCCGCCCACCGATACGGAGCGAACGACGGGCCAAGTGATCCGTATAGGACCAAAATCCCCGTCACTGCCCCGGTCGGTGCTGGCTACTCGTCGATGATCACGGTCCGCGCCCAGCCGGGCGCGGCCCAATGATCCATCGACGCCCCGCGGGCTTGGGCCAGCAGACCGACGATCACCTTGACCCCGCGCGGTGGCTGGGCCGGCCAGGGCGTGAAGCCGTCGGTGAGCACGATGACGATGGACGGCCGGGGCTTCAGCTCGGCCGCGGCGCTGATGCCGGCACCCATGTCGGTGCCGCCACCCCCGGCCAGCACCACCTGGGAGGCGCTGGTCACCCGCTTGACCGCGTGCACGTTGGTGTCGACCGCCAGCACCCGCAGCTGCCCGCTGCGCAGCCCCGCGCGCGTGAGCACCCCCTCGACCTCGGACAGGGCGCGGGCGAGCAGTCCGTCGTGCATCGAGCCTGACGTATCGAGCACCACCGCCACCTCGGGCACGGGCCGCACCAGCGTCGGCATGATCACCCCTGGGACGCTGCGCCGCGACGGGCGCCGGTAGCTGTAGTCGACCATCCCGCTGACCACCCCGACGGCGGCGCGGATCTCCGCCGCCAGCACCTTGCGCCAGTCGACCCGGCTCGGCCGCACGCTCTCGGCCCAGCGCAGCCAGCCGGCCGGGACGGTGCCGGGCTCCTGGGCCGCGGCGCGCTGGATCTCCGCGGCGACGCCGAGTCGCACCAGCTCAGCGTGCTGGGGAGCCATACCACTTCCCCTCCCCTCCCCGGGCCGTTCACAGCCGTCGGCGCCCGAGCCGCAGTCCCAGTGCCGGAGTCCGTCCGCGGCGTCCTCCCAATACCCCTCGACGAGGCGACCCGGGTCACAGCCCAGGTCCTCGGGCACCTCGCGGGCGGTCGCCTCCGGCAGCAGACCGCCGGCCTGCAGGTCGTCGTTGATCTCGGCGTCGGCACACCGGTTCCAGCGCCCGGCCCCATGGCCGGGCGTGATCCCCAGCCGTTGCGCGCGCGTGCCATGGTCGCGGACGAGGTGCCCGCAGAGATGGATCAGCAGCCGCCCGAGCTCGTCGGTGGCCATGGTCGCAACCAGCTCGGGATCAGCGTGCAGACGCCACCCGCGGTCCACCGCGATCGTGCCGGAGTTCGGTGCGCTCAGCGCCTCGGAAGCGAAGATGGCCGCGGCGAGGTAGGGCATCTGGGCCGTCGCCCACAGCCGGCCCGCAGCGAGCTTGCCCCGGTCCATCAGGCCAGGCCGGCGTCCCGCAGCAGGGGTAGGAACTGCTTGACCTCCGGCGGGATCGCCGCCCCCGCCGGCCGGGCGCGGGCCAGGGTCCGGGCCGCCGCGGCAGCGACATCCGGAGCGCTCTCCCCCGCGCGTCCGAAGATCTGCCAGGCCGCCTCCCAGCGCCCGCCACCGGGCTCGGCGCTGGCCACCGCGGCAACCGAGGACAGCGCCGCGTAGGCCCGGTCGCCGCGCTCGGGCAGGACGAAGGAGTCGGGGTCCGCCAGCACCGCCTCGGGGTCGGGCAGGTCCGCCTCCTCCAGCCAGGTGAGAAACTCGACCCCGGCCCCGTCCCCGATGCAGCCGCGCACGAGCAGCGCCGCGCAGGCCGGATCAGAGGCCTCCGCCGCTGCGTGCAGACGGGCCGCCATGTCCCAGCTGCGGGGACTCGGCCAGGCGCGCCCGGCCCCGGCGGGGTCGTCGGGTACCGCCAGCGCGAGCGTCGGGCGGACGGTGATGAAGCCGGCGATCCAGGCGCGCACGGTGGTGACCCGCGCCTCCCATCCCGGGGCGAGCACCGGTGGCGCATGGGTGCGCCACCCGCCGGCGAAGCCCTCGGCCACGGTGCGGGCGTCGATCGGCCAGTCGAGGTGACAGAACCGGTTGGCCAGCGGTGCGGACAGCTCCCAGCCGTCGGCCGCCTGCTCGGGCGGGTTGGCCGCCGCCACCACCGCCACGGCATCAGGCAGCTTCAGGTCCCCCACGGTGCGCTCGAGCACCACCCGCAGCAGCGCCGCCTGGACCGCCGGCGGCGCGGTGGAGATCTCGTCGAAGAAGGCCAGCCCGCTCCCCGCCGCGGCCAGGCGCACCGCCCAGCTGGGGGGCGCAAAGCTGACCTGTCCGGCGTCGACCACCGGCAGCCCGGCGAAGTCCGAGGGCTCGCGGATGCTGTCGATGACCGTCTCGCAGGGAATGCCGGCCTGCTCAGCGATGGCGTTGATCACCGACGTCTTGCCGGTCCCCGGCGCCCCCCACAGCAGCACCGGCACCTGAGCGCTGATGGCGATCCCCAGTGCGGCGCTGACCACGCCTTGGTCGTCCATGACCCGGGAGTTTGGCGCATGGCCCCCGACGGTGTGGAACCCTTCTCCACTATGCCCGAGTTCGACCCGGAGCGGTATCTGCGGCGGATGGGTGAACGCGAGGTGGTGCGAGCTGACGATGATCACCGCGGACAGAGCGTCAGCTATCTGCCTGCGGCGACGACGGCGCTGGTCAGCTGCGGGCTGCTCGCCGCCGAGCGAGCGGTGCCGCTGCTGAGCGGCTACGCGGCAGCGCTCACCCTGCGCGCGCACCCGTTCCGCCGCGGACAGCCCCCGGAATTCGCCCGCGACACGGGCACGGCGGAGGTGACCCCGCTGGCGCCGAAGGCGGGCTCGAGTGAGGCGGTCCTCGTGGAGGCGCTTCACCCCGAGAACCCGGCGATCGCCTGGCTCTGGCAGACCCTGGCGGACTTCTCCGATGTCACCGGACGCTCCAGCGGGCTCCCCGCCGCCCTCTTCGCACTCCAGGCCGCCGGACTGATCCCGGCCTCCGATCCCGAGCTTGACGCGCTCATGTGGGTGCGCGACCGCGCCGTGGCTCCCGAGGAGCGCCGGACCCGGGCTGACGCTCCCCCGCCCGGCGTCCCCCAGGAGTGGCTTGGCTTCCGGACCGGCCGCACCGGCGCCTTCACCGGACCCGAGCGCCGCATCGCGGTCGGCGCGGCCACGCCGGTCTTCGGCGGAGTGTCCCTGGCGATCCACACGCTCACCTCGGACCGGTTCGGCTTCTCCCTGGAGGCCGAGGGCCGCGGTCTCACCCTGGCGGACGGTGGGCCGGTGGTCCTGGCCCGGAACCCGCTGGCCCTGTGGGCGCGTGACGACAACGCCAACGTCTACCTCGGGCACGCCAGCGGCTGGTCGAGGACCCCGGACAAGCTCGCCCACTCACGCGGCAGCGTCGCGTTCGCCGCGCTGGATCCGTCCGCGACGGAGCTGAGCGTGATCGCTCAGACGCGCTGGGCCCGGGCGTCGATCAGGATCGCGCTGTGACCGCCACCTGGTTCAGCGGAATGCCCGCCGCATCCGCCAGTGTCGAGTGCGGCGGCGAGACCCACACCGTGCAATGGCGCGACGGCGGCTTCCACATCCCCGCCCACGGCGATCCACCCGACCTCGAGGCCGAACGGGCCCTGGCGGCGCTCGCCGGAGAGCCCTGTCGCTGCCTGGAGCTGTTCGACGCCTGGGAGCGCCATGCCGCCGACCCGCAGGTGCTGGTGCTCGGCCCCCGGGGCCATGAGGCCCTGGGGGCAGGGCGCTGGCCTGGCGTTCCCGCCGCTCCGGTCCACCGTCGGCTCCAGCCCCGCCAGAGCCACCCCGCCCCAGTGATCCCGGTCGAGCCGCCCGCCGCGAGTGGACTCGAGGCGCTGCTGGCTCTCGAGGACCCGATTCCGCGTCGCCTGGTGGCCACGGTCGCCACCGCGCTGCTTCAGCGCACACCCGAACCCGAGGTCGCCGAGGCGCTGCACGGGGCGCTGTACGGCCGTCTGCTGGCGGCCCTGGCGGTCTGGCGAGCCTCAGTCCCCCGGCTCGAACTCACCGTCAGCGAGCATGCGCCCGCCCTGACCCAGACCGCGGACGGCGCCTTCCATGCGCGCCTGTCGCCACGCTGGCTGACCGAGGTCTGGGGCCGCGACCTCGACATCGTCGGGGACGAGCTGACCCTGTCGGCGGCACCCAGCCCCGGTGGCGGCTTCGCGCTGATCAGCGTCGACCCGATCATGACCGTGCACACCCGGACGATCGCCCCGGCGTGAACACGCGGATACGACGCGGTCTGTGAAAGGCTCCTACGGTGAGCGAGTTCGACGCCGAGCGCTATCTGCGCCTGCTGGGCGAGCGGGAGCTCGCCTCCGGAGCCGACCTGCAGCATGCCGAGCTCAACGGCCGCGCCCAGCTGGCTCCCGCGGCGGCGGCGTTCGTCGCCTGCGGCGTGCTGGATGCGGACTCCGCCGGGGCCATCTCGAGCGACTATCGGCGAGCCGACGCACTTCGCCTCGGCGACCACCACCGACTCGGCCACGCTGTGAGCACCGCACCGTCGATAGCCCCGGCCGAGCCCCTTGCCCCGCGTCGGGTTCACGCGCTGGAATCCGAGATCCACCTCGAGAACGGCCGCAAGCTGCTCCTTCACTCCTTGACCATCGCCGAGGACGATGCCTGGCTCCAGGCCGAGATCCACTCCGAGGTGCCCTTTCAGCACGGAGTCGGTGCCGGGGGGCCCGCACTGTCGATCCGCACCCCGGAGGGCAAGGAGATCGCGCTCGGCTTCTCCGGCGGCTACAGCGACCATCACGCCCGCGGGCGCTTCAGCCTGCAGGGGGTGCTCGACCCCACTTGCTCATACATCGACGTCGACGGGACCCGCGTCGAGCTGCCACCCCCCGCCGAGCCCCCGCCGGTGCTCGTCGAGAGCTTCGGGTCTGCGGGGGTGGGCCTGCGCTACCTGTGGCAACTGCTCGCCACGGTGGGGCACCGCCCCCAGCGCCAGAACATCGAGGGCGCCCTCGCCGCGCTCCAGGCTGCCGGGGTGGTCGCCGAGGATGACGCCGAGGTGGCGGCCATCCGCTGGGTGACAGACCTCCAGCAGGGACGATCGCGACATCTGCGGGGCAGCGGTGCCGGGACGCCGCCCGCACCCGGGGTCCCCGCGCCGTGGCGGTCATTGCTGGCGGGACCCCGTCCGACGTCAGGCGCTCGTGGTGCCATCGCCCTGGCGGCCACCACCCCCGTCTTCGACGGGGTCAGCATCGCGATCAATCACCTGCGATCGACCGCCGAGGGGTTGGCCATCGACGCCGAGACGACCGGTCCCGCTGACTCCCACCCGGGCTTCAGCGCCCACTACAGCGTCCCCCTGGCCTGGTGGGCCGCCGACGACCGCGGCCACCACTACCTGGGCGAGATCGACGGCTGGAGCTCGAACGAGTCCGGCGGCAAGGGCGAGATCCGCTTCGGGCCACTCGATCCCGAGGCCAGCGAGCTGACGTTCGCCGTCACCGCCCTCAACGCTCGCGCGCTGATCAGCGTTCCCCTGGACTGGCAGGTCTGAGCGTGTCGCTGCACCACCTCGCCCCGGCCGTCGCGCGGATCGCCTGCTCGGACCGCACCCACACGCTCCTGTGGCGCGACGGGGCACTGCACACCCCCGACCATCCCGACCCCGAGGCCGAGCGGGCGCTCGCCTCGCTGGGTGGTGCCCCCTGTCGGTGTGTCGAGCTGCTCGACGCCTGGGCGGGGTGCGCCGCGGACCCCCGTGTCCTCGTGCTGGGTCCCCGCGGCAGCGAGGCCGCGCCCCCGCTCGGCCACGACGACGGGCCGGGGATCCGGCCGGTGCGCGCCAAGTCACTGCGCCCCGGGAGCGCCGTGATGTATCGCCGGAGCGGATCCGCCCCTGGCGCCACCACAGAGACCACCGATCCGATACTCGACTGCCTTGCCCTCGGCGGGGCGCTGCCCCACCGTCTCGTGGCGTGCGCGGCCAGTGTGCTGGCCGGGCGTGTGCAAGAACCAACCCTGGCGGCCCAGCTCTACGCCGCGCTCTACGGACGCCTCCTCGTGTCGCTCGGTCACTGGCTGGGTGAGCTCCCCGAGCTCGAGCTCGCGATGATCGAGGCCGGCGAACCACCGACGCTCACCGCCACCGGTGGCGGGGTCGCGGCGCGTATCCCCTTTCACTGGCTGATCGACGTGTGGGCGGCCGGCCTGGACACCGTCGCCGGACGCTTTACCCTGGCGGCCGATTTCGACCCGGCATCCGGCGGGGAACTGCTGACGATCGACCAGACGATTGCAGTCAACGCCTGTAAGATTGTCGTGCAGTGACCCGGGTCCACAAGTTCGTCAACCTGCTCGGCGTGGGCATCCCGCCGGTCGCCCTCATCGTCGCCATCGTGCTGCTGTGGCACAAGGCGATCGGCCCCCGCGAGCTGGCCATCCTCGCCGTGTCCTACGTGATCACCGCACTGGGCATCACGCTCGGCTATCACCGGCTGTTCACCCACCGCTCCTTCCAGACGTCGGCGCCGGTGCGTGCCGTGCTGGCGATCATGGGCTCGATGGCGGTCGAGGGATCGGTCATCACCTGGGTGGCCGACCACCGCAAGCATCACGCCTTCACCGATCAGGACGGCGACCCGCACTCCCCCCACCTCAGCGGACCGGGACTCGGCGGAGCGCTCAAGGGCCTGTGGCACGCCCATTGCGGCTGGCTGTTCGAGTCCGTCGGCACGGCCGAACGCCAGCGCTATGCCCCCGACCTGATGAAGGACTCGACCATCCGCGCGGTCGACAGGCTGTTCGGCCTGTGGGTCTTCCTGACCTTCGCCATCCCCGCCGCCGTCGGCTACGCCATCGGCGGGACGCTGTGGAGCGCCGTGACGGGCCTGCTGTGGGGCGGCCTGGTCCGGGTGCTGCTGCTGCACCACGTCACCTGGTCGATCAACAGCGTGTGTCACTTCTTCGGCAAGCGCCGCTTCGACGTCGAGGACGAGTCACGCAACGTGTTCTGGCTGGCCCCCCTCTCCATGGGTGAGGCCTGGCATCACAACCACCACGCCTTCCCCACCTCGGCCTTTCACGGCCTCGAGTTGCGCGAGCGACTCGCCGACCCGACCGGCCTGGTCATCCTGGCCATGGAGCGCGTCGGACTGGTGTGGAAGGTCGTCCGCGTCAGCCCGGAGCGCCAGGCGGCCAAGCTCGCCGGGGCCGCCCATTCGGTGCGCCAGCGCGCCAACGACGCCGCGGTCGCCGCCCAGGCGGTGCGCCAGGCCGCCGGCGACGCGGCCGGAGCGGCCAAGGAGGCCGTCCAGTCTGCGGGCAGCGGCGGGGTTGGCTCGCCCTCCGCCGGCCTGCAGTAGCCCGGCCCCAGAACCGGCGTCAGAGGCGCGACCCCGCCGATGCCGGGGACGCGGATTGTGGGCCAGCCACCATCTCGCAGCGCCGCCTCCCGCGCCCGCTTAACGGAATGAGCTTCTCAGGGGGGTGCATCTCACCCCGCTCGCGCCTCTATAGGCCATGAGCGATGCCAAACCTGTGTCGTATCGACACATCTGTGCCGTGGCTGGGCGTCAGGGAGGGTTCATTCACCGCTCCCAGGTGCTCGACCGCGGGGGAAGTCAGGGACTGATCACCTCGTGGTTGCGCAACGGGCGTCTGACCGCGGCGTGGGAGAACGTCTACGCGGTGGGCCCGATGCCGAAAGACCCAGCGGCCCGCGCCTGGGGCGCGACCCTCGCTGCCGGAGACCACGCCGCCCTGGCCGCCTGGTCCGCCGCTGCGTTCTACGCCGCCGTCCGACAGTGGCGCGATCCTCTCGAGCTCATCAGCCCCCGGCGCGTGCGGGTCCGCGGCCTGCACGTCCAGCAGTGTTCGCGCCTCGGAAGCCGCGACATCTGGCGCTTCGACGGTCTGCGGGTGACCAGCCCCGCCCGCACCGCCTTAGACATGGCAGCTCGAATCACGGATACCGACCGCCTCCGAGCCCTCGTCGACCACCTGCGGCTCAGACACAACCTGACCCAAGGCGATCTGCGCGACATCCTGGCCCGCAACGTGAGACATCCCGGTGGAGCTCTCCTGCGCCGGGTCCTCGGCGAGCTGACCCGCGGGCCCACACGCTCAAGGCTCGAGCGCGTGCTGTGGCCGCGCTTCGCTCGCGAGCATGGCATCCCCGCTCACGAGCAGAACGTCACGGTCGCCGGTGTCGAGGTTGACGTGTTGATCGGAGACGGCCTGGCGATCGTGGAGCTCGACACGGTAGGCAGCCACCTGCTCAATTTCGACAGCGACCGTCTCCGCGACGCGAAGCTCCTGGCCCGGACGGGCATTCCGGTCATTCGGATCACCGACACCCAGATGAGCGAGGTGCCGGAGCAGATCGCCGCGAATATCCTCGCGGTCGTCAACGCCCGGGCGGCACGTCTGCAGACGCGAGCCCCTGACCCCGGAAAAGCGCGAGAGCTCAAGGGGGGCCCGTGAGCCCCGGAACGCCCCGAGCCAAGCCGCCGGACGGTTCAGGCGGCTTCGAGCGGCGCCAGCGTCAGGCCGGCGTCGTCCAGCGTCTCCCAGTAGTCCTCGGCGTCAGCGCGAGAACCGGAGAAGACGATCGCCAGACCGCGATGGTGGATCGCGTCGGCGGTGCGGTAGCCATCGGCCAGTGACATGGCGGGGATGGTCGCGGCAAGCGTCTCGGCTACGTGGTCGAACGTGTTGTGTGCGTCATTGAGCACAACCACGTTCCAGACCCCCCCGAGTCCGCTGCCGGGACCCCCCAGTACGGGAAGTTCCTCGATCAGTAGCGGCATTCGGCAGGAGAGCTTATCGCCTGGCGGCCTGTTTGTCCCAGTAGCGGCGCAGGCCGCCGTAGTTGGCCTCACGCCCGCCGGGCCCGAGCTGGTAGTCGAGCTCGGACTGGTCAGCCCCGGCGGCGACCATTTCCGCGCGGGCGACCGCCTCCCAGCCGTCGATGTCGTTCTCCCGGGCCGCCTCGGCCCAGCGGTCGATGCGCTCGGACAGCTGGCCGAGGTGGGCGTCGACGTCACCGGCGGATCCGAAGTGCGTGTAGTACAGCTGGGTCAACTCGCGCTCTCTCAGCGCCGCGATGGAACGCTGCCAGTCCGGCGGGTTGATGTCCGGCGGCGGGGTCGGGGGGAGCACGACGTCTGACCCGGGGGCGCGGGTGCCTGCGACGTCGCCGACGAACGCGCCGCCGTCGGGCCCCAGATAGGAGACGTGGTGGACGGCGTGACCGGGCGTGTAGAGCACCTCGAAGGACCCGTCGTCGCCGAACTCGAGGGTCTCCCCGCCACTCAGCACCTGCAGCTGCTCCTCGGGCACCGCCTCGAACTTCCCCCACAGCACGTCCATGTAGTCGCCGTAGATCCGCGTGGCCGAGGCGATCAGCTTGCTGGGGTCGAGCAGGTGGGGGGCTCCGCGCTCGTGCACGTAGACGGGCAGGCCGGGATACATGCGGGCCAGCGTGCCGGCGGAGCCGGCGTGGTCGAGGTGGATGTGGGTGAGCAGGACCGCCTTGGGCGCCACGCCGTCGAGCTCGGCCAGGACGTTCTCCAGGGTCGATTCCGGACCCGGGTCGATGAGCAGCTCACCCACCTGCCAGCAGCAGATGGCGCGCTGGACACCGAGCTGGAGGACGTCGATCGGACGGGGGTTGGGAGACACCGCTGCGAGGCTACAACAGCGCGCCGGCACGATCCGACACACCTGTCGGATGGCCGCTCGCTCCGGTACATTCAGGCGATGACGGACTCCGCTGACTTCCGCCTCCCCGAGCGCGACCGCCCGTGGGTGATGCGCACCTACGCGGGCCATTCCGACGCCCGGCGCTCCAACGAGCTCTACCGCAACAACCTGGCCAAGGGCCAGACCGGGCTGTCGATCGCCTTCGATCTGCCCACCCAGACCGGGTATGACCCCGATCACGAGCTGGCGCGGGGCGAAGTGGGCAAGGTCGGCGTGTCGGTCGCCACCCGCGGGGACATGGAGACGCTCGTCGACGGGATCCCCCTGGATCAGATGAACACGTCGATGACCATCAACGCCACCGCGGCGTGGCTGCTCAGCCTCTACATCGTGGCGGCGGAGGAACAGGGCGTGGACCAGAAGCTGCTCCAGGGCACCACCCAGAACGACATCCTCAAGGAGTACCTGTCGCGCGGGACCTACGCCTTCCCGC
>CAZZVR010000088.1:0-14851 GCA_964657595.1 Burkholderia sp. PAMC 26561 | reverse complement strand
TGTGGGGGTGCGGGTGAGTGAGGTCGCGGGCGCCATCAGCGACGAACTGCGAGCCGATGTCGTCCTGTCAGCCACCGCCGGTGCGGCTTCCAACGGCCTCGGGAGCCCGGCCGGTCGTCGGCGCACCGGCCGCGGTCGAGTTGGCAGTTGACATTGCCGGACGGCTGACTTAGGTTTCCATCCCATGGAATCAATTTCTGTTCTGGCCGCATCGTGACGTTCCGAGTAGGCGTGGACATCGGTGGAACCTTCACCGATTGCGCTGTCGTCGGCCCCGACGGAACCCGCAAGGTCGCCAAGTCCCTGACCACGCCCAACGCGCTGGACGAGGGCGTCCTGGAGTCGGTGCGCCTGACCGCGGAGGCGTTCGGTCTCTCGCGTGAGGAGCTGCTGGCGGACACCGAGATGTTCGTGCACGGCACCACCCAAGCGACCAACGCGATCCTCACCCGCAGCGGGGCTCGCACCGGTCTGATCACCAGCCGCGGGCATGAGGACAACCTCATCATCGGCCGCGTGTACGCCAAGATGGCCGGCCTGCACGAGCGCGACCTGGTCCACTCCTCCCGCCTGTCCAAGCCGGCCCCGATCATCCCGCGGCAGCTGATCATCGGGGTGCATGAGCGGATGGACCGTGACGGCGACGTGGTGGTCCCCCTCGACGAGGCGGGCGTGCTGGAGGCGATCGACACGCTCGTGGCGGCCGGCGTCGAGGCGCTTGCCGTCTCGTTCCTCTGGTCGATCGCCAACGACGCCCACGAACAGCGGGTCAAGGCGCTGCTCGCCGAGCGCGCCCCCGGTCTGTTCACCGCGATCTCCTCAGAGGTCGCCCCGGTCGTGGGCGAGTACGAGCGCACCGCGACGACCGCGGTGACCGCGTACGTCGGACCCAAGGTCATCAGCTACCTCGAGCACCTCGAGCAACGTCTCCGGGCCGAGGGACTGCGCCAGTCGCTGCTCGTCATGCAGGCCAGCGGCGGCTTGACCTCGGTGGCCGACGCCGCGATGCGGCCGATCATCACCCTGGACTCGGGGCCGACCGGCGGCATCCTCGGAAGCCGCTACATGGGTCGCCTCTATGAGGAGGACAACATCATCTGCACGGACGTCGGAGGGACCTCCTTCGACGTCGGCCTCATCCTCGACGGCGAGGTGCCGCTCGACCCCGAGCCGGTCGTGGCCCAGTACAGCCTGCGCATGCCCAAGGTCCTCGTCAGCACGATCGGTGCCGGTGGCGGGTCGATCGCCTGGCTCGACGAGGGTGGTCTGCTGCGCGTCGGGCCCCAGAGCGCAGGGTCCCAGCCCGGGCCCGCGTGTTACGGCTTCGGGGGCACCGCACCGACGGTGACCGACGCTGACCTGGTGCTCGGCTACCTGGACGCCGACAACTTCCTCGGCGGCCGCATGCAGCTGAACCGCGACCTGTCGATGCAGGCGCTGGCGCGCCTGGGCACGCCGCTCGGCATGGAGCCCGAGGAGGTCGCCCTCGGCGTCTTCCGGATCATCAACTCGCAGATGGCCGACCTCATCCGGAAATCGACCATCGAGCTGGGCCACGATCCCCGCGAGTGCGTCATCGCCGCCTACGGCGGTGCGGGACCGACCCATGCGGTGTTCTACGGCTCCGAGGCGGGCGCGAAGTCCATTCTCGTGTTCGCCGACTCGACCGTCTTCTCGGCCGCGGGGATGCTCACCTGCGACATCACGCACACCGAGCAGCTCATCCACCGCTGTGACTCCCCCTTCGGACCCGAGGCGTTCGCGGGGATGGCAGAGCGGCTCCAGGGCCTGCAGAGCCGGCTGGCCGAGCAGTTCGCCACGGAGGGTGCGGACGCGGACTCCATCGCGTACACCTGGTCACTGGGCATGCGCTTCCGCGGGCAGGTCAACACCGTGTGGATTCCCGTCGACGCCGACGAGCTGGCCTCAGGTCAGGCCGACCTGCCCGGACAGTTCGCCGAGCGCTACGCCCAGACCTACGGAACCGGTGCGGTGCTGGCCGGAGCCGAGGTCGAGGTCGAGCCCCACCGGGTCATCGGCGTGCGCCAGGTCGCCCAGACCCCGATCGTCCGCGAGGCTGAAGAGGGCCGGGACTCCAGCGCCGCCATCAAGGGTGAGCGCGAAACGTACTTCGAGCCGCTTGGCTACACGACGTGCACCGTCTATGACGGACACCGGTTGCGACCGGGCAACGTCGTCGACGGTCCGGCGATCATCGAACGCATGGGGGACAGTGTCGTCGTCCCCCCGGCTCACCAGGCCATCACCGACGGCTATCTCACACTGCGTCTCGGTGCGTCCGAGGACCTAGCCATCGGCAGTGCAGCCATTCCCACCGGAGCGAGGAGCGTCTGATGTCAGCTGTGAGCACCGAGCTCGACCCCATCACCTTCGAGGTGATCCGCCACCGACTCTGGGCCATCAACGACGACCAGGCCCGGATGGCGGCCCGGCTGTCGGGTTCCCCGATCATCTTCGAGGGCTATGACTTCAACGCCGCGCTGGTCACGGCGGACGGTCGGTCGCTCTACACCGGGGTGTACATCCTCCACCACGGGGCGACCATCGATGAGTTCGTCCGCCACGTCCTCGCGGACTGGCCTCTCGAGGACATCCACGAGGGTGACATGTTCTTCACCAACGACCCGTGGCAGGGAGCGCTGCACGCCAACGACGGAATCCTCGTGATGCCGATCTTCACGGACGGCGACCTCGTGGGATGGTCAGGCATCGTCACCCATGACACGGATGTCGGAAGCCCGGCCCCCGGGAGCTTCGTCACCGGCGCTCAGGACCGTTTCGGTGAGGCGCCGCTGTTCCCCGGCGTGCGCATCGCTCAGAACTTCGAGCTGCTCGCCGACATCGAGCGCGCCTACCTGCGCAACAGTCGGACGCCGGAGAACAATGCGCTCAACATGCGCGCTCGCGTCGCCGCGCTGCGCATGACCCACGAGCGCATGCAGGAGCTCATCGCCCAGTACGGCAAGCCGGCTCTGCTCGCCGCCCAGGAGGAGATCCTCGCCTACGTCGAGCGGGTCGTGCGCGCCCGCCTGGCCAAGATCCCCGACGGCAGCTGGTCCTCACGCAGCTACCTGGACCACGACGGCAACACCGACGCGGTCTACCCGGTCTGCTGTCGGGTCATCAAGCAGGGTGAGCGGCTCGTCTTCGACATGACCGGCACGTCCGTTCAGGCGATCGGCCCGATCAACTGCGCGCGGCCCGCCATGGTGGGAGCCATGCTCGGAGTCCTGATGATCTCCCTGTGTTACGACCTCCCGTGGGCCATCGGCGCCCTGCGCAACATCGTCGAGGTCATCTCAGAACCGGGCACGCTCAACAACGCCGAGAGCCCCGCCGCGGTCAGCATGGCCTCGGTCATGGGCGGACTCACCACGATGGACGTCGCCTCCACGGCCGTGGCCAAGATGCTCATGGCCTCGGAGGATTTCAGCTCCGAAGCCCAGGCCAACTGGTCGCCGGGGATCCACGGTGGGATGTTCATCTCCCCGAGCCCCACCGGCGCACCCTCGGTGGCCGCGATCACCGACCCGTTCGGAGGCGGGGGCGGAGCCCGCACCATCTCCGACGGCATCGACAGCGGCGGGATTCCCCACTCGATGGCTTCGCGCATCAGCAATGTCGAGGTCGCCGAGAGTCGTGCCCCGATGCTCCAGGTCTACCGGCGCGAAGTGGTCGACTCAGGTGGCCCCGGGCGCTTCCGCGGCGGCGTCAGCGTCGAGTTCGCCGGCATCCCCCACAAGGTCAACTCACCCAGCCTGTTCCAGACCCTCGCCTCCGGGGTGGGAGTGCCGGCCGGGCGCGGCCTATCGGGCGGATCTCCCGGTGTCGCCCCGTCGAGCACCGTCCTGCGCGGTTCCAACGTGGCGGAGATCTTCGCCTCGGGCCGTGTGCCCACCTCCGCCGAGGAGCTCACGTATGAGCACCGCGACCCCCAGGAGGCCAAACAGTTCACCGTGCTCGCCCCGGGCGACTTCGTCGTCGGGGTCGGTGCCGGCGGTGCCGGATACGGAGACCCGCTCCGCCGGGATCCGGCCGCGGTCGCCCGTGATGTCTATGACGGACTGGTCAGCGCCGAGGTCGCGCTGGAGGTTTATGGGGTCAGTCTCAGCGACGGTGGCGTGGACGAGGCACACACGACGGCCCAGCGCGAGCAGGTGCGCCAGGTTCGGCTCTCAGCCGCCGCCACCGCTCCGGTCGACAACTCAGGCGCCGCGGCCACGAGCTCTGAGCGGATCCACCAGGTGAACGACACGATCGAGGCGGTGCGGGTCGGCAGTGACACCGCGCTGCACTGCACCGTCTGTGGTCACCGCTTCTGCGGGTACGAGGAGGACTTCGCCGCCGCCAGCGTGGTGCGCGAGCTGCCCTTCACCGCGACGGTTCCCGGGAGCGCCCACTGTCGCAGCGACTACGTCATGCGCGAGCACAGCTGCCCGGGCTGTGGCACGTCGGTGGCCACGGACGTGCAGCACGTCGGTGAGCCGGCGCTCGTCGAGTCGGGGTTCGCCGAAGGTGTCTAGCGGCTCGGCGGCGGAGGCACGTCAGCCACCCATCGCGCTGAGGCCGCCGTCGACGAGGATGTTGGCGCCGTTGACGTAGGCGGCGTCGTCAGAGGCCAGGAACGCCGCCACCCGGGCGACGTCGACGGGCTCGCCGGCCCGCCGTGAGGGGACCCGGGCGACCAGGGCGTCGGCCGGGTTGGCCGGGTCGCTGAACAACGGCTCGGTGGCCGGGGTGCGGATCAGGCCTGGACTGATCGACACCACCCGGATGTTGTGCTCCGCGCCGGCCGCGGCAAGGTGGCGGGTCAGCGATAACACGCCTGCCTTGGCGGCTCCGTGAGCACTCATCGGTTCGAAGGCCGCCCCACGGATCGCCGCCACCGACCCGACGTTGAGGATGACCCCGCCGCCCCCGGCGATGAGGTGCGGCCACGCCGCACGGGCACAGTGGAAGGGCAGGTGCAACTCATTGTCGATCGTGAAGGCCCAGTCCTCGAAGGTCTGCTCTCCGAAGGGCCCGAACCGCAGCCGCGACGCGTTGTTGTAGAGCACGTCGATGCGGCCGTGGCGCTCGACGGCGGCGTCGATCCAGGCGCCCGCCCCCTCGGCCGTGGAGATGTCGACCCCCACCAGGGCCGCCATGGTGCCACCGGCCGCGTCGATGAGACGCTCGGTCTCCGCCTGTCCGACCGCGTCGATGTCACAGCCGAACACCAGCGCGCCCTCCGCCGCGAACACCTCGGCGGCCGCCCGCCCCATGCCCCCGGCGGTTCCGCTGATCAATGCAACCTTGTCGTTCAGGCGTCCCATGATCAGGCTTGCTCCTTCATCTGTCTTGACTCAGTGCGGCGGTCATGAGGATCCGATGGGGGCGATCGCCTGAGCAACCCACCGGCCGTGATCAGTCTCGGGCTGATCGGCTCGACGTACAGCTCATCGAGCAGGTCCGCCCGGCGTTCGAGCACCGCTCGCTGATTGACGTACCCCTTGTCGGTGATCTCGCCCGCGTCGATCTGGGGCGGTTCCTCCAGGAGCAGGAGTCGGCGCACCGCGGAAGCTGCTCCCGCTCCGGCGTTCAGTTGCGCCAGGGCGTCACCGAGCAGCGTGTGGAGCTTGGGATCGTCGAGTCGGACCGGACCATCGGTCCCACACGCCGTCTGGGCCTGGCCGGGATCGAGCCAGGCCATCGCCGTGACGTATTCGCGGTCGGCCCCAGCGATCACGGCGTCCCGGAGGACGCCTCCGGCGGCGGACAGCAGGGCGACGCGCAGGGCGCCGACGTGCACCCAGGTTCCGCTCGCCAGCTTGAAGTTCTCCGCCAGGCGGCCGTCGAACATCAGGCCCAGGTCGGCATTGTCGGGGTCCACGAGCCGTCCGGCATCACCGGTGCGGTAGAAGCCGTCCTCGTCAAAGGCCGCCTCGCTGGCCTCGGGGTTCTTGAAGTAGCCGGGCGTCACGTTCGGGCCCGCCAGGCGGAGCTCGAGCTTGTTCCCTGACGGCACCAGCTTGATCTTCACCCCCGGCAGGGGCACGCCGATGCAGCCACACACCGCGGAGGCGAAGTGCGCGCTGGTGGCGGCCGGTGCGCTCTCGGTCGTCCCCCACGATGCCGTGAGCGGGATCGACCGACCGGTGACCTGCTCGCCGAGTCCGCGGAGTCGCAGCCATAGCTCGTCGGGCAGCGCCGCGCCCGCGTAGAACATGAACCGGAGGCGGGAGAAGAACGTGGTGGCCAGGCCGTGGTCGGCCTCGAGCAGGGGCGCCAGGAGGGCATAGCCCGCCGGCACGTTGTAGTAGATCGTCGGGGCGACCTCGCGCAGCGCGTCGACGGTGGGCTCGAACAGACCGGGCACGGGCTTGCCCTCGTCGATGTAGAGGGTTCCCCCGAACGCGATGACCTGGCCCAGGTTGTGGCTGCCTCCGAACACGTGGCTCCAAGGCAGCCAGTCCACCAGGACCGGGGGCTCGTCGCGCAGGAACGGCCACACCTGTCGGAGCGCCTGCTGGCTCGAGCAGAGCATGCGATGGGTCGTGATGACGCCCTTGGGAGCCCCGGTGGAGCCAGAGGTGAAGAGCACCTTGGCCACGGTGTCGGGGCCGAGCTGGCCCACGGCCACCTCCACGGCCTCAGTTGGGGTGCTCGCCAGCACGTCAGCCAGAGCCAGGGCATCTGTGCGCGAGCCCGTGTTGATGAGCACTTGAACCGGTGTGGTCTCAGCCACGGCGTCCAGCGCCGCGCCGAACGCGTCGCCGTCATCGGCGAAGACCAGACCCGGTTGACATTGACGGGCCATGTCACAGATCCGCGTGTGGGTCCGGCTCAGCAGTGAGTAGGAGGGGCTGATGGGGAGGACGGGCACACCGGCGGTGTAGGCGCCCAGCATCACGACGAGGTGCTCGAGGGAGTTACCCGACAGCACCATGACGGGGCGCTCGGGACCGAGCTCGAGGTCGAGGAAGCGCTGGGCCAGGGCGTCGGCATCACGCCGGGCCTGGCCCCAGGTCAGGCCCTGCCATCGGTCGCCCCGGCGCTGAGCGGCCAGGGTCCGGTCGGGATGGAGTTCAGAGCCGTGACGGAACGCGTGAACGACGCTCGGCTCATACGCGCCGAGATCCGCTTGCGCACGGAGCAGCAGGACTCCGTCGTCACAGCGCTCAGAGACCACCCGCGCGGGTGCGAATACGTCCGACATGGCGTCGGTCACACTGGCTCCGTGGCTCGGCATGGCGTGGTCTCGTCAAAGGCGTGACCCTGTCCGGGGGTGTACTCCGGACCCCACCACACCAGACCGGCCTCGATCTCGGCGCGGGTCCACTCGATCGGCTTCCAGTCCGGGTCGAAGATGTGATATCCGCCGGTGTAGAGCTCGACGCGATGGCCGCTGCCGGGGTCCCGGACGTAACAGAACATCGACCGCGCCACACCGTGCATGCCGGGACCGAGCTCGATCTTGACGCCCTCCTCGCGCAGCATGTCAGCCCCGAGCATGAGCTCCTCGCGGCTGTCGAACAGGTAGGCGATGTGGTGGAGGGTGCCGTCGTGCCCGCCGAGATCACGTGTCAGCGCCAGGTCGTGGACCTGTGAGGTCACCGCGCTCCACGCGGAGACCATGCCTCGGGAGCCCGCGGTGATCATCTCCCGGACGCGGAAACCGAGCTGTTCACCCAGCCAGGCCATCCCGCCCGGCACGTCGTCGGTGGCCACGTTGATGTGATCGATGCGCCGGGGCGAGGCACCGCGCCGGTGCGCTCGGGAGACGTTGCTCTTCAGCTTGGAGCGAATCTCCTCCGGGGCGTCGGGATGTTCGACCTCGTGGTAGATCTCGAACGGGTGACCGGACGGCGTGAGGAAGCGGATAGCCGCTCCCTGTCCCGCCTCGGCTCCGGCCTCGACCTCAGCGACCTCCACGCCGGCCTGGCGCAGCTGAGCCGCGTAGGCCGAGATGTCATCCGGGCCACTGGCTCGCCAGCCGAAGTGATCGATTCCCGCGGGGCCGGCGGTGAGCGACAGGGAGTGGTGCTCGAACTCCCCCCACGCCCGGAGGTAGACGGTCCCATCGACCTCCGCGGTCTCATCGAGACCGAGCACGTCACGGAAGAACCAGCGGGAGCGGTCGAGGTCCGGGGTGGTCAGGGCAACGTGACCGAGCTTGGCCAGCGACGGATTCATGCGGCGACTCCTTGGGAGGACAGCTCCCGCCGCAGCCGGCGGAAGGTACGAGGTGAATCCAGGGTCAGGACGGCGGTGAGGCGCCCATCCTCGCGGTAGCCCACGGCGAACGGACCGTCCGCGAGATCGCCCTCGAGCAGGTCGACGTCAGCGGCGCCGCTGGGGAAGCCGGCCAGATGGATCGTGTGCTCACCCTGGTGTGACCACACGAAGGGGATGGGGGCATACGCTCCGACCGACGGCCCGTGCAGCAGGCGCCGAGCCGCGTGGGAACCGCTCAGCTGCGCGTGCTCGAAGTGCTCGGCGCGAACCTCCCGCCCCGCAAAGGGGTGCGGCCAGCGGACGATGTCCCCGGCGGCCACCACGCCGGGAGCCGTGGTGGCCAGGGTCGCGTCGGTGCAGACGCCAGCTGCATCTCCGACCCCGCTGGCCGCGAGCCAGTCGGTGTTGGGGACGACACCGATCCCCACGACGGCGACGGCGGCTGTCACAGTCGAAGCATCCTCCAGGCGGGCGCCGGTCAGGGTCGGGTGGCCCGTCCAGGCCTGCAGCTGGGCGCCGGTGATGCAGGTCATCCCACGCGCGATGTGGCGCCCGGCGATGGCGCTGCCCACGGCCGCCCCCAGCACACGGGCCAACGGTGCCGCGTCGCGCTCGACGACGGTGACCCGCGCGCCCGACTCCAGGGCCGCGGCCGCCACCTCCAACCCGACGAAGCCGCCGCCGACCAGCAGGACGTCCCCGCGCTGACCCAGTGCCGACTGCAGCGCCTGGGCGTCGTCCAGGCCGCGCAGCACCTGAACCCCGGCGGGGGCGCGCTCACCGAGCACCAGGGTCCGTGGCGTCGAGCCGGTGGCGAGCACGAGTCCGTCGTAGCTCAGTGCGCTGCCGTCGTCGAGCCCGACCCGACGTGCCTCGGGGTCAAGCTCGACCGCGCACCGACCGCGGCGCCAGTCGACCCCGAGGGCGGTCAGTCGCCCGTCGTCCAGCAGGGCGATGTCCGTGGCTGAGACCCGGCCGCGCAGCAGATCCTTCGACAGCGCCGTCCGGTCGTAGGGATGGTGCGCCTCGGGCTCGATGACGCTGATCTGTCCGCGGTAGCCCTCAGCCCGCAGGGTCCGGGCGGCGGCGAGGCCCGCGGTCGAGCCGCCGGCGATGACGATCGCCTTCACGGGCGCACGCTGTCTCGAAGGGTGCCGCCGGCGGCCACGTACTGCTCGGCGAGCTCGGCCACGACCTCGGCCACGGGCGCGATCCGGGTCACTCCCCCGACGCTGTGACCCGCAGACCAGATGTGCTTCCACGCCGCCCTGTCGGTGATGTCGCCCGAGAAGTCCGCGGCCTGACCTGGGGGTGCGAGGTGACCTGACTGCTCGAGGCTGGTACGCATCCAGTTCGCGGGTACGCCGGTGACCGAGTCTGAGAGGACGATGTCGGACATGGAGGAGTCGACCACCATCTGACGCTGGCGCTCAGACACCATGGACTCCGTCGTGGCGATGAACCGCGTCCCCATGTACACCATCTCAGCCCCGAGGACCTCCGCGGCACGGATGCCGCGACCGTCGCTGATCCCCCCCGCGAGCACCATCGGTCCGTCCCAGAAGCTGCGGACATCCGCGGCGAAGCTGAACGGGCTGTAGGCGCCGGTGTGGCCCCCGGCGCCCGAGCAGACGCAGACCACGCCGTCGGCTCCGGCGGCGATCGCCTTCTCTGCATGCGCCGGGCTCGCGCAGTCCGCGTAGACCAGCCCTCCCCAGGCATGGACGTCATCGAGGACTCGGTTCGGTGATCCGAGCGCCGTGATGACGAGCGCGGGGCGGAAGCGCGCGAGGACAGCCAGCTCCTGCTCCAGACGGTCATAGGTCCGGTGCGCGATGAGGTTCGTCGCCCACGGCAGCTCGTCCCCCAGCGCGCTCTGTATCTCCTCACACCACGTCTGGAGGTCGTCGATCCGCCGCGCGTTGGGGGCGGGAAAGGCACCGGCGATGCCGGCGCGTGCGGCGGCGATGACGAGTTCCGGGCCGGAGACGAGGAACATCGGGGCGACCAGGACCGGCAGGGTCAGGCGCTGGGCGAGCGAGCTCATGCCTCGGCCTGCCCCAGGTCGACGGCCGGCATGCGACGGCGACCGCCGCCACGGACCTCGAGGCCGCCGTCGGAGCGGAGCAGGGCTGCGGTCATGAACCGCGCCTCGGTGTGAGAGGCCAGCAGCACGAAGAGGTCGGTGTGGTCCTCAGCCGTCGAGACGAATCCCAGCGGAATCTGCCGCGCTGCCACCTCCTGGAAGCCGTCGAGCTCGTCGAGCTGGGTGCTGGCCAACCCGAGCGCCTCCGGCCCCCGCAGGGGCGTCGCGGTCGCTCCGGGGGCGATGCCGTTGACCCGCACCTCCGGGGCGAGCTCGAAGGCGAGCTGGCGGATGAGGCCGTGCAGCGCATGCTTGGAGGCGACATACACCGGACCGCCCCCGCCGGCATAGGACGAGGATGAGGACGCGGTGAAGATGAGCGATCCGTGCGCATCACACAGCGCCTCCCGGGCGGCCGCGGCGCTCAGCAGCGCCCCACGGACGTTGACGTCGAAGATCTCGTCGAAGGTCTGATTGAGCGTGTCGTCATCCGCGTAGGCGTCCAGGCGCTGGTTGAAGTCCCAGACCCCGGCGTTGGCGATGGCGCAGTCGAGGTGGCCGAACCGGTCGACTGCGGCGCTGACCGCTGCGCGTTGATCGGACGCCGAACGGACGTCACCCTCGACGACGACCACCGCCGGGCCGAGCTGTCGGAGGGCGTCGGCGCTGGGCCCGGGGCGCTGGAGGACGACGAGTTGTGCCCCCTCGGCGATGAAGCGGCGCACGATGGCCAGACCGATGCCGGTCCCGCCGCCGGTGAGGACGACGACGTGGTCGCTGAGACGTCCGCTCACAGGAACGTATTGAGGTTCTTGGACTGCAGGGTGTTGTGACTGATCAGCACGGTCCGCCGGGCGAGGCGCAGGGTGCCGTCGACGCGCCGCAGAAGGTCCTGGCGCCGGCCGTAGAGGATGTCCCCGGTCCCCTCATAGCGACCGCGATAGACGGTGGTGAGCGAGTGAGCCACCACCTCGCCCTCGCGCTCGGCCGGGGCCAGCTCGACGTTGGTGATCGAGTGAAACTGCTTGGTCGGCGGATTCTCTGACCAGGCGGTGTCGGAGGTGAAGCGCTTGACGCGCCGCATCAGGTCGAGCTTGGTGTCGTCGAAGTAGGCCATGTGGCCCACGGGATGGGAACCCAGCGGGTCCTTGCGGCCACGGTTCTCGATCCCGGGGACCCAGTAATGGAAGTCCTCGGTCAGCAACTCCAGCCAGTCGGGGTAGGCCTCATCGTCGAGCAGCCGAGCCTCGAGGTAGAGGAACTGCTCGACCTCGTGTCGCAGCTGAGCGTCGATCTCAGCCGTCACGCTCATGACTCGGGGACCTCCGCCCAGCTCTCGGCAGCCATCAGGTCAGCCCAGCGCTTGTAGTAGGCCCGCTGGTTGGCGTCATTGAGCTGGTTGGCGTACACGTTCCCGGGCAGCTCGGGATGCTCGATCTTCGAGTTCCGGCCCAGGCCGTAGTGCAGCTTCTGGCGGCGGGTCATCACCCCCTCGTTCGCGCGGGTGGTGTACTCCCAGTTCTCTCCGTCGTCCATCTCGAAGACCCCGGATGGGGAGAAGGTCATCATGGCGCCCCGGCGGTAGACCTCCTTGAGCTCCTCGGGCAGCTCCCGGTTGACGAGCACCCAGGTCTTCAGCTCCGTCCGGTTGGGTCCCAGGGGCTGCCAGACGCGAAAGGACTGCTGGCCGGGCAGAAACGACAGGTTGGGGAACAGGGTCACGGAGGAGAAGGACCCGAGCATCCTCGACCTGAGGCGGCCCAGGCGTGCGGCGACCTCGTCCTCCCGTGAGCGGATCCAGCGGTTGAGTCGCTTGTCCCCGAACGTCGAGGCGTTGCCGACCATGTCGAGATTGAACTCCCAGCAGTGACCGTTGACGTTGGCGTGGTAGCTCTCGCGGCCCCACCATTCCGGGACCGCGGCGCCGAGCATCGCGTGGGCTCCGGAGTCATGGGTCCAACCGGCGTGCAGCGCATCGCCGGCGAAGTTCTCGGCCGGGATCTTCCAGTTGCAGTCGATGACCGAGCGGATGCACCCGCCGAGGAACTCGGTGCCACCGTCCTGGTTGTCGAGCAGGATGTCCAGGTACCAGGTGAAGGCGCCGAGGTATTCGCTCAGGGACGGGGCGTCAGGGTCCAGACATCCGAACACCAGGCCCTTGTAGGCGGCGACGTGGGGCACGGCGGCGAGCCCGTGCTCGGCGAAGTCGAACTCCGCCTCGGCCGAGTACGCGTCGGTCTCATGCATCCCCTTGAGCGCACCGTCGAGGCCGAAGGACCAGCCGTGGTAGTTGCAGACGAATCCACCCCGGGTGCGACCCGCCTCGGCGTGGCAGATCCGGTTGCCCCGGTGCGGGCAGCTGTTGAGGAACGCGCGGATGACCTTGTCGCGCCCGCGCACCACGATGACGTTGTCCGAGCCGATCTGGGTGGTCAGGAACGACCCGCTGTCGGGCAGCTGGGACTCGTGGGCCAGGAACACCCATGTCCGCGCGAAGATCCGCTCCAGCTCCTGCTCATAGATCTCCCGATCCCAGAAGATCCGCCGGTCGATGACCCCGCGGGCGGCGTCGGAGAGGACATCGGTCATGGTCGCGGTCATCACAGCTCCACGTTGACGTTGTCCGCCTCGATCGAGACGGGGTAGGTGGCGATCGGCTCCTTGGTCACGCCCTCACGTGCTTCCCCGGTGGGGATGTGGAAGACCTGGAAGTGCAGAGGGCAGATGACCTCGTCACCGTCGATCTCACCCTCGGCCAGGCTGGCGCGCTGATGTGAGCAGGTGTCGGCCGTCGCATAGAGCGTGCCGTCGACGTTGAACAGGGCGATCGACAGATCGGGCTCGACGACGAAGCACCTCGCGGTTCCGGGCGCCACCGTATCGACGGCACACAGGCGTACCGAGCGGCTCATCGTTCCCTCGCGAGAAACTCGAGGGTCAGCCGGACGAAGTCGGTGGACCGTTCCACCTGCACCCAGTGGCCGCACTGTCCGAACGCGTGCAGCTCGGCGTCGGGGATGCCGTGCAGCAGCGCCAGCCCGAGGTTGAAGGGGACCACTCTGTCCTCGCGTCCGTGCAGTACGAGCGTCGGCGCTGACACCCCGGCGAGATGCTTCTCCGGGATGCCGTGCACGATGGTCTCGCCCTCGGCGGCGGGCTCGGGGATGAGCGCCCTGAGGGCATCGGAGGCGCCGGGGCGGGTAGCCGCGCCGAACCGCCCGTCGATCAGTGCGTGGCTGATCAGTGCCGGGTCGAAGGGAAAGCAGCTGAGAATCTCCTTCAGGTGCTCGCGCGTGCCGTCGAACTCCCGCCCACCCCGGAGGCCGTCGGTGAGCGGGTAGTCCCCCACCGGGGTGCCCATCAGGACGAGGCGGGCCACGCGCTCGGGTCGACGCATCGCCGCGGCCAGCGCCATCGCGCCGCCGAAGGAGTTGCCGACCATGGGAACCGACTCCAGCTCCAGCGCGTCGAGCACTCCGAAGAGCTGGCGTTGCCACAGCTTGATGTCGTAGGACCTCTCGGGCGCCTGCTCGCTCTCCCCGAAGCCGGTGAAGTCAAAGGCATAGACGCGATGGTGCTCGGCCAGGGCCGGAATGACCGGCCCCCAGTTGGACGCCGCGGACACGCCGGGACCGGAGCCGTGCAGCAGCAGGACGGGAGGACCGGATCCGGCCTCGAGCAGTGAGGTGCGCCGCCCATCGACGTCGAGGCTGCGACGCAGGATCGCGTCTGCGCTGGCAGGAGAAGTCGACATGAGGGCAGCCTGATAGATCGATCAATCAATGTCAAGCGGGCTTTGCGTATCGAGCGGCAATGTCTAGGGTGAGGGGATGTCCACGGTGCCGGTCGTCAACGCTCCCGACGAGGGTGAGGAGCCCTGGGCGGTCAAGCGGCGCGCCATCATCAACGGCGCCGCCCAGGTCTTCTTCGAGCGTGGCTTCCAGCGGGGAACGACGAAGGAGATCGCCGAGCGGGTTGGCCTGACCCAGTCGGCGATCTACCACTACGTCGGATCCAAGGACGACCTGCTGTCGGAGATCGCCCGTCAGGTCGACCATGACTTCTCCGACGCCCTCGACCGCGCCGTCGAGGCCAGCGCGGACCCGGTGGTTCAGCTGCGGGCCATCATCACCTCGTTCGTCGCCATGATGGTGACCAACCAGGCGGCCTATGGCGTGTACTGGACCGAGCAGACGTCGATCCGAGCCGACGTCAAGGCCGAGACCGACGCCGACCAGCGCCGCTATGTCCATCGCGTCGAGGCCATCGTCACCCAGGTTCAGCAGCGTGGTCTGCTGGGCCACGGTCACCCGACGCACGTGATCGCCGAGGCGATCATCGGGATGATGAGCTGGCTCTACTGGTGGTACGTCCCCGATGGCGTCCACGCCCCCGATGAGATCGCCAGGGCGTTCTGCGATCTCATCGGCCTGGGCCAGTAACCCAGATATATAGTCCGACCGATGTCCAGCAGTCCTCGTATTCAGGTGCTTGAGCGGGCGATGAGTGTGTTGGGGCTCTTCACGC
>CAZZVR010000087.1:0-14860 GCA_964657595.1 Burkholderia sp. PAMC 26561 | reverse complement strand
CCTGTCCCCGGCCGGCCTGGCCCGCTTCCTCGCCGCCCTGCCCCAGCCGATGGCGCTCGGCCGCGTCACCCTGGCCGACGGCGCTGAGGTGGTCGGCTTCACCTGTGAGCCGGTCGCCCTCACCGGGGCGGCGGAGATCACCGCCTACGGGGGCTGGCGGGCCTACCTCGCCGCCGGTTCAACCCCGGCCGCCCCCGCGGGGTGATCCGGGGACGCCGCTACCGCCAGCCCGCGAGCATCTCCCGCGCGCTGTCGGTGAGCGCGGCCTGGAACAGCGGGCCGAAGGTGATGCGTCCCACGCCCAGGCGGCGGAAGCGGGCGAGGTCGTGCTTGACCGGATGGGCGGTCGAGTTCACCGGAACGTCGAGGGCCTCCACCACCGCGCTGAGCAGCGCGTCGGAGTCCTGGATCTTGACCGGGTAGACGCTGTCGGCGCCGGCGGCGATGAGTCCCTGCAGGCGCTGGATGGCCTCCCCGGCCACCGCCTCCGGGTCCTCGGCGTGGGCGAACAGGTCCGTGCGGCCGTTGATCCAGACGGGGACCCCCGCCGCATCCGCCGCGGCCCGCAGACCCGCCACGTAGGTCGCGTGCTCCTCAGCGCTTCTCACTCGCCCACCCTCGGAATGCACGGTGTCCTCGATGTTCAGGCCCACGCCGCCGGCGTCGAGCAACCCGGCGATGAGATCGGCTGGACTCTCGCCGTACCCCGCCTCGAGATCCACCGACACCGGAACCGGCACCGCGGCGATGATGGGTGCCACGGCGGCGACCACCTCGGCCAGGGTCAGCCCCTCGTTGTCCTGGGCACCGAGCGCGTTGGCCAGGGGGTGGCTGCCGATGGTCAGCGCCTCAAAGCCGGCGTCCACGGCCAGACGCGCGGACCACACATCCCAGACCGTGGGCAGGACGAGGGGAGCGCGGTCACGGTGCAGTTCGGCGAGCGTGCGGGCGCGTTCGACGGTCACGTGGGAGATGGTCATGTCGATCCTTGGTCGGTGGTGATCAGTGCGAGCCGGGGGTTCCGCGGGAGCCCCATGCGGGCCGGGGCAGCTCGAAGTGGTCACGCAGCGTACGGCCCTGGTAGCGGTCACGCACCAGGCCACGGCGCCGCAGTTCGGGCATCACGCCGTTGGCGAACTCCTCGAACATGCCGGGAAAGTAGGCGGGCTGGATGTTGAAGCCGTCCACCGCCTCGGTCCTGAACCACTCCTCCATGAGGTCGGCGATCTCCACGTAGGAGCCCACCACCTGGAGGCCAGCGCGTGACCCAGCGGCTCGGTAGGCCAGTTCGCGGAGGGTCAGCCGTTCACGTTCGGCGATCTCGATCCAGCGATCAAAGCCGCCTCCCGGGTCCGCCCCGGGCCGAGCGGAGCGGGGCAGCGGCTGGTCGAGGGGGTAGCCGGCCAGAACCGCGTCACCCATCTTGGAGGACAGCATGCTCAGCGCCACCGAGGGGTGCAGCAGGCTCTGTAACTCCGCGAAGCGCTCCTGCGCGGCGGCGTGGGTCGGGCCGGTGACCACGGCCAAACCGGGCATCAGCTTGATCGCCTCGGGCCGGCGTCCGTGCTCGGCCACGCGCTCGCGCATCTCGGCGCGCATCTCACGGGCCCGCTCGATGAGCAGCAGCGTGGTGAACATGACATCCGCATACTTGGCCGCGAAGGACCTGCCCGCCTCGGACTGGCCGGCCTGGACGAGCAGGGGATAGCCCTGGGGCATGCGCGGCACATTGAGCGGGCCTCGCACCGCCAGGAACTCCCCGACGTGATTCAGGGGATGCAGTTTCTCGGGGTCCGAGAAGATGCCCGTCGCCTTGTCGCGCGGGAAGGCTCCGTCCTCCCAGCTGTCCCACAGTCCCAGGCACACGCGCACGAACTCGTCACCGCGCCGGTACCGATCGTCGTGCTCCAGCGGGTCCTCGATCCCGAAGTTCGCCGCCTCAGCGCGTTCGGAGGTCACCATGTTCCAGCCCGCGCGCCCGGCACTGATGAGGTCCAGCGAGGCGAACTTCCGGGCGACCTGGAACGGAAAGTTGTAACTCATCGACGCGGTGCAGGTCAGACCGATCCGCGTCGTCACTGCTGCCAATGCCGACAGGAGGGTGAACGGCTCGAAGTTGGCGATGTACTGCGCGACCCGCTGCCGGGTCTCCGGATCGGCATCGCGCACCAGCTGGTTGTCGGCCAGGAAGATCATGTCGAAGCACTCGCGCTCCGCCGTCTGGGCCACCCGCAGGTAGTGGGCGAAGTTCACGCCGGCGTCCGCGTCGGCGTCGGCGTCGGCACGACGCCTGATGGTGCCCCGTCGGGTTGATGAACAGTCCCAACCGCATGGTGGCCGCTGGGGTCACCGCTGCGGTGCCTCCCGTGCGTCTTCTCCGAGCTCGCTCCTGATGAGCAGCTCCATCCGGAAGTGGGGACCGATCTGGGGAACCTCGAACTCCTCCGAGGTGGCGCGGAAGCCGGCCCGCTCATACAGCGACCGGGCGGGGGTGCGGGCGTTGCACCAGACGCGCACCGCGCCGCGCTCACGCGCGTGGGCCAGCAGGGCGCTGAGTACGGCACTGCCCGCCCCCTGGCCGCGAACGGCTGAGTCGGCGGCCATGCTCCGCAGCTGCCAGACCCGGGGATCCTCGCCGCGAGCGATCATCCCGATGGCCACGAGCCGGCCCTCTGAGAAGGCGCCCATGACGCGCGCGCCCTCCGGCTCGTCGGCTGCGACCTCCTCCAGGGTCTGGTGGGGACGCAGAACGCGCTGGCGCAGCTCCCGCGTCTCGGCGAGGGTGATCGCTGCCACGTCGAACCGCGCCATGGGTCAGTTGCTGGCGGCGCCGTAGTTGAACGTGGTGAGACAGCCGCCGTCGACGGGATAGATCCCCCCGGTGACGAACGACGCCTCCGGGGAGGCGAGGAACACCGCGACGCTCGCGACCTCGGCCGGGGAACCCTGGCGGCCCAGCGGCTGCAGGGCCGCGGCGGTCTCGCGCACCTGCGTGCTGGCGGCGAACTCCTCGGGCGCCAGCGTCGGTCCGCGTCGGCCCAGGCCGGTGTCGATGTAGCCGGGGCACAGGGCGTTGACGCGCAGACCCTCGGGGCCGTAGTCGATCGCCATCTGGCGGGTCAGGTTGATGATCGCGGCCTTGGAGGCGCAGTAGGCCGCCGCGCGCGGAGCGGCGATCACCCCGTAGGTCGAGGCGATATTGACGATCCGGCCGCCGCCACGCTCAAGCAGATGGGGGATGGCGTACTTGGAGCAGAGGAACGTCCCGCGCAGGTTGACGTCGATCACCCGGTCGAAGTCCTCGGGCTCGATCTCGTGCAGGCGCAGCCGGCCGCCGCCCACCCCGGCGTTGTTGACGAGCACGTCGAGTCCGCCGAAGCGCTCCAGCGCCGCCGCCACGATCCGCGCGGCATCCTGCGCCCGGGCGATGTCCGCCTCCACCGACAGGGCGGAGCCTCCGTCGTCGCTGATCTCGGCCGCTGTCCGCTCGGCGTCCTGCGCAATCACGTCGGCGACGACGATCTGGGCCCCCGCGGCCGCGAAGGCCAGGGCGGTCGCCCGGCCAATCCCGTTCCCCGCGCCGGTGACGATCACTGTCTGTCCGTTCAGGTCTGCCATTGCGCTCCTTCGTCTCGGACTGAGGTCGCATTCTCCCAACTGGACTCACCCGGAGGCGGCTCGGCGCCGGGCCCCAGGCCCGGCTAGGCTCTCGGACCTTGGAGCCGTCGCCGTCAGACCCACAGCGCCTGGTCGGACTGCTCGCCACCAACCTCATCGGGCAGCTCCGGGGCAAGCTCGTGCCCGCCGCCGACCTGCCCGCCCGGCTGCACCGCGGCGTCGGCTGGACCCCGGCGAACAGCACCATCGACCCGTTCGGCGCGATCGC
Organism: Burkholderia sp. PAMC 26561; assembly: GCA_964657595.1. Taxonomy (GTDB): domain Bacteria; phylum Actinomycetota; class Thermoleophilia; order Solirubrobacterales; family Solirubrobacteraceae; genus Palsa-465. Next base: position 10,974 of record CAZZVR010000087.1, on the reverse strand, counting down.
CTCTGACAGCCCGTACGGCTCACGGGGTGACCTCGAGATGCGTCCGGTGCTCGATTCGGAGGTCTGCGTCGGCGCTCCACTCACGCCCGCCCTGCACTACTACCTGTGCGACCTCTATGACCCGGCCGGGACGCGCTGGGCCGGCTGCCCCCGCGGGGCCCTGGTCGGGGCCCTGGCGACTCTGGAGGAGGTGACCGGACTGCGGCTCCGGGCCGCCTTCGAGCATGAGTTCATGCTTGTGGGGGCGCCGCTCACCGGCAGCGGCTACAGCTACGAACGTGTCCGGGCGGCGGAGCCGTTCGCCTCTCGGCTCATGGCCGCGCTCAGCCAGGCCGGCTGTGAACCCGAGACCGTCCTGGCTGAGTACGGACCCGATCAGTTCGAGGTGACCTGCGCGCCCACCGATGCCCTCCGCGCCGCGGACCGGGCGCTGGCGGTCCGTGAGATCACCCGCGACGTCGCGCGCAGCTGCGGCTTCAGGGCCACCTTCACGCCGCTCGTGGCCCCTGATGTGGTGGGCAACGGCGCCCACGTCCACCTGTCGTTCTGGTCCGGTGACACCCCCGCGACCCACGAGGCGTCGGGGATCCACGGGCTGTCGGCCACCGCGGCCGGGTGGGTCGCGGGCATCCTCGCCCACGCCGAGTCGGTGTGTGCGCTGACCGCGCCGAGCCCGGTGTCCTACGGACGCCTGCAACCCGGCCGCTGGTCCGCCGGCGCGGCGGTGTGCGCCACCGGGGACCGGGAGGCGCTGGTGAGGATCCCCGAGCAGGCGCCGGCGCCGACGGAGGCGTTCCGGCGCGGGTTCAACCTGGAGTTCCGCGCCGTCGACGCCAGCGCCACCCCGCACCTCGCGCTCGCCGCGCTCGTCGGCGCCGGTCTGGCCGGCATCACTGCGGAGATGAGCCTGGCTGAGGGTCCCGGTGGGGCGGGGCCGGTGTCGCGCGACGGTGACCGCGTGGCCGCGCGGCTGCCGGTCAGCCTCGACGCCGCCCTCGACGCCTTCACCGCTGACGCGGCGACCCCCGCCTGGCTGAGCCCCGAACTGCGCGCCGCGTACCTGAGCCTGAAACGTCATGAGCTGCGCAGCTGCGCCGCCGAGGATCTCACCGCCACCTGCACGAGGTACGCCCATGCCTATTGATGACCTCCCCCTGCTCGATCACCACGCCCACGGGATCTACGAGCGCGACCTCAGCGCCGCGGAGGTCGAGCGCTGGCTGTCAGAGACCTACCTGCCGCCCGCGGCGGGGTGCAGCTGGTGGGACTCGCCGATCGGTCTGGCGGTCCGCGCCCACTGCGCGCCGATCCTCGACCTCGAGCCGTTCAGCCCCCCGGAGCGCTATGTCGAGCAACGCGCGCGCCTGGGCGCCGAGACGGTCAACCGGCGCCTGCTCGAGGCCGCCGGGCTCAGTGCCGTGCTCAACGACACCGGCATCCCGGATCCGGAGCTCTGCTCTCCCGAGCGCCTCGGAGCCCTCGCCGGCGCCGCGGGGCACGAGGTGGTGCGCCTGGAGCCCCTCGCCGAAGCCCTGGCCGCCAGTCACGTCAGCCCGGCCGAGTACCCCGAGCGCATCGAGGCGGCGGTGCACGCCGGGGTGCGCACCGCGGTCGGCGCCAAGACGATCATCGCCTACCGCTCCGGTCTGGCGATCTCTCCAGTGCGGCCCGCGGCGTCCGACGTGGTCGCGGCGGCCCAGCGGTGGATGGCCGAGGGCACCGACGGCCGGCCGCTGCGGCTGACTGACCCGACCCTGCACCACCACCTCGTCTGGCTGGGCATCGACGCCTGCCACGCCTTCGGCCGGCCCCTGCAGATCCACGCCGGTCTGGGGGACCCCGACCTCGACCTCGAGAAGTGCGACCCGACGCTGCTGACCCCGCTGCTGCGCGCCATTGGACCACTCGGGGTGCCGATCACCCTGTTGCACAACTACCCGTTCCAGCGCCAGGCCGCCTACCTGGCCGCGATGTTCCCCCACGTCTACGTCGACGTCGGACTCGCCCTCAACCACGTCGGCCCGAGCGCCCACCGGGTCCTGGCCGAGCTGATGGAGTACACCCCCTTCCACAAGCAGCTCTACTCCTCCGATGCCATCGCACTGGCGGAGCTGCACTACCTCGGGGCGTTCCTGTTCCGCCGCGCGCTGAGGACCGTCTTCGAGACGTGGATGAGCACGGGCGATCTGTCCTCGGCCGACGCCGAGCGCATCGCCCGCCAGATCGCCGGCGCGAACGCCGCCCGCATCTACCCGCTGGGCGACGCGGGCCGGTGAGCGCCCCGAGCCCCGAGCTGCTGGCGGCGCTCGAGCGCGAGCTGCCCTCCGCTGTCGCCCTGCGCCACCGCCTGCATGCCGCGCCGGAGCTCGGGCACCATGAGGACGCCACCGCGGAGGTGATCGCCGCGGCCCTGGGGCAGCCGGTCGAGCGGCCGCTGGGTCCGGCGCTGCTCGCCCACCTCGACGGGCCGGGGATGCCGGTGCTCCTGCGGGCCGAGCTCGACGGCCTGCCCCTGGTGGAGGACACCGGCCTGGCCTGGTCGGCCACCAACGGCACCATGCACGCCTGCGGGCACGACATCCACATGGCGGCCCTCGTCGCCGTGCTCCGTGCCGTGCGCAGCGTCGGGGCGCCGCCCGCGGCGCTGACCGCGGTGTTCCAGTCCAGCGAGGAGGCCCACCCCTCCGGCGCCCAGCTCCTCGTCCAGGCCGGTGCCCTGGCGCCGGCCCGGGCGATCGTGGCGGCCCACGTGCATCCCGACATCCCGTGGGGCTCGGCGGTCGCGCCGGCCGGTCCGATCAACGCCGCGCTGGACTTCCTGCAGCTCACAGTGACCGGGGAGGGTGGGCACTCCGCCTACCCCCACCGCACCCGGGACCCGGTGCTCGCCCTGGCGGCGATCATCGTCGCCGCCCAGCAGGTCATCAGTCGCCAGCTCGATCCGCTGCACGCGGCGGTGATCGCCTTCACCCGCCTGGAGGCGGGCAGCGCCGACAACATCGTCCCGGACCGGGCCCACGCCCGGGGGACCCTGCGCGCCCTGGATCCGGTCGACCAGGCGAGCCTCCAGGTCGCCCTGCGACAGACCGCTGAGCACGTCGCGGCCGCCCACGGCTGCGTGGCCGAGCTCGAGATCACCCCGAATGAGCCGACCCTGGTCAACGACCCGGCCCTGGCCCAGGCCGCCGCCCGGGCGATCGCGCAGTGCGGTCTGGTCAACGGCGGGGACTTCCGCTCCTGCGGCTCGGACGACTTCAGCTTCTTCGCCCAGCTCGCACCCACCCTGATGCTCTTCGTCGGACTCCACGGCGCCCCCGGCTTCGTACCCCGCCCGCTGCACAGCGCCGAGTTCGCGCCGCCGGACGAGACCGTTGCCGCAGTGGCCCGCGCCTACCTGGCCGGGTACCTGGCCGCCGCCGCCCCCCACCGCCCAGAGCCGACCTAGCGCGCGACGGCGCGGCGCATCGCCACGCGCGGCCAGTCACCGGGGATGCGCGCAGCCTCGTGCGCGACCAGCGCGACGAGCTCGGGACCGTAGGTTGGCGGCGCGATGACGCTGAAGCCCAGCCGCGCGTAGTACGGCGCGTTCCAGGGCACGTCGGCGAACGTGGTCAGGGTGACCCAGGGGCGGCCCTCCTGGGCCGCCACCTCGGCGAAGTGGTCGATCAGCTGCGCGCCCAGCCGCTGCCCGCGCACCGCCGCGACGGCACTGACCTGCTCGATGTGGGCGGCCCCGTCGACGATGGCGCCGAGCAGGTAGGCCACCGCAACCCCGTCGCCGTCGTCGGTGTCGGTGTCGGCGGTGGCCACCCAGGCGCGTCCGGCGGTCACGAACGCGGCCAACTCCGCCTCCGACGGCGGCGCGTCGGCGGCGATGTCGCCCATCCCGACCGCGACGAACGCCTGGCCGGCGTCGCGCTCGATCTCGGCCAGCCGCGCGAGCTCGCTCAGGTCGGCGGGACGGATCGCCATGGCTCGCTACTGGTCCCGGCCCAGCCCGGCGGTGTCCGCCTCCGGGGCCAGTCCGGTCAGCTGGGGGAACACCCCGGCGAGGAAGCGCCGCATGGTCGCCTGGAACAGCTCGGCCTCCTCCATCTGGGGGGAGTGGCCGCTGTGCTCGAACACCACGAGCTCGGCGTGGGGCAGCAGTGACGCGATGGTCTCGGCCGAGGCGACCGGCGTCACCCAGTCGGTCCGGCCCACGGTGACCAGGGTCGGGGCGCTGACCTGGGGCAGCCGGGGCTTGAGGTCGTAGTTGGGCATGTTGTGCTGGAAGCACCAGTTGTGGGATTCATGGCGGTAGATGCCCGCCTCGACCCGCTGGGCCGCCACCACCGGGTCATAGTCGTAGTCATACAGCGGGATGATCTCGGCCCAGCGCGCCTTGAGATCGGCGTCGTCGGTGATCTCACCCGACCAGTAGCGGTTGAAGTTGTCCCAGTTGATCGTGATGCGCGTCTGGGTGCGGGCGTTCTCGAAGGCGCGCGTCAGATTGGAGTTGTCCGCGGAGGTGTCGCGCAGGATCATCGCGGCCACCCGGTCGGGGTAGGCGATCGCGTACTCCATGGCGATGAAGCCGCCGTAGGAGCCCCCGGCCACGACGATCTGCTCCGCCCCGGCCCACGCGCGCAGGGCATCGACGTCGGCCGCCCACTGGGCGTGGGAGAACGGCGGCTCGGCCTGAGAGCGGCCGCACCCGCGGGCGTCGAACACGATGACCCGGAACCACTCAGCCAGCGGGCCGAAGGTCGCCCGGGGCTCCTCCAGCGAGCCGATCCCACCCCCGCCGTGGTGGGCGATGAGCACCGGGGCGTCCTCGAGCCCGTACACCTCGACCTCAAGCTCGTTGTCGTTGATTCTCACGCGCATGGCGGCTCGCTCCTTCTCATTAGGACGCGCCGGCGGCGCGTTCGGATGTCACCCATCGGTCGATGATCTCGCCCAGCACCCCGAGCGGAACCGCGCCCTCACCGAGCACCGCACCGTGGAAGCGACGTACGTCGAAGGCCGGCCCCAGGACCGCCTCGGCGTCGGCGCGCAGGCGCTGGATCTCGCGCCGGCCGATCATGTAGGCCAGCGCCTGGCCGGGCCAGCCGATGTAGCGGTCGATCTCGTTGGTCACGTTGGCCCGCGTCGTGGCGGTGTGGGTCCACATGAAGTCGATCGCCCGCTGACGGGACCAGCCGAGGTGGTGCATCCCGGTGTCGACGACCAGCCGGCAGGCGCGCAGCGCGTCGAAGGAGAGCATCCCGAGGCGGAACAGGTCGGAGGAGTACAGGCCCATCTCATCGGCCAGCCGCTCGCTGTAGAGCCCCCAGCCCTCGACGTAGGCGCACACCTCGGCGTCGAGGTAGCGCCGGAACGCCGGCAGCTCAGTCAGCGTCTGGTTGGAGGCGACCTGCAGATGGTGCCCGGGCGTGCTCTCGTGGAAGGCGAGCGCCTCGTACTCGTAGACGAAGCGCTGCTCGGGCTGGGCGGTGAGCACGCAGTGGGCGCCCGGACGCCGGCCACCCTCGGTCGGCGGCCGGTAGTAGGCGAGCGCCGAGTTGCCCGCCTCGAGCGGGTCGATCTCCTCGATCACGCACTCCGGGATGACAAAGGCGGGGAACCAGTCAGAGCGGGCCGCCTCGGCCCGCGCCAGGGCGTCGGTCACCGTGGCCACGATCGCCTGGGTGCTGTCAAAGCGCAGGGCCGGGTCCTCGCGCAGGCGGATGAGGATCCGCGCCGGGTCACGTTCGCCCAGCGCCCGCGCGCCGAGCTGGGCCCACTCGTCCTCCAGCGCCGCGAGGCTCTCCAGCCCGATGGCGTGGATCGCCTCGGGGGTCAGGGTCGTGGTGGTGTGGCGGGCCACCGCCGCGGCGTAGCCCTCGGCGCCGCCGGGGACGTGGCTGATCCCCACCGCGTCGTCACCCCGGGCCGTGGGGAGCAGCTCCCCGGCGAGGACGTCGCGCAGGCGGGCCATGCCCGGTGCCGCCACCCCGGTGATGATCTCAGCGATGCGGGCGCGCACCGCGGCCGAGTCGACGTCATCGGGCAGGCTCGGGGGCTGGAGCCGGTGCCGGGCCGGGTCAGCGGCGAGGTGGCCCTCGAGCTGCTCGATCGCCTGGCGCACCCCGACCGCGGGTGAGCTCCGCCCCGCGGCGGTCGCCTCCCGGTAGCGCTGGGCGATCGCGTCGAAGTAGGCCCCCAGACCGGACAGGCGCGCGAGGTAGCCGTCGACGGCGTCGCGATCCTCCAGCAGGGCGGTGGGGATGGCCTGGAAAGCCATCGCCTGGGGGTTGACATACCCCTGGGCGGAGGCGTTGGCCGCCCACAGCCCGTGCTCGAGATCGGCTCGTGCCGCCCCGGCCAGCGCGCCGAGCACGCTCGCGTTGGTTCGCCCGGCGGTGTCCAGTGCGTCCGGATCGATGCCGGCGAGGCGGGCCTCGACGGCGCGGAGGGCGTCGACGTTCGCGTCTGACCCGGCCTGGCTGGGGTCGGGCAGCCGGTTGTCGAACCCGCCGACCCCGAGCTGGGTGGCGTTGAGCGGATCGACACCGTGCAGCACCGCGAAGAAGTCGTCGCTCAGGCTGGCCAGCGCCGTAGCGGCGGCGGCGGTCGTCGCGGAGGCATGAGCGCTGGCACCGGGCTCGGACCCCGGGGAGCTCACGGCCACACCTCGCCGAGCACCCGCAGGACGTTGCCGCCGAGCACGAGGGCGATGTCCGCGTCGGACCAGTTGCGGCGCACCAGCGCGGCACACAGGTTGGGGAAGCACTCGGTCGGGTTCTCCAGGCCCTCGACGTAGGCGACCGGGGTGAACGGCGGACCCGCGGTGACGCTGGAGAGGTCGAGCAGCTGGGCGAAGACCTGGTGGAATCCGACATGGTCGCCGTACAGGGTGTCGGGCCCGAAGGCCACGTGCTCCGTGCCGATCAGGTCGACGCAGTACTCGAAGTGGTCGAGCACCGACTCGATGCTGTGGGACGGGTGGGCGTGCGACAACGTCGTGTGGGGCGCGGCCGAGATGCCGATCAGTCCGCCGCTGTCGGCGACCGCGCGCAGCACGTCGTCGGGCTTCATCCGCCGCGTCGGCCACACCGCCCGCGCGCCGGCGTGGGTGAGGCACACCGGTACCCGGCTGACCCGGCAGGCGTCGAGGGCGGTCTGGTCCGAGGAGTGGGAGACGTCGATGAGCAGCCCCACCTGATTCATGCGTCGCACGGCCTTGGCGCCGAAGCCGGTCAGGCCCGCGTCGACGGCGTCGTTGAGCCCGCTGCCCAGGCCGTTGGCGTCGTTGTAGGCGATCCCGATCTGGCGCACGCCGAGGCCGAAGAGCACCTCGAGGCGGTCGAGCTCGTTCTCGATCGGCGTGGCGCCCTCGAGCCCGAGCACGATGCCGGTCCCGCCGGCCAGCTTGGCGGCGGCGATGTCGGCCACGGTGTGGACGATCGAGACCGCGTCCTGATGGGCGATGTCGGCCTGGCGCATCCCCAGGTCGGTGACGATGTCGAGCCACTTCCACGGCGCGTTGCCCGTCACACAGCCGGTGCCGTCCATCATGTTGTCGAACACGGCGGTGAGTGAGGACGCCGCCAGGCCCGCGAAGGCGGTGTGCTGGCGGCCGGTCCGGTTCAGGGCCGGCGTCTGGGCGATGTCAGCGGGGAAGCGCACCGGGTGGTCGTGCAGGGAGATGATCGTGGCCTCCGCGAGCAGGCGGGCGACGCGCAGGCTCTGCTGGGCCGACAGGCCCGGGTCCCAGCCCGGGACGCGTCCGAACTCGGGGGCCAGGGGAACCGTGGTGAGGTCACCCGGCTCCAGATACCCGTAGGCCGTGTAGGCCGCGTCCGCCGCGGCGTCCGGGCGCCCGGTGGCGGTCATCGGCCGGCCGTCGGAACCGCCGGGCTGGGGCCCGGCGCGAGGCGGTGGGGGCCGTCGGCGAGCAGGCGCCACAGCTGGGCCCAGGCGTGCATGCCCTCGCGCAGGCGGCGCACGCGGATGAACTCATCCGGGGCGTGCAGCCGCTCGTCCGAGGTCGAGAAGGAGAAGAACAGCGTCTTGAGCCCGAGGGTCTGCTCGAACAGCGTTGCGGCGGGCAGGCTGCCGGCGATCACCGCCAACAGCACCGCCTGGTCGGGGTAGACGGCGCTGAGCGCCGCGGCGCCGGCACGGATCGCCGGATGGTCGGGATCGATCGTGTAGGCCGGCACCCGCATCGCGTCGACGTGGGCCTCGACCGACACCCCGGGTGCGGGTACGCCGAGGACGTGGGTGACCACGGCCTCGAGCACCGCGTCGGGATCCTGGCCGGGCACGAGCCGGCAGGAGAGGTGAGCTGACGCCTGGGAGGGGATCACCGTGTAGCGGCCGCCGGCGCTCAACCCGTTGATCTCCAGGGTCGGGCGCGTCCACAGCCGCTCCAGGGTCGAGTAGTCGCCCTCACCGGTGAGCGCGCTCACGCCGAGCTCGGCGCCGTAGGCCGCGTCGTCCCAGCTGACGGCGGCGATCTCCGCCCGTCGTTGGGGGCTCAGGGGTGCCACCCCGTCGTAGAAGCCGGGGACGCTGACGCTGCCGTCGGGCCCGTGCAGGCCGGCGAGGATCTTCGCCAGCGCCGCCGCCGGGTTGGCCACGGTGCCCCCGTAGCGGCCCGAGTGGAGGTCGCGGTTGGGCCCGGTGACCACAAGGTCGAGACTGACCAGGCCCTTGCTGGCCACCGACAGCGAGGGCTCGCCCGGGCGCCACATCGCCCCGTCGGCGGAGATGACCAGGTCGGCGGCCAGCTCGTCGGCGTGGGTTGCCAACCAGCTGGGTAGCGACGGGCTCCCGATCTCCTCCTCCCCCTCAAAGAGGAACTTCACGTTGAGCGGCAGTCCGCCCTCCTGGGCGATGAACGCCTCGGCGGTCTTTAGCACCACGAACACCGGGCCCTTGTCATCACTGGCGCCCCGCCCGCGGACGCTGTCGCCGTCGCGGGTCAGGTCGAAGGGAGAGGTCGTCCACTCGCTGAGCTCCCCGGGTGGCTGCACGTCGTAGTGCCCGTAGACGAGCACGGTCGGGGCGCCCGGCCGCCCGAGCCATTCACCGCGCACGACGGGGTGGCGGTCGGTCGCCTCGACGCGCCCGTTCGCGAAGGCGAGCCGGTCGGCCAGCCACTGTGCCGCCGCCGCCATGGTCGGGGCGTCGGCGTCCCGGCTGACGCTGGGGATGGCGATATGCTCGGCCAGCTCGGCGACGAGGGCGTCGTCGCTCTGATCAAAAGAGAGCATGGCCGCCGTCGATCGAGATCGTCTGTCCGGTCACCCAGGCGGCGCCCGCGGAGGTGAACCACGCCACGCCGGCGGCGATGTCCTCGGCCCGGCCCAGGCGCCGCAGCGCGATGCGTTCGAGCAGCGCGGCCTGGCCCTCGGGGCCGTAGCTCTCGAACTGGGCGATGCTCGTCGGGTTCGAGAGCACGAACCCGGGCGCGATGCAGTTCACGGTGATCCCCGACGGGCCGAGCTCGTGCGCCATCTGGCGGGTGAACCCGATCTGGGCCGCCTTGGCGCTCGCGTAGGCCTGGATCCCGGTGAGGCTGACGCTGCGCCCGGCCCCGGAGGAGATGTTGACGATGCGCCCCCAGCCGTTGGCCTTCATCCCGGGCACCACGGCTCGGGTGCACAGGAACGCCGAGGTGAGGTTGGCGTCGACGACGGCCTGCCAGTCCTCGAGCGGCAGCGTCTCGAGCGGCTGGTGGACCTGGCCGACCACCCCGCCGGCGCAGTTGACCAGGATGTCGACCGGGCCGAGCGGCGCAAAGAACCCGCTGACCGCCTGGGGATCGCTGAGGTCGGCGACGTCCCGGTCCACGCCGTGCACCGTGGCGCCGTCGGCGGCGAGCGTCTCGGCGATCGCCGCGCCGATCCCCTGAGCGGTCCCCGTGACCACGGCGACCCGGCCGCTGAGGCCCCCGCTACTCAACGAAGCCTCGACACAGCAGGACCATGGTGACGAAGGTGGCGAACAGCTCGAGCGGATCCTCGTGGGTGATCGTCGCCGTGAGGTCGCCGGTGCGCTGCACCCCGTTGACCCGGGCGGACAGCTCGGCGTAGACGGTGTTGTGGAAGCGGATGCCCAGGCTGGCGGGCAGGGTGATGGCCGGCGCCTGGGCGTCAGGGATGCCGGCGACCGCCAGCCGCGCCTCCTCCCGGATCAGCGCACAGGCGTCATCTGGATGCATCGAGTCGGCGGCGAACCGGTTCAGCGACCGTTTCACCACTGCTGAGCGGATGCCCGGACAGATCTCGGAGATCTCGTGTTCGGTGATCTCATCCCCGGTGATGAGCACCACGGGCACGTCGAAGTGGCGGGCCACCAGCGCGTTGATACCGGCCTCGCCGACCACGATCCCGTTGAGCGTCACCTCCGCGATGGCCATGGGGAAGTAGGTGTGCGACAGCACCGCCTCAGGTGCGGACATCGACCCGTGGTAGGAGATGAAGAACGCGGCGTCGAAGCTGGCGTCGAGCCCCTCCATCATGTACAGGGGCTTGACGCGACCGCCGAGGTAGCGGGCGCGGCCGGCCAGCCGGGCCGGCGGCAGGTTGTGCATCGTGCTGTGCGCGTCGTTGACCAGGAACTCGCTGGCGCCGGCCGCCTGGGCCCCCTCGATCGCCGCGTTGATCTCACCCAGGAGCAGCTCGAACCCGGCGGTGTAGTTGGCGTCGCCCGGGCGGACCTGATCCCAGTCGACGATCCCGGCCGTGCCCTCGATGTCGGTGGAGAGATAGATCTTCACGGGGTGACCTCCATGAGGTGGGTGGGCTGACCGGATGCCGGGAAGTCGAGGGCGGCCTCCACCACGGCGGCGGCGGCGAGCAGCGCGCCGTCGGCGCCCACCGGGGCGGACAGCTGCAGCCCCACCGGCAGACCCTCGACCCAACCGCAGGGCAGCACCAGCGCGGGGGCACCGGTGAGGTTATAGGCGCTGGTGAAGCGCCCCTCGGCCTCACCCCCGGG
>CAZZVR010000086.1:0-15337 GCA_964657595.1 Burkholderia sp. PAMC 26561 | reverse complement strand
CCTGAGGGTCGGGTGGGGACTGAGGGCCGGGCGCGACCGGGTCGGGCGGGACCCGGTCTGTCCGGACCGGGTCTGACGGGAACGCTGCGAGAGCCAGCTCGGCGATGGCCCCGACCTCCGCGGCGCTGCCACCGTCGCGCGCCCGTGCCGACATGCCACCGAGCACGGCGACGACGAAGCCCGCGAGTTGCGCGACGTCGGTCCCCGGCGCCAGGTCGCCGTCGCGCAGCCCGCGCTCGAGGCGCGCGGTGACCTGCCGGCGCATCCCCTCACGCTCGGCGGCAAGCCGAGGCTCGGTCAGCACGAGACAGCCCAGCGGGGTGGCGGGGTCGGTCTGGCTGCTGGCGGTCACCGACAGCAGCTCGGCGATGCTCTCCCGGGTGGTCGGCTGATCCAGAGCCGCCATGATCGCGGTGCCGATCCGGCGGCTGTAGCAGCTGACCGCCTCGGCGTAGAGCTGGTCCTTGTCACCGAAGGCCGCGTACAGGCTCGGAGCGGCGATCCCCATCGCCTGGGTCAGCGATGCCACCGTCGTGTTGCCATAGCCGTGGCGCCAGAACTGCTCCACCGCCACGTCAAGGGCCGCGTCGCGATCGAAGTTGCGGGGTCTGCCGGCCATCTGGACCGAATTATATAGCGGCCGCTACTGATTGTGCTAGCTTGGCCTGAAGTTCCTTAGTGTTCATTACAGAAAGGTCCTGACATGGAAATTTTAGGCTCAGTCGTACTGGTGACCGGCGCGAACCGCGGGATCGGCGCCGAGTTCGTGCGTCAGCTCAGTCAGCGTGGCGCCGCCAAGATCTACGCGGGCGCCCGTGACCCCAGATCGGTGGCTCAGGCCGACGGTGTGGAGGCGGTCGCACTCGACGTGACCGACCCCGACCAGGTCGCCGCGGTGGCCCAGGGGGCCGCCGACGTCACCCTGGTCATCAACAACGCCGGGGTGGCCGCCGGCCAGAACCTCGTTGACGGCGACCTCTCGGTGATCCGCCGCGAGTTCGAGACCAACGTGTTCGGTCCGGTCAACGTCTCCCGGGCCTTCGCCCCGGTGCTCGGAGCCAACGGCGGCGGCGCGATCGTCAACGCCCTGTCGGCCCTGTCCTGGTTCGCCTACCCCGGGTCGACCTCCTACAGCGCCACCAAAGCGGCCGCCTGGAGCGTCACCGACGGTCTTCGCCTCGAGCTCGCCGGCCAGGGGACCCAGGTCGTCGGCCTGCACATGGGCGCGGTGGACACGGACATGACTGCCACCTGGGACATCGACAAGATCACCGCGGCCGAGGTCGTCACGGCGGCGCTGGACGGCGTGGAGGCCGGGGCCGTCGAAGTGCTTGTCGACGACACGGCACGCCAGATGAAGGCCGCCCTCGCCCTCGATCCGTCCGAGCGCTACGCCGCCGTCGCCGCCTGAGCGAGCCGGGTGGTTCAGAGCCCGCGGGATCTGTGCGTCGACCCCGCGGGCCAGAGTTCCGGCCTGATCGATTGGACCCCAGTCTCACCCAAGAGCTGTTGGCGAATGAGCGCCTCGGGCGGCTGCTCAGCCGGGTAACCGGTACCCGCAGGAGCGACAGACGCGCGCGTCGGCGTGCACCAGTCGGCGGCAGTCCGGGCAGCGGCGGTACAGCCGCAGGAGCAGCACGCGCCACAGCCAGATGGCGGTGCCGACGAGCGCTCCACGCGCCGGACCGCCGCCGGCAACGCCACCCAGACCGACCTCCGCGCCGGCCGGCGCCCGGTGGCCACAGCGATAACACACCCGGGCGTCGGCCCGGACGCGGGCATGGCAGTCACGACAGTGCACGTGCCCGGCAGTGCCACGCCGGGAGGCGAGCGACCACCAGCGCAGCAGTCGCGACAGCCAGCCCAGCGAGAGGACGAAGCGCGCTCCGTCCGCGGCCGCCCCGACGGCGCCGGCCGCGCTGCGATACCCCGTCGCCACCGCAGCGAGCACACCCCGGGCCGCACCGACCCAGCGCCGCAGCATCACCCAGGCGCCGAGCCCGGCGCCGACCAGCGCGACCCCGCGGCCGATCCGCAGCGCGGTTCGCCGGCCCTGGGGGGTCCTGAGCCAGCGGCGCAGCTGGGCCAGGCGCACGCGTCCGGTGTGGGCGACGGCCCGCAGCCGGGCGGCCAGCAGCGAGCCCGGGTCGTCGCGGACGACGACCTCGTACTCACCGCCGGGACCTCCCGGCGTCAGGCTCATGCCGCGTCGGGGACTATCAGGCTGGTCCCCGTCATCTCCGCCGGCTGGGGATAGCCCAGCAGCTCCAGCAGGGTGGGCGCCACGTCCGCGAGCACCCCGCCCTCGCGCAGCTGCACACCCTCAGCGGTGACGATCACCGGCACCGGATTGAGGGTGTGGGCGGTGTTGGGGCTGCCGTCGGGCTCGAGCATGTGGTCGGAGTTGCCATGGTCGGCGGTGATCAGCAGGGCGCCGCCGGAGGCCCGGACCGCGTCGACCACGCGCCCGAGCTGGGCGTCGACGACCTCCGCTGCGCGCACCGCGGCCGGGATCACCCCGGTATGGCCGACCATGTCGGTGTTGGCGAAGTTGATGATGCCGAACACCGGCGCGTCCTGCGCCCAGGCACCGACGAAGGCGTCCGCGGCCTCCACCGCGCTCATCTCGGGCTTGAGGTCGTAGGTCGCGACGTCTCGCGGTGAGGGGACGACCTCCCGCCGCTCACCCGCGGCGGGCGACTCGGCGCCGCCGCCGAAGAAGTAGGTGACGTGCGGGTACTTCTCCGTCTCGGCGACATGCAGCTGCTTGGCGCCGGTGGCGGCGATGACCGAGGTCATCGTGACGGTGGGACGATCGGGCGCGAAGGCGACCGGATAGGTCCAGTCCGCCGCATACGACGTCATCGTCACGTATGGGTCGACGAGCGGGGCGTCACCGCGGTCAAAGCCGTCGAAGTCCGGATCACACAGAGCCTGGGTGAGCTCGCGCATGCGGTCGGGCCGGAAGTTGAACGCGACGACGCTGTCCCCGGCCCGGATCACGTTGTCACCGGGGGTGCCGATCCGGGTCGGCGTGATGAACTCGTCGGTCTCCCCCGCCGCGTATGCCGCCCGGACGGCCTGGGCCGCGCTGTCGGCGCTCGAGCGGGAACCGCGACCACGGATGAGCAGCTCCCAGGCCAGCTTCACCCGGTCCCAGCGCTTGTCGCGGTCCATCGCGTAGTAGCGCCCGATCACCGAGCCGACCCGGCCGACGCCCGCCTCGGCCATCCAGCTCTCGACCTGCTCGAGGTAGCCGGCGCCCGATTCGGGCAGGGTGTCGCGCCCGTCGGTGAACGCGTGGAGTACGAGCTCGGATACGCCCATGTCGGCGGCCAGGCCGATCAGGGCACGCAGATGCTGATCTGAGGAATGCACTCCCCCGTCGGACACCAGTCCGATCAGATGGAGGCGCCGCCCCTCCCCGGCCCCGGCCGCGAACGCCGAGCGGAGCACCGCGTTGTCGGCGAGTGCCCCCGCCTCGATGGCGAGGTCGATGCGGGTCAGGTCCTGCATGACCACGGCGCCCGCGCCGAGGTTGAGATGGCCGACCTCGGAGTTGCCCATCTGGCCGTCCGGCAGGCCAACGGCCCGACCCGAGGCGGTCAGGGTCGTATGGGGACAGGACTCCCAGAGCGCGTCGAACACCGGCGTGGCGGCGAGGGAGATTGCGTTGCCGGGCCCAGCGGGGGCCAGACCCCAGCCGTCGAGGATGACCAGCGTGACCCCGGGAAACGTCGCCACGGCGCTCAGGCGGCGGCGATGATCGCCGCGAAGGTCTCGGCGTCGAGCGAGGCGCCGCCGACCAGCGCGCCGTCGATGTCGGGCAGGCCCATCAACTCGGCGGCGTTCTCAGGCTTGACCGAGCCGCCGTAGAGGACACGCGTGCTCTGGGCCGCCTCGGGCGAGCGGTCGGCCACCAGCGCGCGAATGAACCCGCACGCCTCCTGGGCCTGCTCCGCGGTGGCGACCTTGCCGGTTCCGATCGCCCAGATCGGTTCGTAGGCGATCACCACCTGCGCCAGCTGGGCCGACTCGAGCTTGGCCAGCCCCTCCTGGACCTGATGACGCAGCTTGCGCTCGGTGTCGCCGTTCTCACGCTCGGATTCGGTCTCCCCCACGCACAGCACCGGCACCAGGTCGGCGGCCAGCGCCGCGGGCACCTTGAGCGCCAGCGCCCGGTCGGTCTCGTTGCAGTACTCGCGTCGCTCGGAGTGGCCGAGGATCACCCCGTGCACATCGAGCTCGGTGAGCATGGGGATGGACACCTCGCCGGTGAATGCGCCCGACTCGGCCTGATGCACGTTCTGGGCGAACACCCCGACGCGGGAACCGCGGGTCGAGTCGACCATCGCCTCGAGGGCGGTGAACGGCGGGCAGATGGCCACGTCGACCCCGTCGGCCGCATAGACCCGGGGCAGCAGGGCGGAGATGAAAGCCTCGGCCTCAGCCACCGTCTTGTGCATCTTCCAGTTCCCGGCGATCAGGGGGATCCGTCCGCTCATGTGAGCACCTCCACGCCCGGCAGGGCCTTGCCCTCGATCAGTTCGAGCGCGGCTCCGCCGCCGGTGGAGAGGTGGGTCACCTGGTCGGCCAGGCCGAACTGCTGAATCGCCGCGGCGGAATCACCCCCACCGACCACCGTCACCCCCGGAGCCTGCGCCACGGCCTCCGCCACCCCGCGGGTGCCGGCCGCGAAGGGGGCCAGTTCGAAGGCGCCCATCGGGCCGTTCCAGAACACCGTGCCGGCAGCGGCGATCACGCCCGCGTACGTCGCGACGGTGCGTGGCCCGACGTCGAGGCCCATCATCGCGTCGGGCACCTCGACGCCGTCCAAGGCCACCGCGTCGGCGTCAGCGCCGAAGTGATCGCCGAGCACGAGATCGACCGGGAGCTTCAGCTCGGCGCGTGAGCCCTCCCAGGAGGCCAGCGTGGCGGCGGCCAGTGCGGTGTCGGCGTCCCCGCAGAGCGAGGCGCCCACCGCGTGACCCTGGGCCTTGAGGAACGGGAAGGCCATCGCCCCACCGATGAGAATCGTGTCGGCCACCTCGCGGAAGCGGTCGATGACCTTGATCTTGTCCGACACCTTGGCCCCGCCGATGACCGCGACGAGCGGCCGCGCCGGGTCCTCCAGGATCGTCGTCAGGGTGCGGACCTCGCGCTCGAGCAGCAGTCCCGCCGCCCGGTCGGGGAGCAGCTCGGCGACCCCGTGGGTGGAGGCGTGCGCCCGGTGGGCGGCTCCGAAGGCGTCGTTGACATAGGCATCGCACGCGTGGGCCAGCGCGCGGGCGAGCTCGGGATCGTTCCGGGTCTCCCCCGGCTCGAACCGGACATTCTCCAGCAGCAGCAGCTCACCCTCGCCGAGGGCCGCGATCTCGGCGTCCACCTCGGCTCCGATGACCGCCGTGGCGAGCGTGACCGGCGCGTCGAGCAGCTCGCTGAGGCGCGCGGCCACGGGCGCGAGGGAGAACTCCGGCTCACGGGCCGTCGGCCGGCCCAGATGGGAGACGAGCACCAGCGCGGCCCCGCGCTCGCGCAACGCCGCCAGCGTCGGCAGCGCGGCCCGGATCCGCGTGTCGTCGGTGACGTGCTGGTGCTCGTCGAGGGGGACGTTGAAGTCGACCCGGACGAGCACCCGCTTGGCGTGCAGGTCGGTCAGTTCAGCGAGCGTCTTCACGGCGTGACGAGGTCCGGAGCGCCGCTTAGAAGAGCTTCTGGACCAGGTCGACGACCCGGTTGGAGTAGCCCCACTCGTTGTCGTACCAGGAGACGATCTTCACCATCGTGCCGTCGATCACCGCGGTCAGGGACGCGTCGACGATGGATGAGGCCGGGTTGTGCTTGATGTCGCTGGAGACGATCGGGTCGGTGGTGTACTCGAGGTAGCCGGCCAGGGGCCCGCTGTCGGAGGCCGCCTTCAGGGCCGCGTTGATCTCCTCGACCGTGGTCGGCTTCTCGGCCTCGAAGGTGAGGTCGACCAGGGAGCCGGTCGGGACGGGGGCGCGCACCGCGAAGCCGTTCAGCTTGCCGTTGAGCTCCGGGAGCACGATGCCGATGGCCTTGGCCGCCCCGGTGGAGGCGGGGATCAGGTTCTCGGCCGCGGCGCGCGCTCGGCGCAGGTCGCTGTGGGGGGCGTCCTGGAGGCGCTGGTCGGAGGTGTAGGCGTGGATGGTGGTCATCAGGCCGTGCTTGATGCCCACGGTGTCGTTGGCGACCTTGGCGATCGGGCCGAGGCAGTTGGTGGTGCAGGACGCGTTGGAGATGACCGTGTGGGCGGCCTTGTCGTAGGCCTCGTCGAAGTTGACTCCAAGCACGACGGTGACGTCCTCGTGGGTGGCCGGTGCGGAGATGACGACCTTCTTGACCGTGTCGCCGAGGTGGGCCTTGGCCTTCTCGGCGTCGGTGAACAGGCCGGTCGACTCGATCACCACCTCAGCGCCGACGTCGCCCCAGGGCAGATCCGCGGGGCTGCGCTCGGAGAACAGCTTGATCTCCGTGCCATTGACGATGATCGCCCCCGCGGCAGCCTCGACGGTGCCGGTGAACGGCCCGTAGGTGGAGTCGTACTTCAGGAGGTGCGCAACGGTCTTTGGATCGACGAGATCATTGAGGCCGACGATCTCGATGTCGGCGCCCTTCTCGTAGGCGGCGCGGAACACGTTCCGCCCGATGCGACCAAACCCGTTGATGCCTACCTTCACTGCCATGCAAAGCCTCCGCTGCTCGAGGTCTCTCTCGGTATCTCGCGCCCTAGAACCAACAAAAGCCGGCACCCGCCGGCGCCGACAACACTACCTGTTAGCGGCCGATTACGGTCAGCGGCGCGACACCAGCTCGACCCGCAGCCCGTCGGGGTCGAGCATGTACGCGGCGTAGTAGCGGTTGCCGTACTGCGGACGCAGCCCGGGCGGACCGTCGTCGCGGCCGCCGTGGGCCATGCCGGCGCGGTAGGCGGCATCGACGGCGGCCCGACCCGCCGCCGCCAGCGCGACATGGCCGTATCCGGGGTGGGGCGCCACCGGCGGGTTGCGGGTCACGAACCACAGCAGCGGCGTGTTGATCCCATAGGCGACCGCGACCTGGGATTCGACCATGCGCCGCCCACCGAGGGCGAAGAACACCGGGTCATAGAACGCCGTCGCGGCACTCAGGTCGCTGACCTCGAAGCCGATGTGGTCGATCATCGCCGGCCTCGTCCCATGGTCGGTTCAGCCCGCCTTCTCGATGTCGCGGTGGAGCACCTCGACCTGGTAGGCACCGCTCCCCCAGTCGCTGTAGCGCGCCGCCAGGCCCTCGGCGATGGCCACCGAGCGGTGGCGCCCGCCGGTGCAGCCGATCCCCACCAGGAGATGGGACTTGCCCTCGGCCAGGTACTGGGGCAGCAGGTAGTCCAGCAGCGGATCGAGCTTGGCGTAGAACTCATCCAGGGCACCGCCCTCGTTGACCGCCGCCACCACCAGGGGATCCAGGCCGGTGCGCGGCCGCAGCGCCGGGTCGTAGTGCGGATTGGGCAGGAAGCGCACGTCGAACATCAGGTCGGTGTCGCGCACCGGTCCGTACTTGAAGCCGAAGCTCTCGAAGGTGATGGACAGGCCACCCGGGGTTGAGCTGGGGAACAGCTGCTCCGACAGCTTGCGGCGGAACTGGGCGGCGGTGAGGCCGCCGGAGTCGATGATGACGTCGGCCCGCGCGCGCATGGGCGCGAGCAGCGTCCGCTCCCGGGCGATGCCCTCGGACACCGAGCCCCGCGGGGCCAGGGGATGGCGCCGACGGGTCTCCTTGTACCGGGTCTGCAGGGTCTCGTCGGAGGCCTCGAGGAACAGCACGCGGACCGGCAGGGTCTGTTCGCGCAGGGCGTCGACCATCTGGGCCATGCCCTCGAAGTAGCTGCCCGCCCGCGGGTCCGACACCACCGCGGCGCGCTCGACCTTGGAGCCGGCGTGCATGAACAGGTCGACGAGCGACGAGATCATCTCCGGCGGCAGGTTGTCCACGCAGAAATAGCCCTCGTCCTCGAAGGCCGCCATCGCCGTCGACTTGCCGGCCCCCGAGTAGCCGGTGATCACGACGAGATCTTTGAGCGCGAGCGCCGCCTGCTGCATATCCGTTGAGAAGCTTGACGGACGCCGCGGACACGCGTCGGCCCCATGCGGGAGAATGCTCGGCGATGTCGGCCCGTGAGTCTGCTGGGCGGTGGCTTGCGGGCGCCGCGGTCCTCGCCCTGCTGTGCGTGATGGCCCTGCTGATCGGCCCCCCGGCCCACGCCGACCCGCTGACGAGCACCGCGACGACGGCGCGCCGAGCCGCGGCGCCCGGGGCAGCCAGTCCGACCCTCCCCACATCCCCGGCCGTCACCCCACCCGCCGGGGTGGCGACCCCCCAGTCGGTCTCGGTCGCCGTCGGCTCCACGCTCGTCTCCACCGAACCCCTGCCCGCGGGATTTCTCGGCTTCTCGATCGAGTACAGCGCCCTGCACGCCTACCTGGGCCGCAACCCCAAAGCGCTCAACCCGGTGTTCCTGGCGCTGCTCACCGGCATCGACCAGGGCCATCAGCCGATCCTCCGGGTGGGGGGTAACTCGAGCGACAACACCTGGATCCCGCTGCCGGGCGTGCTTCCCCCGCTGGGAGTCAGCTACACGATCACCCCGGATTGGCTGGCGACGGTGCGGGCGCTGGTCCGACAGACGGACACCCGGCTGATCCTCGGGGTCAACCTGGCCGCCGACGATCCCCAGATCGCCGGCGTCGAGGCGCGGGCCCTGGTCGCAGGCATCGGTCAGCGCTCGATCGAGGCCCTGGAGATCGGCAACGAGCCCGACCTCTACCTGCACAACCTGTGGTACGACGAGCCCGACGGCACCGCCGTGACCCGCCGGGCCGGCGGCTACACGTTCCGGTCCTACACCAACGACGTCAACCACTGGCGGGCGATCCTCCCGAACGTGCCCGTGGCCACCGGCGCCGTGGCGACACTCAACTTCCTGCCGTCGCTGCTTCCCCTCGCCCCCCTGGACCCGGACGTCAAGCTGGTGACCGTCCACCGCTACCCGTTGACCAACTGCGGGGTGTCCCCCACCTCACCGCAGTACCCCACCCAGGCGAACCTGCTCTCAGCCGCCGCCACCTCCGGGCTGGCCGCTCCGCTCGGCCCCTACGCCCAGACGCTGCACGCCGACGGCATCGACCTGCGGGTCGACGAGCTCAACTCCGCCTCCTGCGAGGGGGCGGTGGGTGTCTCAGACACCTTCGCCTCCGCTCTCTGGGTGGTCGACGCGCTGTTCAACCTGGCCGCGGTGGACGTCGACGGGGTCAACATCCACACCCTGCCGGGCTCCAACTACGCCCCCTTCACCTTCAACCAGTCCGGCAGCACCTGGACCGCCAGCGTGCGTCCGCTCTACTACGGCCTGGCGTTCTTCGCCGCCGCCTTCCCCCCCGGCGCGGAGCTGCTGAGCGCGACGAACTCCAGCTCGGACAGCGGGGGCGACGTGAAGTCCTACACCACCCTCGCCCCCAACGGCACGCTGCGCACGACGATCATCAACGAGGACGCCGCCACCGACGCGGACGTCACGCTGACCCTGCCGGGCCAGGGCGCGGCGCCGCTGAGCGCCGAGACGCTCAGCGCGCCGTCACTGGGCTCGACCACCGGAGTCCAGCTCGGCGGCGCCACCTTCGCGGATCCGACCCCCACCGGGGTGCTCGCGGCACCCCAGACCACGACGGTCGCGCCGGCCAACGGCAGCTACAGCGTGGTCGTCCCGGCTCACACTGCCGTGCTCCTGACCACCACCGGCTGAGGCGGCCGGGCCCGACCGGTCCCGGACTCGCCGATAATCTGACTGTGTTGCGACTGCGTTGGCCGGCCGCCGTGCTCGTCCTGGTGCTGGCGGTGCTCGCCTGCCTCGGGGTGACGGCGGCGGACCCGAAGCCGGACGGCGTCGATGTCGACGCCAGCGTCACGGAGGTGCGGACCGGGCAGGCGATGCCCGCGGGGTTCGTCGGCTTCTCCCTGGAGTACAGCGCGATTCACCGCTACCTCGGACGCAACCCCAACGCGCTGAACCCGGTGTTCACTCAGCTGGTGACGGCCCTCACCCCCGGCGCCTCACCGGTGCTGCGCATCGGCGGCGACTCCAGCGACCACACCTGGTGGCCCATGCCCGGGGTGATCGAGCCCGCGGGCGTCTCCTACTCCCTGACCCGGGACTGGCTGGCCACGGTCCACCGGGCGGCGGCGGCGATGCACGCCCGGCTCATCCTCGGGGTCAACCTCGCCGCCGACAGCTCGGCGCTGGCCGGCGCCGAGGCCCGAGCGCTGATCCGCGGCATCGGCGGTCAGTACATCGATGCGCTGGAGATCGGCAACGAACCGGATGGGTACACCGCGTTTGCCTGGTACCGGACCCGCACCGGCCAGGTCGGCTTCGCCCGCGGGAGCGGCTGGAGCGAGCCCGCCTTCGCCCGGGAGTTCGCCCGCTGGGCCGCCGCGGTCCCTGACGTTCCGCTGGCCGGCCCGGCCTACGCGTACGCGAACTGGATGTCGCAGCTGGGTGGACTGATCAAGTCCGAGCCCCACCTCGGCGTGGTGACCTTCCACCGCTACCCGCTGCGGGGCTGCGGCGCCCGGGCCACCGGTCCGCTCAAGGCGACGATCGCCAACCTGCTCGACCCCAACTCGTCCGCGGGCCTGGCCCAGACGGTGGCGCCGTTCGTCGCCACCGTCCACTCAGCCGGTCTCCCGTTGCGGATCGACGAGCTCAACTCGGCGTCCTGTGGCGGCACCCGTGGGGTGTCGAACACCTTCGCCTCCGCCCTGTGGATCCTCGACACGTTGTTCAACATGGCCTCGGTCGGCGTCGACGGCGTCAACGTCCACACCCTGCCCGGCGCCGCCTACGCGCCGTTCAGCTTCTCCGTCGCCCATGGAGCCTGGCATGGAACCGTCAACCCCGACTACTACGGACTGCTGATGTTCAGCCAGGCCTTCCCGGCCGGCGCCCACCTGCTGGAGACGAGTTCGAGCCAGGCCGACGTGAAGGTCTGGTCGACCGTCAGCTCCGCCGGTGTCGTCCGCACCGTGATCATCAACGAGGATCCGCGGACGGCCACGGTGGCGCTGCATCTGAGCGGGCGCCACCACGGGCCGGTGACGGTGGAGAGCCTGACCGCTCCGGCCCTGGATGCCACCACCGGGGTCAAGCTCGGCGGCCAGACCTTCGCGCCGGACACGACGACGGGACGGCTGGGAGCGATGCACACCACGCGACTCGGCGCGTCGGCCCAGGGGGGCTACAGCGCCACCGTGCCGGGCGACAGTGCGGTGCTGATCACCGCCTGACGCGCTCGCGGCGCCTCACACCCCGGCCTTGTGCAATTCGCGGTGGAGCTCGCGGGCGAACTTGGGCCCGACGCCACTGACGGACTCCAGCTCGGCCTGGGAGGCCGACATCACCGCCTCGGGTGAGCCGAAATGGCTGAGCAGCGCGCGCTTGCGCGCCGGCCCGACACCGGGCACCTCATCGAGGATCGACGCGGTCAGCTGGGAGTCACGGCGCTGGCGATGGTGGGTGATGGCGAACCGGTGGGCCTCGTCACGCAGGCGCTGGAGCAGCTGCAGCTCCGGGGTGTCATGGGCGAGGATCAAGGCGTTGGCCTGCCCCGGAATGAAGATCTCCTCGATCCGCTTGGCCAGCGAGATCACGGTCACCCCGCGCTCGCGGAACCCCTCCAGCGCGCGCAGCCCGGCCGCCAGCTGTCCCTTGCCACCGTCGATGACGATCACGTTGGGCAACGCAGCGAAACTCGGGTCGTAGTCACGGTCGTGCGGGGACCGGTCGTGCTGGGCCTCGAACTGCGCGTAGCGTCGGCCGAGGATCTCCTCCATCGACGCGAAGTCGTCGGGGCCGTTCTCACCGTCGCCGACCACGCGCACCTTGAAGCGGCGGTAGTCCGACTTCTTCGGGGCGGCGCCCTCGAACACCACCATCGAGGCGACGGTGTTGGTGCCCATCAGCGTGGAGATGTCGTAGCACTCGATGCGCAGCGGAACCGTGTCGAGCCCGAGCACCGTCTGGAGCCCGTCGAGCGCCTCCACCCGCTGCTGGCGGCTGCGCTCAGAACGCAGCTTCTCCTGATCGAGGGCGAGGCGGGCGTTGCGCTCGGCCAGCTCGAGGATCCGCGCCTTGGCGCCGCGCTCGGCGGCCCGCACCTCGACATGGGAACCGCGGCGTTCTGACAGCGCCTCGGACAGGGGCTCCATGTCCTCGAGCTGGTGCTGGATGACCACCAGCGGGGGGACCGACATCGCGGCCGCGTAGTACTGCAGGACGAAGGCCTCGATGACCTCGCGCGACCCCTCGTCGGCGGCGTTGTCGAGGTAGAAGCTCTGGCGGTCAGACAGGATGCCGTCGCGCACCTGGAACACCTGGGCGTTGGCCTCCCCCTCGGCGGTGGCGATGGCGATGGCGTCGAAGCTGCCGGCCTGGTCGTTGACCACCCGCTGGCGTTCCAGCAGCGACTGCACGGCCTTGAGCCGGTTGCGCTCCCGCGCCGCGTCCTCATAGCGCCGTTCCGCGGCCGCCATCCGCATCTCGAATTCGAGCTTCTGCTCGATCTCCTTGTAGCGGCCGGACAGGAACGCGATCACCCCGTCGATCCCGGTGCGGTACTGCTCTTTGCTCACGTAGCCGACACAGGGTGCCTCACAGCGCTTGATGTAGTAGTCCAGGCACGGCGAACCGCTGCGCCGCCCGGGCGTCGGACCCTCGCACGAGCGGTTCATGAACACCTTCCCGAGCACCTCGAGCGTCGAGCGCGTGCGCTTGGCGGAGGAGAACGGACCGAAGTAGACCCGGTTGCGCCGGTGGCGCTCGCGCGTGAAGTAGACCCGCGGGTAGTCCTCGTCCATGCTGATTCCGATGTAGGGGTAGGACTTGTCGTCGCGCAGGCGGATGTTGAAGCGCGGCTGGTACTGCTTGATGAAGTTGGCCTCCACCAGCAGCGCCTCGGACTCGGTGCGCACCACAAGCGCCTCGATCTTGTCGATCATCGGCAGCAGGTCCCGCCCGGCGCGGGTACTCGGCTTGTTGTAGTGGCTGTAGACCCGCTTGCGGATCGAGATCGCCTTGCCCACGTAGAGCACCCGGCTCTTGGCGTCGCGGAAGATGTAGACGCCCGGCTCGTCCGGGAGCTCCCGGCGCCGCTCGGCGGAAATGATCGGCATCTCCCTCCAGCTTAGGCAGCGACGCGGCCAGTTCCCGGCCGCGATGACGGGCGCTGGGGCACGACCAGACCCGCCGCGAGTCCGGTCGCCGCACACGCCAGACCGACGATGGCCACGGTCTCCCCGACCCCCGCGGTGGCCGGGTCCGCGTAGTAGCGCGCCTGGGGACCGCTGCCCTGGGCCAGCAGCACTCCGTTGGTGGGCGCCGACACCGCGGCGTGGGAGACGAACGCCAGTCCCACCAGCGCCGCCCCGAGGGCCGCCGCGCGGATCGGCCGCCGGCCCAACAGGCCGGCGGCGGCGATGCCGATCGCGAGCGCCGCCAGGACGAGGTCGGCGACCGCGTAGACCTGGAATGCGGTCGGCTCTCGGGCCACGCCGTAGAGCGCCGCCCCCGCGAACCGCCCGAGCTCGCCCCGGCTGAGCTGATGGCTCCAGGTGAGGAACAGCGAGCCGAGCAGCAGGATGGCCCCCAGACCCGTGAGCAGACGTGGCGGCGAGCGGCGGCGAGAAGCGGAGGGCACGGTCGCGCGGGCGGTGATCGTCTGGTCCGGCGCGCCGCCGTCAGTAACGGCGGGCGCTGCGGAACACGTCGAACAGCGCATAGCCGGCCCCGGCCAGCAGCACCAGCCAGGCGATGTTCCCGGTTGCCCCGGCGTCGTGCCAGAGCCGGTTGGTGCCCGTGAGGGTCAACGCGATCACCCCGACGGCGACGTAGGCGATCGCCCGTCGGCGGCTGCCCAGCCCGTACAACGAGGTGCGGTGCTCACGGTAGAGCCGTGAGGCGACCCAGACGAACGCCCCGAAGAAGGCGAGGTAGACGAACTCCAGCACGGTGCTCGAGGCGTCACCGCCCCCTGGCACGACGTCGACCAGGGCGGCGATCACCAGGATGATCGCGAGGTTGCGGTAGTTGCGGTTGATCTCGGGCATCGGGGTCTAGCGCGAAAGCGCCAGACCCAAGCGTACATCCGTCGACCGGCCGGCCGGCGCCGACGGCGCCTCAGGCGGCGCGACGGGCTCGAGCTCGGCGCTGATCGGCTCGGCGGCGAAGCGATAGCCGACCCCGAAGTGGGTGTGCACATAGCGCCACTGCGGTGACAGCTTCTCCAGCTTGGTGCGCAGCTTGCGCACGAACACGTCCACCGAGCGGTCGCCGCGCACCATCATGTAGCCCCACACCCGCTGGTAGATGACCTCGCGCTCGAGCACCCTTCCGTCGGCGGCGGCAAGCTGGCGCAGCAGCTCGAACTCCTTGCGCGAGAGACCGGCGGGTTCATCGTCGACGTAGGCGTCGAAGCGGTCGGGGCGGATGGTCAGCTCGCCGACGGTCAGGTCAGCGTCGTCCTCGATCTGCTCACCGATGCGCCGGCGACGCATCACCGCCTGGATGCGCGCCACCAGCTCCTCGGGGTGCGCGGGCTTGGCGATCCAGTCGTCGGCGCCACCGCGCAGGGCGCGCACCCGATCGGCCACCGTGCCCTGGGAGGCGATCACCAGCACCGCCAGCGACGGTGCCTTGGCCGACAGCTGCTCCAGGTACTCCAGGCCGGTCAGTGCCGGGTTGAGCACCAGCGCCTGGATCCGCAGCGCCGCGAGCTGCTCGGGAGCCGGAGCGTAGTTGAGCACCTCCCACTGCCAGCGCAGGGCCGAGAGGCGCCGTTCCATCACCGTCAGCAGGCCGCTGTCGTCGTCGAGGAGCGCGATCCGGACCGGCGAGGAGTCGGTGATGACTGTCATCTGGCGCTGAGTTTAGGCGCCGCCCTGACGGAAAACCCGAGGAAAATCCCACAAATCAGCGAAACCCCGGCCGGAGCACGGCAAACGTGTCCAGGCGCGCGACCCGCTCCGCCTCCGATCCGGTGACCCGGCGACCAAGGTGGCCGACTCCCCGGCCAAGCCCGTGGCCCCGGCCTGGATCAGCCGGCGACCTGCTCGTACTGGGCGTAGAGCTTGTCGACGGCGGCCTTGGCCGCCTCATAGCGGTCCCCCGCCTCGGCACTCCAGCCCGTCACGAGCTCGGCCTCGATCGCGGCGAGCTCGGCCTCAGCGGCTTCGATCCGAGCCTCGAGCTTGGTCGCGCCGTTGAAAACCTGCGGGCCGACTTCGC
>CAZZVR010000085.1:5791-15372 GCA_964657595.1 Burkholderia sp. PAMC 26561 | reverse complement strand
CGACCGGCGCCCGCGGCCCAACCGACCCGCTGAGTGACGTGGCGACCCCGCCGGACCTGCCGGGGCGCCCCGCCCCCTTCTGTGCCCTGTGCGGTCGCCCCATGGAGGCTGACCAGGAGTGGTGCCTGGAGTGCGGCGCCGCCCGCACCATCATCGCCCGGCCGCCGGATTGGCGGGTGCCGCTGCTCGTGGTCGGTGCGGTCGTGCTGGTCATCGCCGGCGTCCTCGTCTTCGCGGTCACCCAGCTCACCCATCACGCCGGCCAGGTCACGGTGATCAACACGACGGCCGCCCCCCGGACGGCGACGATCGCCGCCTGGCCGCCCGGTCTGGACGGCTACACGGTGCTGCTCGCCGCCGCACCCGCCCAGGCCGCGGCGACGCGGGACGCCACCCGGCTCCGGGCCGCCGGGGTCAGCGACGTGGGGGTGCTCAGCATCGCCCAGCACCCTGAGATGCGCTTCCGGGGCCCGTGGCTCATCTTCTCCGGCCGCTACCCGACCTACGCCCAGGCCCGGGCCGCGGCCCACCGTCAGGTCAGCCAGGGCCAGGCCCGCGCCCTCGCCGCGCTGGTCCAGCGTCCCGGCGGGGGCTGATCTCCCACCCCACCGCCGGTGCGGGTGACCGCATCAGGTGCCCAGGGCGGCCATCGTCGTGGCGACACTGGCCGCCAGCGCGTCCGGGTCATAACCACCCTCGAGCACCAGACCGAGCGGCACCTGGAACTCATCCGCGATGCCCTGGACTCCGCGGGCCATCTCCGCGAAACCCTGCTCGGTCACCCGACAATTGGCGAGCGGATCCTCGACGTGGGCGTCGAAGCCGGCCGAGACGAGCACCAGGTCGGGGGTGAACTGGCGCACGCGCGGAATGATCTCGTGCTCGAGGCGTGAGATGAAGGCGTCATCCCCCGCACCGGGCGGAACCGGGAGGTTGAGGGTCAGGCCGGTCCCCGGGCCCGCCCCGATCTCGTCGGCGGCGCCACTGCCGGGATAGAGCGGCATCTGATGGATCGACGCGAACAGGACCGCACCGGACTCCCAGAAGATGTCCTGGGTCCCGTTCCCGTGGTGGACGTCCCAGTCGATGATCGCCACACGCTCGAGGCCGAGCCCGTCGAGGGCGTAGCGCGCGGCCACCGCGACGTGATTGAACAGGCAGAAGCCCATCGCCCGGTCGGCCGGAGCGTGGTGTCCGGGCGGGCGGTGGATGGCAAAGCCGACCCGGTGATCGCGCTCCACCCCGAGCCGGCGCACCATCTCGACGGCGCCGCCGGCGGCGTGCACGGCGGCCAGATAGGACCCCGGGCTCACCACCGTGTCGGGATCGAGGCGCACCGGACGCTCGGCGCTTGCCACGGCGGCCGCGTCCCGGATCGCGGCGATGTACGCCGGCGGGTGGACCAGGGCCAGGACGTCGGGATCGGCGGCCGGGGACGCGACACGCTCCCAGCCCAGCCAATTGACCGGCTCCAGGTGCGCCGTGATCGCCCGCAGGCGCGAGGCGTTCTCAGGGTGTCCCCCGGTGTCGTGTTCGAGCGAGGCGGGGTGGGAGAAGAGCAGGCTCACCGGTGAGTACCGTAGAGCCAATGTCCCGCTCGCCCGGCCACGGCAGGGATCTGATCGTCGTCGGCGCCGGCGGCGCGGGGCTCTACACCGCGCTCACCGCCGCCCGTGACGGGGCCCAGGTCACCCTCATCTCCTCCCGGCCGCTGGCGGAGGCGAATTCCTACTGGGCCCAGGGCGGCCTGGCCGCCGCCATGGCCGAGGACGACAGCCCGGCCGAGCACCTCGCCGACACGCTGGCGGCCGGTCGTGACGCGGTCAAGTCCAGCGCCGCGAAGCTGCTGACCGACGCCGCGCCCGACGCCGTCCGCGACCTGGCCCGCCTCGGGGTCAACTTCGACTCCGATCATCAGGGCCGCCCGCTGCTGGGCCTCGAGGGGGGCCATCACATCCGCCGCGTGGTGCACGCCGGCGGGGCCGCCACCGGGCGTCGCATCGTGCGTCAGCTGTCCGCGGCCGCCGCCGCGGATCCGAACATCGAGGTGATCGAGGGTGCGCCGGTCACCGCCATCCTCACCTGCGACGGCCGGGCCACCGGCGTGGAGCTGAAGACCGGCGAGCGGCGCTTCGCCCGCGCCACCGTGCTGGCCACCGGCGGGGCCGCGGCCCTGTGGGCGCGCACCACCAACCCCCGCCCCGCGGTCGGTGGCGGCCTGCTGCTCGCCTACCGGGCCGGCGCCGCCCTGGCCGACATCGAGCTGATGCAGTTCCACCCCACCGCCGTGGTCGGCCTCAACGGCAGCTCCGCGGCCGACGGCTTTCTCGTCACCGAGGCGATCCGCGGTGAAGGGGCGCTGCTGCGCAACCACGCGGGCGAGCGCTTCGTCGACGAGCTCGCCCCCCGGGACGAGGTCGCCCGGGCCATCCATGACGAGTTGGCCGCCAGCCATGAGCCCGCCGTGAGCCTCGACATGCGCGAGGTCGACCCGGCACTGTTCCCCAACGTGGTGAGCCACCTGCGGGAAGTCGGCATCGACCCCGAACGCCAGCTCATTCCGGTGGCCCCCGCCGCGCACTACATGATGGGCGGGATCGCCACCGACCTGGATGCTCGGACCACGCTGGGAGGCCTGTTCGCCGTCGGCGAATGCGCCTGCACCGGGCTGCACGGAGCCAACCGACTGGCCTCCAACTCGCTCACCGAGTGCTTCGTCTTCGGAGGCCAGGCCGCCCGCGCCGCCGCGGGCGAACCGCCGCTGCCCGCCCGCGCCGAGACCGCCTCTGAGTCGACCTCCTCCGGGCCGCCGCCGACCCTCACCCCGGCGAGCCGCGATGCGCTCTGGAGCGACGCCGGCCTTCAGCGCACCGGGGAGGGCCTCACCCGTCTGCGCCACGATCCCCACCCGCTCGTCCAGCTGATCGCCACCGCCGCGCTGACCCGCACCGAGAGCCGCGGCGCCCACAAGCGCGACGACTTTCCCGAGCGGGACCCGGCCTGGGACAACCAGCACGTCGTGCTCATCCCGGGCGCCCTGCCCGAGCGCCAAACCTGGTCCTGAGCGGCCCTTTCCACCCGACATATCTGTCGGTTGATCCGTGACCGAGATCACGCATTAACACGTTGTTAATACAATCCCCCTAGCCAAGCACGGCCTTCCGGGTACAAAATCGCTGCACGGAAGGCCCCGGCAAGTTGCCGGAAAGGAGAGATAGGGATGTACCGCTTCAGCAGGGCGATCTACCGCGAACTCGCGGATGAGATCATCGAGTCCACCTCGGGCAACCAGTACACCAATCACGAGCGGGTGTTACGAGCGTGCGAGGCGGCCATCGAGCGGCTCGCCACCGACCGCCACTACTTCGCACGCCCGGCGCGCACGTTGTTCAACGACATCCGGATCTACTTCCCGATGATGTCCCAGCGCCGAGTGCTCGCCGTCGTCGAGCGCTACATGGCGTTCGCGGACGAGTTCCTCATGCACCAGCCCCACAACGGCTTCGACGTCTACGGAAATCCGATGCAGTGCCGCGCGTCGACCCGCAAGGGCACGCCGTGCCAGCGCATGCCGCTGCCCCAGAACGGCTACTGCCCCTCCCATCAGCATCTGGCCGAGACCGAGGAGATCCAGCAGCCGGCCGCAGCCGTGGCCTGAGGGCGACGGGGTCTGAGGGCGCGACAGCGGCCCCGGGTGACGCGGTCGGCTACCGGGCCGGCCGTCCCCCAGGTTTATGATCGCGTCCTGAATGCTCCTCGGGGTGGACGTCGGCGGCACCTTCACCGACGCGGTGCTCGCCACCGGCGCGCACATCTTCACGGCCAAATCCCCCAGCACCCCCGAGGATCAGTCCCGTGGCGTGCTCGCCGTCGTGCGTGCGGTGCTGACCCAGGCGGGGGCGGGGCCGGAGGACGTGGCGCGCTTCGCCCACGGGATGACCGTCGGCACCAACGCCCTGCTGGAGGGTGCCAGCGCCCGCGCCGCGCTGATCGCCACCGAGGGCTTCACCGACGTGGTGGAGCTGGCGCGCCAGAACCGGCCCGAGCTCTACCGGCTCCAGGCGCGCGGACCGGCACCGCTGATCGGGCCCGAGCTGCGCTTCGGCGCGGCGGAGCGGATGACCCCCGACGGACCCCTGAAGGCGCTCACCCCCGAGGAGGTGGGCCGGTTGGTGGTCGGTGGGACCACCAACGGCGCCAGCGCCGTGGCGGTCGTGCTGCTGCACGCCTACCGCCATCCCGAGCACGAGCGCCTGATCGCCGACGCCTTCGCGCGGGACGCTCCGGAGATCTCGGTGCACCTGTCGAGCGAGCTGGTGGGCACCTTCCGCGAGTACGAGCGCGCCGCCACCACCGAACTGGACGCGGCGATCTCCCCGCTGCTGGGCGGCTACCTGCGCCGCCTGGCCCGGGCGTGCGCGGCGGCGGGGCTGCCGGAGCCGGCGATCATCGCCTCCAACGGCGGCCTGCTCGACCTCGACACCGCCGCCGCTCACGCCGCCCTCACCGTGCTGTCCGGTCCCGCGGGCGGTGCCGCCGGGGCGGCCTTCGCGGCGCGGACCCACGGGGTTCGACAGGGTCTCTGCTTCGACATGGGCGGCACGTCATGTGACGTGTGCGTGATCGCGGACGGCGCGGTGGCGGAGGCAGCGTCGGGCCACATCGCCGGGCGCCCGGTCGCCCTGCCCGCCCTGGCCATTCACACCGTCGGCGCGGGTGGCGGCTCGATCGCCTGGCGCGATGCCGGCGGAGCCCTGCGCGTGGGCCCCCGCTCCGCCGGAGCCGATCCGGGTCCGGCGGGCTACGGCCGCGGCGGGACCGAGCCGACGGTGACCGACGCCAACCTCGTGCTCGGCCATCTCGACCCCGGCACGCCCCTGGCCGGTGGCGTGTGCCTCGACGCCGCCGCGGCCCACCAGGCGGTCGCGCAGCTCGCTGCGGAGCTGGGCCTGAGCCCCGAGGACTGCGCCCGGGGTATCCGGGCGATCGCCTGCTCCGAGATGGCGGGCGCTCTGCGCAGCATCACCGTGGACCGCGGCATCGATCCGCGGGATCACACGTTGATCGCCTTCGGGGGCGCGGGCGGCCTGCACGCCACCGACATCGCCGACGAGCTGGGGATCTCGGCCATCCTCATTCCGGGGAACGCCGGAGTCCTGGCTGCCCTTGGGCTGGTCATCGCGCCCGAGCGCCACGACATCTCACAGACCGTGCTCCTCAGCGGCGCTGACCTCAGTGCCCGCCGGATTCACGAAATTTCCCTATCGCTGCGGAACCGCGCGATAGGGAAGTTTCGGGAACCGCCGGGCGCTGAGAGGGTGCGGTACGAGGTCCGCTACGCCGGACAGAGCTTCGAGCTGGCTGTCGAGTGCGAGCCCGAGCAGCTACGTGAGGCCTTTGAGGCAGAGCACGAGGCGCGCTACGGGTTCACGGATCCGGACGCGGAGGTGGAGCTGGTGACGGTGCGGGTGAGCGCCTTTGGTCCGTCACCGGCGTTGGAGCTGCCCGACCCCGGAGAGTCGCGTGAGATCTCCGGAGTCGTGGTGCTTCCTGAGACCACCGTGCTGGTTCCCGAGCATTGGCGCGGCGAGATGGATGAGAGCGGAACGGTGAAGCTGTGGATGCGGTAGAGCTCAGCCTGCTGACCGGGCGCCTGGCGGCGGCGTGTGAGGAGATGGGGACGGTGCTCATCCGCTCGGCCCACTCGCCCAACATCAAGGAGCGCCGCGACGCGTCCACCGCGCTGTTCGACGCCGCGGGCCAGATGGTCATGCAGGCCGAGCACATCCCCGTGCACCTCGGCGCGATGCCGGCCGCGGTGGCGGTGGTGCGCGAGCTCACCCAGGCGCTGGCGATCGACGCATGGTGCGGGCCGGGTCAGGCTGGCGCCTTCATCCTCAACGATCCCTACGCCGGCGGCACCCACCTGCCCGACATCACGGTGATCTGCCCGGTGCTCGAGGGTCAGGCGATCATCGGCTTCGCCGCCGCCCGCGCCCACCACGCCGACGTCGGCTCCCCCACCCCGGGCTCCATGCCCGCCGACAGCCGCAGTCTGGCCGACGAGGGCGTGGTCATCAGCCCGCGGGTGCTCGACGCCGCCACGATCGAGGAGCTGGTCGCCCAGATGCGCGCGCCCCAGCAGCGCCGTGCGGACCTGCGCGCCCAGCTGGCCGCTTGTCACACCGGCGCCCGGCGCTTGGCGGAGATCGGCACGGCGGGACTGGACGAGGTGCTCGACTACGCCGAGCGGCGCACGCGGGCCAAGCTGGCCGAGATCCCCGACGGCGTCTACCGCCGCGAGGACGTGCTCGAGCTCGATGACGGTGAACTGCGTCTGGCGCTCACCGCCACGGTCACCGGGGATGAGCTCACCCTCGATTTCAGCGGATCGGCCGACCAGCACGACGGCAACCTCAACTGTCCCCTGGCGGTCACCCAGTCGGCCTGTTACTTCGCGGTCAAGGTGCTGACCGATCCCGACATCCCCGCCTCAGCCGGGGCCTACCGCCCCGTCACGGTGATCGCTCCGCGGGGCAGCCTGCTCAACGCCCGTCCCCCCGCCGCCGTGGCCGCCGGCAACGTCGAGACCTCCTCGCGGGTCGCCGACCTGGTCCTCGGGGCCTTCGGTCACGCCCTCGGCCAGGGGACGATGAACAACCTGACCCTGGGTGACGCGCACACCGTCTACTACGAGACGACCGGCGGCGGCCAGGGCGCCTCGGCGGTGGCCGACGGACCCTCGGGCGTGCACGTGGCGATGTCCAACACGCTCAACACGCCGGTCGAGGCGCTGGAGCTCGAGTACCCGCTGCGCATGACCCGCTATGAGATCCGCCGCCAGTCCGGCGGCGCCGGCGCCCACCGCGGCGGTGACGGGGTGATCCGCGAGCTCGAGGCCCTGGCCCCCCTCACCTACAGCCTGATCACTGAACGCCGCCGCGTCCCCCCACCCGGCGCCGCCGGCGCCGCGCCCGGACGGACCGGCGCCAACACCCTCGACGGTGAGGCCCTGGCGGCCAAGACCACCGGCCGTATGCGCGCGGGCCAGCGCCTGAGGATCGAGACCCCCGGCGGTGGCGGCTACGGTCCGGGTCCGCCGGTTGCGCCGCGCTGAGCGAGCCGCGGGAGCGCGACCGCGGGGTCCGGATCGGTGGCTGAGCGGCGCTCAGCGCCGGGCCGCTGAGCGATACATGGACGTCCATGGGAGCCCGGCCGGGACGGCATCCGTAGAGGACCGCAAAAGGCGTCAATTTACAGGCACATTTGGGGATTCGAAGAAACTCACGTAGGATTAGCCAGGCCCCGCGAAGTTGTCTCACCCAACCACCGGCGGGGCTGTCTAACCACTCCATCTCTCCCACTGGATCACATGCCGATTGCTTTTAAAGAATGGGCGGTTACCGTCCGCGCACTGGCGGAGGGCGAGCAGCTCTTGACGCTTCGCAAGGGCGGTATCCGCGAGCCTGGGAAGCACTTCTCACTCGAACACGAGCGGTTCTTCCTCTACCCCACCTTCGACCACCAGAGCACCGATCTGGTCCGGGAGTCCCACCGGCCCGAACTGGCTCGCGCGCTCGAGGAGGGCGTCTGGTCAGAGGGTGAGCCATCACCCTCGACCGTCCTCCGCGGTGCCGATATCAGCCAACCCGATCGTGTCCGCATCCGCGCCTGGGCTGAGGTCGCGGCGCACTACACCGTCACTGACCGTCGCGCCGTCGACGCCCTGTCACCGTTCTATGTCTGGAGCACCGATTACGCCGAGAAGCGCCTCGCCTGGAAGCGTCGCCATCCTCTCCACGTGATCCTGCTGCGGACCTACCGCATCCCCCGCCCCGTCACCGTCAAGGTGCGCGATGAGTACGGCGGATGTCGATCCTGGCTCGAGCTGACGCGCGATCTCCCCTTCGAGGGCACCCCGGTGCTGTCGGACGAGGAGTTCTTCCGCGCCGCCGAGGAGATCGCCGCCGTGTGCGGCGATCGTCAGCCCGCACTGGTCTGAGCGCTGTCACCGGGGCGATCGGTCAGATCGCCCCGGCCGCGCCCATCATGGCCTGGGTCCAATCAGAGTCGCCCTCGTTCCAGTGCCGTCATTCAGGTGACTGCACCGAGGACGTGGCCCGTCTGCTCGGCTCACTCGAGGCTCTGCGGAGCGGTCTCCAGACGGCCTTCCCCCACCCGGTGGATGACCTCACCTTGGTCATGCACGACGGCCCGCGCTTCCTCGCCGCGGTCAACCCGCTGCTCGCCGTCCAGTGGCGCCGCAGTGACCCGGCGAGCCGTCCCTTGCTCACGGGCTGGGTGACCGAGCATGAGATCCACCTGCTGTCGCCACCGGCGTTGCGCGCCCGGGCGGCGGGCAACCCCGCGCTGGCGGCCGTGCTCACCCATGCGGCGGAGACGCTGTACACGCGCCGGGTGATCATCGCGGCCAACCACGACCTGCACCGCGCCCTCGCCCCCGCGCGCGCTGTGGTCTCCCTGCGCTGGGCCTGGCTGCTGGAGGGCGCGTCGCGCTGGTTCAGCGGTGAGAGCGCAGCCGCCCGTCCCCTGGTCGTCGCCCGTCTGCGCGCGGGCTCTGCGCCTCGGTTCCCCCCGAGCGCCCGGGAGGCGCCGCTGCTGGCCGGCACGCTCATCGATCTGCTGGTCCGTGAGGAGGGGGAGCGGGCGGCCGTCGAGCTGGCCGAACGGCTGCACCCCGAAGGCGCCCGCGGCGCGCTGGTCAAGGCCTTCGCCGGCCGGCCGACGGTGCACACCGAGGGTGCCTGGCGCTCGCACCTCTCGCGCCTGGCCGCCTCGCACTGAAGGCCGCCCTGGCGCTGGCAGCGCACTGACTTGTCCTCGCCAGCGCGCCTGGGGCAGCGACGGGCCGAATCCTTAGATGCGGATGCTTTGGCCCGTCCCTCCCGGGAGGACCTCGGGGCGTCCAACGCGCCCCGGAGCCATCAACTAGGGCGTGACCTCGAGTTCGACCTCGGCGACCTCACCGTCACGGATCGTGTAGCCCCTGACCTCGGGCTGGTCGGGGTCCTTGACCCCGACGATCACGTAGATCGCATCCGGGTGGTAGGCGAGGTTGATGTCGGTCTGGGACGGATAGGGCGCGCTGCGGGTGTGGGAGTGATAGACGATCCCCAGGGCCAGGCCCCGGTCGTCGATCTCGCCCAGTTCGATCTGGAACTGCTCCTTGGCGTCCATCTCATAGCGCAGGGGGCTGTGGGCGATGTTCGTCATCCGGTGGAGGGTGACGGCCTCCCCGTCGCGGGCGGACACCATCCCGCAGCACTCGTCGGGAGCGTCCTCGAGGGCGTGGGAGATCATTTCCTCATAGATCCGAGCGCTGATCTTCATGGCTGGGGCGAGGCTAGCGCGTCAGCTCAGACGAACGGGCGTCGTCGCAGCGTCTAGAAAAGTGTCCAACGGCTCTCAAGCGGGTTACATTGGGGGTCGATACAACCCCATGAACAGCCACATTCGTCTACTGAAAACGCTCATTGCGGATGGAATGTATGTCGTCGACGAGGCGTCGGTCGCTGACGCGATCCTGGCCCGGGCCAGCGTTCGCACCTCGGTGGCCAACG
>CAZZVR010000085.1:0-5781 GCA_964657595.1 Burkholderia sp. PAMC 26561 | reverse complement strand
CCGAGGTGCGTCCTCCCCAGGTCCGCTCGTTCCGCCGCGACGATCATGCCCGCAGCTTCCGCCTGGAGCGGCGCGGCAAGCTCGACACCGCCTGCTGAACCGACGTCGAGGGCCGGGCTACCACCAGACGGTGGAATCGAGGTTCTCGACCTCATCCACCGGAAGCGTGTAGATGCCGCTGGACAGGTACTTCCAGCCGTCGTCACACACGATGAACACGACGTTGCCCTCGTCCATCTCGCTGGCGATCCGCACGGCTACGCGCGCGATCGCGCCCGATGAGACGCCCGCGAAGATCTGCTCCTCGTCCAGCAGCTTGCGCGTCCAGATGATCGCGTCGCGATTGGTCACGAAGATCTTGCGATCCAGCACGCTGAGGTCGATGATCGGCGGGATGAAGCCGTCGTCGAGGGAGCGCAGGCCCTGGACGGGCTCGCCCTGCATCGGCTCGGCCGCGACGATCTTGACGCTGTCGCCCAGCTCCTCGTGGAAGCGCCGGCCGTTGCCCATCAGCGTGCCCCCGGTGCCGAGGCCCGCCACGAACGCGCTGACCTGGCCGTCGAGCGCCTCGAGGATCTCCACCGCCGTACCGTTGTAGTGCGCCTCCGGGTTGGCCGGATTGCCGTACTGGTAGGGCATGTAGACGCTCGGGTCCTGCTCGGCCATCTCCAGCGCCTTGGCCACCGCCCCGTTGGAGCCCTGTGACCCGTCGCTGTAGACGATCTCGGCGCCGTACATCGTCAGCAGCTGGGTGCGTTCCGGGGTCACGTTGTCGGGCATGACCACCTTGAGCTTGTAGCCGCGGCGCCGGGCGATCATCGCCAGGGCGATCCCGGTGTTGCCCGAGGTCGGCTCGAGAATCGTCTGGCCGGGCCGGATGAGGCCCTTCTCCTCCGCGTCCTCGATCAGCGCCCGGGCCACGCGGTCCTTGACCGACCCGGTCGGGTTATGGGACTCCAGCTTGGCCCAGATCCGCACCCCGGGCTTGGGACTCAGGTGCTGGAGCTCGACCAGCGGGGTGTGGCCGATCGCCTCGACGATGTCGCCGTAGCGGTGGGGCCGGGTCTTGAGATGTTCGGTGGCCATACTTCACAAAGTGTAGTGCCGACTCGGATCGGAGCTCAGCTCGTGAGGCCGTTGAGCGCCGCACAGCGCGTCTGCAGCGCGGCGGGCGTGTTGAGCAGCCGGATGCTCCAGTGGGTTCCGCTCCGGGTGAAGTAGGCCACCGGATGGCTCGTGTAGTGCGAGCGGGGCGCGTAGCCGACGCTGGCGACATTCAGGCCGAGGTGCCAGGCCAGGCTGCTCTGCCAGCCCAACGCGCCGGCCGGCGCCCCGCAGTCCAGCACGCGGCGGGCTCCACCCGTCCGGGCCATCAGGCGTGCCAGACCGTCCGCCTCCCCGGCGTTGAGCTTCTGGTTCTCGATCACCCCGCGCGCGCCATCGACGCTGTGGCGGGCGAACGGGACCGAGGCCACGCCGAAGCCGACCACGGCGAGCAGGCCGAGCAGGCTGACCGGCAGGCGCAGCCGGCCCAGCCGGGCGGCGGGCCAGGCGAGCGCGTGGGCCGCCCCCACGCCCCCGACCACCGCCAGCAGTCCGCCGGCCTCGATCATGTAACGCTGGACCGCGGACCAGCCGTGGAGGGCGAAGGCGATCTCGACGATCGTCCACACCAGGGCCAATCCGGCCAGGCTGAGCGTGACGACGTCGCGGCGCAGGAGGACGACGAGGATGGACGCCGCCACCTCGATCTGCATCGTGGTGCCTGACAGCGCCCGGGTCCGGTCGAGCACCCCGAGGATCTTGTTGCCGTGGATCGCCGTCGGCTGGCCCAGGTCGAGGTCCCCGGCGCTCATCCAGCTGTGCGAGGCCAGGGCCGGGGCGAGGAACCACGCCACCGGCAGGCTGATCACCGCGGCCAGCGCCCAGGGGCGCAGGCGGGCAACCCTCAGCCACAGCCAGAGTGCGTAGCCGACCAGGAAGATCCCGGCCTCGGGACGCCCCAGGGCAGTCAGCCACCCCAGCCCCAGCGCCCAACCGTGGCGTCGGGACAGGTGACAGTCCACCGCCCCGAGCCACAAGGCCAGGATCAGGGGGTCCGAGGTGGTGATGAGCACCTGGCGCAGCAGGCCCATGTCGATCGGCGTGGTCTTGGCCGCCACCGTCATGGTGGCCGTGGCGGCGCCGGCGATGAGGGCCGCCAGCGCCGGCGGCAGCCAGTGCGGCATCCAGCCCTCACCCGGGGGCGCCAGCCGGTAGGCCACGCGAGCGGCCATAAGGGGCCCGGCTACGGCGCCGGCACAGGCGGTGAGCACCCACATCCACATCGCGGCGCTGTCGCCCAGCAGCGAGAAGGGCAGCGTGAAGAGGAAGGTCAGTGGCTTCCACGACGGAGCCGCGTCCAGGTTGAGGCTCCCGTGCAGCGTCTGGTGCCCCCACACCAGCCAGCCGAAGGCGTCGTAGGCGGGGCGCGCATGACCGGCCAGGGCCAACAGCCCACCCAGCGCCAGGACGACGACCAGGGCGAGCAGCCAGGCCGCGCCGGCGCGACCCAACGGCCCGCGCCGAGGGCTCCCGGGATCGGTCCGGGAACCCGCAGGTTCGTCTATCGCCAGAGAGGACAACGCCTCAGTTTTATCGGGCCGGGCCTCTGCCCGGTGTTAACGGCTGGCGCCGCGGGGACTACAGCGTCGGGTAGCGCGCCACCAGGCCGCGGTGCAGGACCCGGTCTCCGTCCACGCCGCTGTGATCGGCCTTGTGCAGAACACAGCCGTTGTCCCAGATGACGACGTCGCCCGGCGCCCACGCGTGACGCATCACGTTCTCCTCGCGCGTGGAGTGCTCATACAGCGCCGCGATCACCTGACGGGACTCCTCGTCGCTCATCCCGCTGACCGCCCGGCAGCGCGCCGGCGTGGTCAGGTACAGGGATGTGTAGGAGGAGATGGGATGCTGGCGGAACACCGGGTGGTGGGCCTCGCGCTCATCACCGTCGTCGAGTTCCACGCCACTGGCGACATGAGTGATCTGGCGTCCCGCCAGCTCGTCGCGCAGATCGTCGTCGAGCGTGTCGTAGGCCGCGTACTGGTCCGAGAACAGCGTCTCACCCCCCTGGGCCGGCACCTGCACCACGCGCAGTGCCGTGTAGGCGGGCGGTTCGCTGACGTAGCTGGTGTCGACGTGCCAGTTGCTCTTGGGTGGCGTGCTGCGTCCGACGTTGGAGACCACGTTGAGCTCCGGGCAGCCCTCGACCGGCGTCTCGCCCTTGGTGAAGGTGAGCGGGCCGAGGCTGCGCAGGAAGGCGAGGAAGCGCGCGTCGTCGGCCTCCTGGTCGGGCAGGATGACCACGCCGCTGCGCGCCAGCAGGTCGGTCAGGCGGTGGGCGGTGAAGGCGTCGAGGGTGTCGACGCGGACGTCGGTGACGATGGCACCGAGGGGTTCGAGCGCTGCGGTCTTCATCGGCCGCTCCTTTCCGTCATGAGGTACGTCCGGTCAGCTGGTGGGTGAGCGCCTCGTGCGCCGCCTGGGCGAACAGCTCGGTCACCGGGATGCCCGCGGCGGCGGCCATGGTGGCCACCACGCTCTTGGGCGCGAAGCTGCAGTAGAGGCCCGCCTCGAGGAACCACGGCTCGCCCGCGGCGTCGATACGGAAATCGAACAGGCTGTAGTGGCGACAGCCGAGCGCGTCATGACAGCGCAGGGCGGCGGCCCAGACCCCGGCACAGACCGGATCCTCGGGGTCGACGATCCAGGCGCGGGTACCGCCCTTGGCGACGAGCTCGAGCTCGCCCACCTCGGATCGGGCGAGTTTGTCGGAGGCGACCCGGACGGGATGATCGGCGTCGTCGACGGGATACTCCTCCAGCGGCAGGCAGATCAGCTCTCCGTCACGCACGAGGATCCCGCAGCGCACCTCGCGACCGGGCGGGATGTACTGCTCGACCAGCGCCGCGGAGCCGTACTCACAGGCCTCGGCCACCGCGGCGGCGTACGCGCCGGGGTCGCGCACCAGGGTCACCCCGGCGGAGTTGTCACCGTCGCGGGGCTTGACCACCACCGGCAGCTCTACGCCCTCCAGGTCACAGGATTCGCCACCGCGGACCACCACGCCGGCCGGGACGTTGACCCCGGCGGAATCGATGATCGCGCGCGCCAGGTCCTTGCGTGCGGTGAGCGCCATCGCCTCCGGCGTGTTGCCGATGTAGGGGATGCCGAGGGCTTCGAACAGGGCCCGGTAGCGGGTCATGCCGGCCAGACAGAACATATGCGGCACCATCACGTCGATCTCGAGCTCGCCGAGGTGGCTGATCGCCGCCGCCGCGCGCAGCGGGGGCGCGGCAGCAATGGCGCTGTCGGACAGATCGGTGGGGAAGCGCCACACCCCGTCGGGATCGACGTGGGCGACCAGCGGCTCATACAGCGAGGCGTCCTCGATCGCGTCGAGGCAGTCGCTCGCATAGAGCCGCGACAGATCGTCGAGCTCAAGCGTGGTCGTCGAGCCGGTGAGATGCAGGACGCGCAGGGGCAACGGCTAGTCCCCGCCCGGCTCGACGAGCTTGCCGATGTTGAAGTCGATGCGCGTCCAGGGACGACCGCGGCGCAGGTTACCCAGCAGCAGCGCGGGGATCTGCAGGTGATGGACGAGCAGGAAGGGCAGCGGGTCGTCCCAGGCGAAGATCGCCTCCTTGCCCGCCCGGATCCGCGCCAGCGCGCCGCGGGCCTGGCGCGGCGAGGACAGGGCCCGCCACAGCTCGTGATAGAGCCAATAGGTCGGGCGGCTGGAGGCCAGCGGCGTCAGCGTCGCCTCGCTGGGCTCGAGAAACGCGGCGGCCACCCCGGGATGGTTGTAGAACATGGTGATCGCCGAATGGGTGCGGGGGTTGCACTCGATCGCGTAGAACCGGCCGTCGGCGCCGCGGATGAAATCGAGCGAGACCTGCCCGGTGAGCTTGAGGCCGGCCACGAAGCGCCGCACCCACGCCTCGATCTCGGGGATGTCGACCATCTCGTAGTTGAGCTGGAAGGCCGAGGAGGCACAGCAGCAGTGCAGCTGGACTCGCCCGTCGCGCGCGGTCGAGTGGGTGCAGAACTCCTCACCGGACACGAACGACTGCATCACCCAGGGGTTCTCGGGGCTGATCGGCAGGCTCTCCACGAACGCCCGGGCGCGGTCCGGGTCGACCTGGGGCAGCTGGGTGAGGTCCATCCGCCGCACCGGGTCATAGGCGATGCTCTTGAGGATGTAGGGCGGCTGGGCGTGGGTGAAGTCGAAGTCGAGGACCTGCTGGGGCTCGGTGATCCGGTGGGCGTCGGGGACCGAGAGGCCGAGCCCGGCCGCGGTCTCGGCGAAGTGGTGCTTGTCGTCGAGCTGGGCGAGCACCTGGGGGTCGAAGTGCATGACCTCGCAGAACTCCTCCAGCTCGGCCTTGGCCTCGGCGTCGGCGGCCGCTGAGGCCGGGCTGCAGACCGGCACGTAGACGTCGACGCCCTCCCGGCGGACGATGTCGACGAGTGCCGGCCCGTAGGCCGGCGACGACGCGGGCGGGATGATGTGGAAGCCATCCACCGCGCGGGAGAAGCGGTGACCGCTGAACCGGTAGCGACCGGACTCGACGAGGATCACGCGGTGGCCGTCGCGGTGGAACGCCCGGGCCAGAGCCAGGGCCTTGGTCATCTTGCCGCCGCTGATGAGGATCGTCCGTCGCCCGCCCGCCGGCTCGCCGGGCACCGTCCGGCCCCGGGTGAGGCCGCCCAGGAGGGCGGCACCGGTGAGGGCGAGAT